>JBKJRD010000033.1:0-31461 GCA_046594885.1 Methylotenera sp. | reverse complement strand
ACCGAGTGTAATATAGCCCAACCCAACATCCAGCAAAGTTTTAAGTTTGCGTGAAATCACGGGTTGTGCGTTGAAAAAGCCATGCGCTTGTTCAACTGTCATCTCTAGCACTTCGCGTATATTTTTGCCTTTAAAATTAATTTCCAGCGTTTCACGGTTATAGCGCTGGCCTTTGCACACATCGCATGGCACATATACGTCGGGCAAAAAGTGCATCTCGACACGAATGACGCCATCGCCTTGACAAGCTTCGCAACGGCCACCTTTAACATTAAACGAATATCTGCCTGGCCCATAACCGCGCGCTCGGCTTTCTGGCACGCCTGCAAATAAATCGCGAATCGGCGTAAATAATCCCGTGTAAGTGGCAGGGTTTGAGCGCGGCGTACGCCCAATCGGGCTTTGGTCTACATCGACCACTTTGTCAAAAAATGCCAAGCCGTCAATTTCGCCAAATGCTGCCGGTTCTGTGTTGCTGCCATATAAATGCTGCGCAACCACGCGATACAAAGTATCGTTGATTAAGGTAGATTTGCCTGAGCCAGATACGCCAGTCACACAAGTAAGCAAGCCAACAGGGATTTCAACCGATACATCGCGCAAATTATTGCCTGTGGCGTTGGATAGTTTTAACCAGCGCGCTGGATCTGGTTTTGTGCGGATTTTTTTATATTCAATCTGTTTTTTGCCACTTAAATACTGGCCGGTTAACGACTTTGGGTTAGCCAAAATTTCGGCAGGCGTGCCTTCTGCCACAATTTGGCCACCATGTTCGCCAGCACCTGGGCCAATATCAATCACATAGTCAGCCGCTAAAATCGCATCATGATCGTGCTCCACCACAATCACGCTATTACCGATATCACGCAGACGTTTTAAGGTTTCCAGTAGCCTATCATTATCGCGCTGATGCAAACCGATACTCGGCTCATCTAATACATACATCACGCCAGTTAAGCCGCTGCCGATCTGGCTTGCTAATCGAATGCGCTGTGCTTCACCGCCCGATAATGTTTCAGCAGAGCGTGAAAGCGATAAATATTCCAGCCCCACATTGGTTAAAAATTTAAGACGATTTTCAATTTCTTTGACGATTTTGTCTGCAATTGCCAGTTTCGCACCTTGCAATTGTAATGATTCAAAAAAATTAAGCGCAACTTTAAGCGGCACTTCGCACACCTGATGAATATTTTGACCGCCGACTTTAACGTGGCGCGCTTCGCGTCGTAAACGCGTACCGCTACATTCTGGGCAAGCTTGGTTGTTTAAATATTTAGACAGCTCTTCACGCACGGCGGTTGAATCACTTTCGCGGTAGCGGCGTTGCAGGTTATTTAAAATGCCTTCAAAAGTGTGGGTTTTGCCAAAAAATGTACCGCGTTCATTCAAATATTTAAACGCAATCACCTCGCGTCCGCTACCATTTAATAAGACATCTTGAATCGGAATCGGCAATTCTTCAAATGCCATTTCCAAGTCAAAATGGTAATGCGCTGCCAAACTTTGCAGCATTTGAAAGTAAAACTGATTACGTTTATCCCAACCTTTAATGGCGCCGCTGGCTAACGATAAAGTAGGAAATGCTACCACGCGTTTTGGGTCAAAAAAGCTGATATTGCCCAAGCCGTCGCACTTTGGGCAGGCGCCCATTGGGTTATTAAAACTAAATAAACGCGGCTCTAATTCTGCAAGTGAGTAGTCACATAAGGGGCAAGAAAATTTGGCTGAAAATAAATGCTCCTTATCGGACTCCATTTCAACTGCGATTGCTTTGCCATCCGCCAAGCGCAAAGCGGTTTCAAATGATTCAGCGAGTCGCTGTTTTAAATCGGTTTTAACTTTAATACGGTCAATCACCACATCTACAGAGTGCTTTACCGTTTTAGTTAACTTTGGTAAATCATCCATTTCATAAATTTTGCCATCCACACGCACGCGCACAAAACCTTGCGCTTTTAGCTGCTCAAATAAATCCAGTTGCTCGCCTTTACGATTCGCAACTACTGGCGCCAATATCATCAACTTGGTGTCTTCTGGCAGATTTAAAACGCTGTCTACCATTTGGCTAACGGTTTGCGCTTCTAACTTAATGTTGTGTTCAGGGCATTCTGGGTCACCTGCACGCGCATACAAAAGGCGCAGATAATCGTGAATTTCGGTGACTGTGCCAACCGTTGAGCGCGGGTTATGCGAAGTGGATTTTTGCTCAATCGAAATAGCAGGCGATAAACCTTCAATCAAATCGACATCGGGTTTATCCATACGCGCCAAAAACTGCCGCGCATATGCGGAAAGGCTTTCTACATAACGCCGCTGGCCTTCTGCGTATAAGGTATCGAAAGCAAGGCTAGATTTGCCAGAACCAGAAAGGCCAGTAATGACGACCAACTTATTGCGGGGAATATCCAGCGAAATGTTTTTGAGATTGTGCGTGCGCGCACCACGTATTTTGATATATTCCATCTAGCTTTATCGAAAATTAAGGCAACCTGTTAATATACGCAATTATTGTGTTTTCAGCTAAATTATTCTGCTTCAACAATATAAAATTCTGTAATTAAAATAGGTCCCATGCAAATTTCCGAAAAAATGTCGCCGTCCGAGCTGCGCTCTACCATCAGCTTGGCTTCAATTTATGGCTTGCGTATGTTAGGGCTATTTTTAATATTGCCTATTTTCTCGGTGTATGCGGAAACATTAGAAGGCGGCAGTAATCACACATTAATTGGCTTGGCGCTTGGTGCTTACGGCTTAACACAGGTTTTGCTGCAATTGCCTTTTGGTATCGCATCCGATAAATTCGGTCGTAAAAAACTCATTTATATCGGCTTGATTTTGTTTGTGATTGGTAGTGTGGTGGCAGCATTGGCAACCGATATTTATATGGTGATTGTAGGCCGTGCCATTCAAGGCGCAGGCGCAGTTTCTGCGGTGGTGACTGCGTTGGTTGCTGACTTAACGCGTGAAGAGCATCGTACCAAAGCCATGGCGATGATTGGCGGCACGATTGGTATTACATTCGCTTTATCACTGGTGGCTGGGCCGCTACTCAACCAGTGGATTGGCGTATCAGGCATTTTCTGGATGACGGCCATTTTATCTTTTGCGGCTATTTTAGTGGTTAAGTATTATGTGCCAGACCCTGTTGCTAGCCGTTTTCATTCCGACGCGCAAACCGCACCCGGCAAAATAAAAGCAGTGCTTAAAGATAAGCAATTATTGCGTTTAAATTTTGGTACTTTTTCATTGCATGCCGCGCAAATGGCCATGTTTATTGTGGTGCCATTTGCCTTAACCGAAACCAGCGGCATGCATGTGAACGCCCATTGGCAAATCTATCTGCCTGTATTAATCGCTTCGTTTATTTTAATGTTGCCCGTCATTATTATTGGCGAAAAGCGCGCCAAGTTGAAATTAGTTTTTATTGGCGCCGTGTTTTTGATGTTGGTGGCGCAATTAATGTTTGCCAATACTATTCATCATTTTTGGGGCGTTGTGGCTTCTTTGCTGATTTACTTTACTGCTTTTAATATACTAGAAGCGTCATTGCCTTCACTCATCTCAAAAATGGCACCTGCTGCATCCAAAGGCACAGCGATGGGCATTCACAGCACCGCGCAATCGTTTGGTGTATTCTTGGGTGCAGTGGTGGGCGGTTATTTATCGCATCGCTTTAGTTATGCTGCGGTATTTATTTTTTGCGCCATATTAATTGGCATTTGGTTAGTGTTAAGTTTTGGTATGATAACGCCACCTGCTGTACGCACAAAAATGTATCATTTAGAGGCATTTGATGAGCTGCAAGCACTGGCTTTGGCCAACAAAGTCGCGCAAATGGATGGTGTGTACGAAGCGGCTGCAATCGCCCAAGAAAAACTGTTGATTGTGAAGGTCAATAATCAGCAAAGCGTTGAGCGCCAAACGTTAATAGAGCAGAATATTTTAAAATGGATAGGGAGAGACTAATGGCATCAGTCAACAAAGTGATTTTAGTCGGAAATTTAGGCCGCGACCCAGAAGTGCGTTACATGCCCAACGGCGAAGCAGTGGCGAATTTTAGTATCGCCACGACTGAAAACTGGAAAGATAAGTCTGGCGTTAAGCAAGAAAAAACCGAATGGCATAATATTGTGATGTATCGCAAATTAGCCGAAATTGCAGGCGAATATCTTAAAAAAGGCCGTCCTGTGTATGTGGAAGGCCGCTTGCAAACCCGCAAATGGGAAAAAGATGGCGTAACACGTTATAGCACCGAAATTATTGCAGATAGTATGCAAATGCTAGGCGGTAAAGATGGCGGTAGTTCAAACGCCAGCTATGATGGCGGCATGGATCAAGGCCAGCCAGCAGATGATTTTAATCAATCACAACCAAGACAGCAAAGCGCATCGCAAAAACCATCAAATCAGCAAGCGCCAGCTAAACCAGCGGGTAATTTTGATGATTTTGAAGATGACATACCGTTTTAAATCTTGCATAGCACAATAGGCGAAGTTAATTGGTTAAGTTAAAGCTGAGCAATTTAAAGTGTTTAGTTTTAACTAAGTCATTGTTTATTAAAAATTATAATTAAGTAATTCGCTTGTTTCAGTTATAATTTTGTCTTCAAAAATTATATTCATTTATTAAGTAAAAATCATGCCAATCTATGATTTCCAATGTTCAAGTTGCGGCCACAAGCTAGAGTTGCTGCGCAAAATTAGCGATGCAAGCACCACCACATGCCCAAATTGCCATCAAGAAACGTTCAATAAAATGCTCTCGGCGCCTAGTTTTCAATTAAGCGGTAGCGGCTGGTATGCAAGCGATTTTAAAGATAAACCCGCCAAGAAACCTTTGAGAGAATCTGCAAACGAAACTTCAAGTGAAAGCAAGAGCGAAACCAAAAGTGAAACAGCCAAAGCAGATGCACCTGCAGCCTGCAAAACCGGCTGCGCTTGCCATTAGTTAACCATTAAATTCGATGAAAAAATATTTTATTACTGGTTTGCTGGTATTGGTGCCATTGTTTATTACCCTTTGGGTGGTGAGCACGCTGATTCAAACCATGGATCAAAGCCTGCAATTGTTGCCAGCCGTTTGGCAGCCAAAAAATGTATTTGGCTTTAATGTGCCAGGCTTGGGTGCAATACTCACTTTGTTGATTATTTTTGTCACAGGCTTGATTGCAACCAATATTTTTGGCCAGCAAGTGATTGCGGTATGGGAAAATTTGCTGTCGCGCGTGCCATTTGTCAAAAGTATTTATTCTAGCGTTAAACAAGTTTCAGATACGCTTTTTTCAGGGTCTGGTCATGCATTTCGCAAAGCGTTATTGATACAATATCCACGCGAAGGTAGTTGGACGATTGCATTTTTAACAGGAATTCCTAGCGGCGATGTGAGTAATCACTTGGTCGGCGATTATGTCAGCGTCTATGTGCCAACCACGCCAAACCCGACTTCTGGTTTTTTTCTGATGTTACCAAGAGCCGATGTGATTGAGCTGGATATGAGCGTTGACGAAGCATTAAAATATATTATTAGCATGGGCACATTAACGCCAAAAGACCGCAAAACACGCGAATTACCTCTTTAATCATTAACTGACTTAACACTATTTTTTAACGAAATTTATTTTTATGACTATGCGTACACATTATTGCGGCCATTTAAACCGCAGCCACATTGGCCAAACTGTTAGCTTATGCGGCTGGGCGCATCGCCGACGCGATCATGGCGGCGTAATTTTCATTGATTTGCGCGACCGTGAAGGTATGGCGCAGATTGTGGTGAATCCTGATACGGCTGCTGCATTTAAAATCGCCGAATCGGTACGCAGTGAATATGTGCTAAAAATTACCTGCGTGGTACGCGCTCGCCCCGAAGGCGCAGTAAACGCTAACTTATCGACTGGCGAAGTTGAAATGATTGCGACTGAAATCGAGATTTTAAACGCCTCGCTTACGCCGCCGTTTATGCTGGATGACGAAAACTTAACGGAAACCGTTCGCTTGGAGCATCGCTATATCGATTTGCGTCGCCCAGCGATGCAAAAAAACATGATGTTGCGTTATCGCGTCGCTAAAACTTTGCGCGATTATTTAGATGACAACGGTTTTATTGAAATAGAAACGCCGATGTTAACGCGCAGCACGCCAGAAGGCGCGCGCGATTATTTAGTGCCAAGCCGTGTGCATGCAGGTCAGTTTTTTGCATTGCCGCAATCACCGCAATTGTTCAAACAATTATTAATGGTGTCAGGTTTTGACCGTTATTTCCAAATCACCAAATGCTTCCGCGATGAAGATTTACGCGCAGACCGTCAGCCAGAATTTACGCAGGTGGATATTGAAACGTCATTCTTGAGTGAAAACGAGATTATGGATATTGTCGAAGAAATGATTCGACAAATGCTTAAGTCAGTGCAAAACGTAGATTTACCCGCTGCTTTTCCGCGCATGAGTTTTTCTGAGGCGATGAACCGTTACGGCTCAGACAAACCTGATATGCGCGTGACTTTAGAAATCACCGAACTTTCAGATGTTATGAAAGATGTGGATTTTAAAGTATTCGCAGGCGCTGCCAATATGGCTGGCGGCCGTGTGGCTGCTTTGCGCGTGCCAAACGGCGCGGCGATTGCCCGTAGCGAGATTGATGCATACACCGAATTCGTCAAAATCTACGGCGCAAAAGGGCTGGCGTATATCAAAATTAACGATGTGACAAAGTTGAATGAAGAAGGCTTGCAAAGCCCCATCGTTAAAAATATTCACGCCACTGCATTACAAGCGATTATTGACCGCACCGGCGCGCAAAATGGCGATATCGTATTCTTTGGTGCAGATAAAACCAAAGTAGTAAACGAAGCATTAGGCGCGTTACGCTTAAAAGTCGGTCACGATAAAGGTAATGTCGATGGCCGTGCTTGGGCGCCTTTGTGGGTGGTCGATTTCCCCATGTTTGAACACGACGAAGAAAACGACCGCTGGACCGCCTTACATCATCCGTTCACCGCGCCAAAAGATGGTCACGAAGATTTGTTAACTTCTAACCCAGGTGCATGTTTATCAAAAGCATACGATATGGTGCTAAACGGCTGGGAAGTGGGCGGTGGTTCCGTGCGTATCCATAAGCAAGAAGTGCAATCCAAAGTGTTTAACGCGCTTAAGATCAGCAAAGAAGAAGCGCAAGAAAAATTCGGCTTCTTACTTGATGCCTTACAATACGGCGCACCACCGCATGGTGGTTTAGCGTTTGGCTTAGACCGTTTGGTCACATTAATGGCGGGCGCAGAATCAATCCGCGATGTGATTGCCTTCCCAAAAACCCAGCGTGCGCAATGTTTAATGACCAATGCGCCAAATGAGGTGGATGAGAAGCAGTTGAGAGAGTTGCATATACGTGTGCGTTCACAAAACCCAGCGGCGTAAAATGCTATTAATAACAACTTTACACTGTAGAGCAAAGGATTGATGAAATGAGTGTGACTACCCAAGCTATAATTGAACAAACAAACCACTTGTCGGCGAACGAAAAAATTGAGCTAATAGATGCCTTGCTAGCTTCTGTTGATAAGCCTGATGCTGAAATTGATGCGCTCTGGACAAAAGAAGTGGAAGATAGGCTAGCAGCTTATAGTGCTGGCAAAATTAATGTTCTAGACTTAAATCAGGTGCTTGCGAAATATCGCTGATATGCAAATCCGCTTTTTAGCGCCTGCACAATACGAGCTTGATGAGGCGATAGACTATTACCACGCGCAAGCACCTAACTTGGGACAGGTGTTTTTGCTTGAAATATTGACGAGCTTTGATCGTATATGCTTATGGCCGAATGCTTGGCACTCAATTTCTAAAACAACAAGGCGTTGCCAATTAAAACGATTTCCGTATGGCATCATATATTCAAAAGTTGATGATGTTATCTTAGTAATTGCAATTGGACATCTTCATAGAAAGCCAGACTATTGGTTTGATATTCAATCACGCTTAATCATTAAATGAGTCAATGTGCCAGTTACCGAAATTAACCATATTAACTTGCGTGCCAATCGCGACTTAATGCATATTTTGCGCGATTTTTATTGCGATATTGTGGGTTTAAAAGTGGGGCCGCGCACGGCAACAACCAGTTATGGTTTTTGGCTGTATATTGGCGATAACGATGTGGTGCATTTGGCGGAATACAATAAAGGTGTTGGCGCGCCAGATTTGCATGTGAATGGCACTTACGACCATGTATCTTTTACTTGCACCGATATGCCCGCCATGGAAGCGCATTTGACTGCGCATCAAATTGCATACAGCACGCGCACATTAATGAATGGCGTTAAACAAATTAACTTTAAAGATCCTGCTGGCAATGGGATTGAGTTGAATTTTGAGGAGTTTCGCCATTAAACTTAACCAATTTTTTGGGTTAACTTTTATAGTAGTTAAGTTTGTTGTGTGACTCGCATCACATACAAGTTTTGCAATCAAACTAAAATAGCATCAAGTAGTCCTAAATTAAGCAAATACGTTATAGTTTAGGTGTTTATGCTGCGGTCATGCAGGATTGGAGATAAGATGAAAACAAAAAAATTGTTAGTACCTGCAATATTTGCGCTTGGCTTATATTTGAGTGCAAGTGCACAGGTGATGGCTGAGCCAGATACTAAATTATGGCCGGTGATGAAAGAGGCTTTTTTTGAAAAACGCCCCATGACCGAAGTGACTTTTATGAAGATTGAAGCGCCACGTCGCGCTGAAAGTGGTGCGCAAGTGCCTGTTACCTACAGTATTGATAATGCCGCTGCCAATGGCGTTAAAATTAAAAAACTGTACGCATTTGTCGATGCTAACCCGATTCCATTAACCGCCACTTATCATTTAACTGATGCTTTGGGCGACTTTCATTTATCAACGCGTATTCGTTTTGAAACAGATGCTTACGTGCGTTTGGTAGGCGAAACGGCTGATGGAAAATTATATTTAGCCTCACGTGAAATTCGTGCAGCTGGCGGTTGCGGTGGCACGGTAGAAAACGATGAAGCGGCCACGCGTGCAGCAGCGGGCAGAATTAAAATGAATGTACAAACGCCCACGCAATTTGGTGCGGTCGTGCCGGCCACGTTTAATATTAAACACGTGATGCGCACGGGCTTACAGCGCGATTTAGTTTCGCAAGGTTTTGTACCAGCTTTTTATATCAATAAAACCGAATTTAAATATAATGGCAAACCAGTGATGACGGTGGATGTGGGCGTTGGCACGGCAGAAGACCCTTATTTTAAATTTAACTTTGTGCCAACTGTTCCAGGAAAATTAGAAGTGGTAGCGACAGATAACGAAGGAAAAAGCTTTACACATGCGGTAGAAGTAAAAAGTTAAGACTTGAGTAAATGGTTACATGAGTTCAAAAAGGCTTCTTTCGGGAAGCTTTTTTATTGGCTAAAATAATGGGTTAAGTCACCCCGACCAACCATAGCTAATGCTAAAATTGCGTATCAATTAGGAGGTTAATCATGAAAAGCTATCGCAAAGAACTTTGGTTTAATCCACCCACACGTGTGGCGTTTATTCGTATTACTGAGCAAATTAATGAATGTTTGCGCGAAAGCGGCGTGCGCGAAGGTTTGGTATTGGTGAACGCCATGCATATCACCGCCAGCGTGTTTATTAACGATGATGAGCGCGGCTTGCATCACGATTACACGCAATGGTTAGAGCGCTTGGCGCCGCATGAACCAGTGAGCGGTTATCGCCACAACGATACAGGCGAAGATAATGCCGATGCGCACATGAAACGGCAAATTATGGGGCGCGAAGTGTTGGTGGCGATTAGCGAAGGCCGTTTGGATTTTGGCCCGTGGGAACAGATATTTTACGGTGAATTTGATGGCAGGCGCAAAAAGCGTGTGCTGGTTAAAATTATAGGTGACTAAGTAATGGATGACTAAGTTGATGGCCGACATAAGTGATCGCCGATTAAGTTTGAATCGAAAAATTGATGCAAATAATGGGTTAAGTAACCATTCAATCGCAACAAAAAAGGGAGCAATAGCTCCCTTTTGACTAAGCGAATAAGGCTTATTTATTCATTACGTACATTGTCACTTCAAAGCCAAAACGCATTTCAGTAGCTGCTGGTGTTGTCCACATGATAAATCTCCTTTTTTCGATTAATAAAATGGTTTCACAACAAACAATCACTCAACTTCATTTTATTTGTTGCTTGTTGGTATGACTGCATTGTGCGCCAACTGTTGCACGCTGTTAATGCGGTTTGGTATTAACTAAGCTTACGTAATTTCATGAGCTTAGCATCACCAAAGTGGCACAAAAGCTAAATCAACTCAGAATATATTGCTCTAGCTCTTTAATTAAGCGCTGTTGATAAGCAATGGTTTCTTTGACTAAATCGCCCAATGACAGCATGCCAAGCACGATGCCCTCATGCACCACAGGCAAATGCCGAATGCGTTTTTCGCTCATCATACTCATGGCAAAATCCACTAAGTCATCAGGCTCACAAGCAATCACATTGTGCGACATCACTTCAGAAATTTGCGTAGATTTAGAAGAGCGGCCTTTTAATATCACCTCGCGCGCATAGTCGCGCTCAGAAAAAATACCAACCAATTCACCATCTTGCATAACCGCCAATGCGCCGATTTTATATTCCGCTAAAATCACTAGCGCATCAAACACAGGACGATTTGGCGCAATGCTAATAATCTCTTTGTGCGCTTTTTCGTTCAGAACTTGCTGTAATGTTTTCATCATATTCTCCCGCAGACTGTCAGATTAAATATACACCGATAAATAAATTAGCCAATATCTAAATAGTAAAAATATAAAATGGTTGACATAATTAGGAGGCTAACTATAATGAAGCTAATTATGCTGCAACTAAGAGATCTTCCAACATCAGAAATACTGGATAAATTTGCCGAGCGCTATCCCGATGCCGATGTAACCGCTATTGCTGGGTTTTTATATTTGTTGCGCGTGGCGACCGATTTATCGCTGGCATTAGACACTTGCTTGAGCAAGCACGATTTGTTGCAAGGTCGCTGGTGGGTGTTGATATTGCTGATGCGCGAAGCATCAATCACTTCTACCCCATCAATTTTAGCCGATAAATTGGGCGTAACACGCGCCACGATGACTGGCTTATTAGACGGCTTAGAGCAAAGCGGTTTGGTCACCAGAGTATTTGCAAAAGAAGACAGGCGCAGCGTAAAAATTCAGTTAACTGCTGCTGGCCAAGCCAAGTTAGATGTGGTGATGCCTGATTATTATCGCCGTTTAAGACAATGCATGCAGGCATTGGATGCTGAAAAACGGTTACAACTGCAGCAGTTATTGGGATTGATTAATCTGGGCATTCCTGCGTTGGTATAAATCAGACTTAACCCCTTAAAACCATCAATTTTTTATTAAAGAGAGTAAATAAAATGACAACGATTCAAACAGAAATATTAGCCATTAACGCAGCGTTTGACCAAGCGTTTAACAGTAAAAATGCAGCAGGTATCGCGCAACTTTATGATACAAATGCAATAGTGATGCCAGCGCCAGCCGGCTCGCCAGTAATTGGCATATCAGCGATTGAAACTTTTTTTGCAGGATTAATTGAAGCAGGTATTATTGACCACAAATTGACGTTAACCCAAGCCGTTGCAGATGGCAATTTAGCGTATCAATATGGTCATTGGGCGGGCGCCATGATTGGTGCAGATGGCGTGCGTCAAACGTTTGGTGGCAATGTACAAGTGGTTTACCGCAAACAAGCTGATGGCGCTTGGAAAGCAGTTACGCATATTTGGAATTAAAAACTTAAGCAAATATAACGGTTAAGTACAGCCATTAATGCTATGCAAAATTCGACAAAAATAACCATTCGTGCCTTTATTGCCTTGATGTTATTAACGTTCATCTGGGGTTATAACTGGGTGGTGATGAAAATCGCCCTGCAATCCGCGGGGCCTTTTCAGTTTGCCGCGCTACGCACTTTCTTAGGTGCGCTCGTGCTGTTTGTGGTAATTTATCTCAGCAAAAGACCATTGCCCTTAAAAGAATTTCCCACCATGTTGGCGTTGGGTTTGTTGCAAACTATTGGCTTTACAGGCTTGCTGATTTGGGCATTGGTGGAAGGCGGCGCTGGCAAAACCGCAGTGCTAACTTATACCATGCCATTTTGGGTGATGCTATTTGCATGGCCGATGTTGGGCGAAAAAGTGCAAGGCTGGCAATGGTTGGCGGTGATTTCAGCCGTGTTTGGCATGTTGCTCATTTTTGATCCGCTACGCTTTATATTTCCTGAAAACACAAATATGAAAGCCGATGGATTCAGTATGTTTTTGGCCATATTATCAGGGGTTTCTTGGGCGTTATCAGCGATTATTTCTAAAAAATTACACCAACGCAGTCCACATTTAGACTTGCTCAATTTAACCGCTTGGCCCATGTTGTTGGGTTCGGTGCCGATGGTAGCAATTGCATTCATCGTGCCAGCACCGCCGATTCAATGGACCGGATATTTTATTGGCGCGGTGTTGTTTAATGTATTTTTAAGTGGTGCGCTCGCTTGGTTATTATGGCTTTATGCCTTACAGCGATTGCCAGCAGGGGTGGCAAGCATGGCTTCAATGTTAGCACCTGTGATTGGCGTGATTGCGGCGTGGATACAACTCAATGAAATTCCCAGTCAATTGGAGACAATCGGCATGTTGTTAATTGGCTGTTCATTGCTGATTATTTCTTATTTAAGCATTCGCCAACACAAACCGGTTGACCCCGCCATGGCACAAGATTAATGCAAAGCAAATTTGAATAGATTTATTACGTCAAAAAACGGGTTAAGTTAACGGCTAAAATGCAATAAAAAGCGTAATTAAATGCGTTTAAACAAGCAAAAAGACGTAATCTTGGCGCTGTTCTGTCACCGCTGTTGCTATGCACTTCGTGTTAAACTGAACGCTTGCTAATGATAAAAAAAGCGTTTTACATTGATGAGTGCAAACCTGTTTTTAATTTTACTGGCATTTTTATTGGTGCTATTAAATGGTTTTTTTGTTGCCGCAGAGTTTGGACTCGTTAAATTACGTAGTACGCGCGTTCGCGCAATCGCAAAAAATCTGGGCTGGCGCGGCAAAATATTAGCCAAAGTACACGGCAGTTTAGATGCTTATTTATCGGCTTGTCAGCTAGGCATTACCTTGGCGTCACTGGGTTTAGGTTGGGTGGGTGAGCCTGCTTTTGCCGCCTTAATAGAACCTGCTTTGGTGAGCGTGGGTGTAGAAAGTCAAAAACTCATCCATGGCATTGCTTTTGTAGCGGCCTTCTTCACCATTTCTTATCTGCATATCGTACTGGGCGAGTTGGTGCCAAAAACGCTGGCTATCCGAATGGCAGAGCGCGTGAGTTTATGGACGTCGCCGGGTTTGTATGCATTTTATTGGTTAATGTTTCCAGCGATTTGGGTATTAAACAAAAGCTCAAATACGATTATCAGCTTTTTAAAGCTAAAAAACAAAGCTGGCCATGATGCGCAATATTCAACAGACGAATTAAAGCTCATTTTACGCAGCTCGCACCCGAATGAAAGTTTTAGCTCATCTGAATGGAAAGTGCTGGCGCAAGCCATTGATTTCAGAGAGCTAGAAGTGTCTGACCTGATGCATCCGTTTCATGAAGCGGTTGTGTTATCGGCTGAAAATACCTTTGAAGAAAATATGCAGCGTATTGTGCAGCATCGATACAGTCGTTATCCGTTGGTAGATAGCGATGGGCAAGTGATGGGCATTGTGCATATTAAAGATATTTTTATCGCACTAACTAAAGACAGCGACTTTACCAATATTGAAAGTTTGATTCGCCCTGTGAAACAGGTTTCGCCTGATACCTTGGCAACCGAATTGTTTAGAAAATTGCAGCGCGGCTCACCACACTTTACCGTTGTCGCCTATAAAAATAATCCGCCCATTGGTTTTATTACACTCGATAATTTATTGTCGGCGTTGGTGGGCGATATTCAAGATGAATTTAGACAATCGCAAAGTGAATGGACGAAATTAGATGACGGATCTTTGTTGGGCAAAGGTTCGTTATCTATCAACACGCTTGAGCGCACATTGGGCATCGATATCGAATCGGAAGATGCAGATAGCGTTGCTGGTTTAGTGTTGTGGAAATTAGCCGAGTTACCAAAAGAAGGTCAGCGCATTGAGTTTGAGCAGTTTTCCGTGGTGGTTAAAAAAATGCTGGGGCCGCGTGTGCTGTTGGTGCGGGTTTATCCCAAAATTGAAATTCAACCAATTAGAGCGCATTAATGCATCAATTTAATCTGATTAACAGACCAAACTTAACCCTTAAAACGAGTCAATTTTAGCGATGTCAGCTATGCTAAAATAGCCTGCTCAATACAAAATATCAATGCAAAAAAATCAAGGATATCAGCATGGCAGGACACAGTAAATGGGCCAATATTCAGCACCGCAAAGGCCGACAAGATGCAAAGCGCGGCAAAATCTTCACTAAAATCATTAAAGAAATTACCGTTGCAGCGCGCTTAAGTGGCGGTGATGTCACCATGAATCCGCGCCTGCGTGCGGCCGTGGCAGAAGCCAAAGAAGAAAATATGCCAGCCGATAATATTACCCGCGCCATTAAAAAAGGCACGGGTGAATTAGAAGGCGTGAATTATGAAGAGATTCGTTACGAAGGTTATGGCATTAACGGCGCCGCCATTATTATTGATTGCTTAACAGATAACAAACAACGCGCTGTGGCCGATGTGCGCCACGCACTAACCAAATTTGGCGGCAATTTAGGCACCGATGGCTCGGTGGCTTTTATGTTTAAACATTGTGGCAGTTTGCTATTTGAACCAGGCACTTCTGAAGAAAAAGTGATGGAAATTGCGTTAGAAGCAGGCGCTGAAGATATTATTACCGATGAAGATGGCAGTATTGAAGTGATTACGCCACCCAACGATTTTTTAAGCATTAAAGAAGCCATGCAAGCGGCTGGATTAAAAGCCGTGATGGCAGAAGTGCTGATGAAACCCAGTGTTGAAACGGTTTTTACAGGCGATGATGCCATCAAAATGCAAAAAATATTAGACGCGCTAGAAGATTTAGACGATGTGCAAGATGTATATACCACAGCGGTAATCGAAGACTAAAAATGAAAACCGCTCCTTGTCTGACTTAACGCATTTCATTTTTTTGGCGGTTTTTTGGAAAATATAAGAATTCTCGGTATTGACCCTGGCCTGAGGCTAACAGGTTTTGGCGTGATTGAAAAAATAGGTGAAAAAATCACTTATATAGCCAGCGGTACTATTAAAACTGCCAGTGGCAAAAAAAATAAAACAGTGGGTGAGGACGATAGAGAAGAATTACCAGCACGTTTAAAAATCATATTAGACGGTTTGTTTGAAGTAATTGATACTTACTATCCTACGCAAGCGGCGGTGGAAAAAGTTTTTGTAAATGTGAATCCGCAATCGACATTGTTGCTTGGGCAAGCACGTGGCGCAGCGATTAGCGCAGCAGTGATACGCAATTTAATGGTAGCGGAATATACCGCTTTGCAAGTGAAGCAGGCGGTGGTGGGTAATGGCCATGCACAGAAAGAACAGGTGCAAGAAATGGTGAAACGTCTACTGAATTTGCCAGGGCTGCCAAGCCCAGATTCTGCGGATGCGCTGGCATGTGCCATTTGCCACGCCCATGGTGGGCAGGGTTTGGGCAAGCTGGCAACAGCAGGCTTTAGAGTGAAGAATGGCAGGCTTGTTTAAAACCAAAATATCGTTGTGATAGTGTGTTGTGCATTAAACTTCAATTGCTTACATACTTAATGTATGCGCGCGATTAAAATTTAATACACGCCTTCTCTCACTTAGATATTTTGATTTTAGAACGGTTAATGCTGAAATATTGATGAAAAGCTAAAGATATGATTGCACGACTTAACGGAATTTTAATTGAAAAAACACCGCCGCAAGTGGTGATTGATTGCGCGGGGGTGGGTTATGAAGTAGAAGTGCCGATGAGCACTTTTTACAATTTGCCTGAAATTGGCGCAAAAGTGCAGTTGCTAACTTATATGGTGGTGCGCGAAGATGCGCAGTTGCTGTATGGGTTTGGTTCTGAGCAGGAAAAAAGTACGTTTAAACAGTTGCTTAAAGTAAATGGCATAGGGGCGAAATCGGCTTTGTCGATTTTAAGCGGTGTGACTATTGAAGATTTGATGCATGCGGTTAACCTGCAAGAAGTGGCAATGCTAACGCGTATTCCTGGTATTGGTAAAAAAACCGCCGAGCGTTTATTGCTTGAGTTAAAAGATAAGTTTTCGATTAACGGTGTAAGCGGTGTTGGTATTGCGCAACCGAAATCAGCAAGCAGTGATATATTGAATGCCTTATTGGCGCTTGGTTACAACGATAAAGAAGCGTTTGCAACCATCAAATTATTACCTAAAGATTTGTCCGTTTCAGAAGGAATCAGGCAATCGCTTAAGCTACTATCTAAAGTAAATTAATCGCCAAACAATATTAAAAATATAAATGCTGCCACATTCCTGTATAGCGATTTTTTAAAAGCTGAAACTATACAAATGGATAACCTTAAGTGCTACTTAACACAAAAAAAAGCGTAATAAATGTAATAAATTAAACAATAGTCAATTATTCAATTAAAATCAGCTTGAATGTCAGTAACCAATTAATAGGCGAATATTGGCGACAAGATAAGGTGTGCCAAACCTAATTTGTGGTTATTATTTTAAAACGCGGCTTAATTACTAGAGTGCAGATATGAACGGCGCTGCTAATCATCACCACCCACTTCAGTGGCTCGTCACGATGCTGTTTTGCATCAACCCCTCCTTAGGCTTTGCAGAAACGGCATCAGCAGATTTATTGTCTGAAGATGATTACATAGGCGAAGTACCAAGGATTTTAACCGTATCGCGCCTAGCGCAGGCTGCTGCTGATGTGCCTTCGGCCGTTACTATTATTGATAAAGCAACGATTCGCGCCAGTGGCATTGTCGATTTGCCCGAAATATTTCGATTAGTGCCAGGCATGTACGTAGGCGTTAACGCGGGTTACGTGTACAACACTAACCACGCTGTTAGTTATCATGGTATTACTTCCGCTTATGCTGGCAATATGCAGGTGATGATTAATGGGCGCTCAGTTTACAGCCCTTTATTTGGCGGCGTTAATTGGAGCGAGCTACCAATTGCCATTATTGATATTGAGCGCATTGAAGTTACGCGTGGCCCCAATGCGGCTAGTTATGGCGCCAACTCTTTCTTTGGTGTGATTAATATCATCACGCAAACACCTGACCAAACGCCGGCCAATAGTGTGCTGGCTACGCATGGCAATGGGCGCAACGAGGTTTTTTATCGCCATGCAGGTAGACAGGATGCTTTTAGTTATCGATTCACCGCTGCTTATCGTCAAGATGATGGCCTACGAGACCGCAACGATTTCAAGCGCACACGGTTTATCAGTGCACAAACCGATTATCAGTTGACGCCAGCAAACAGCATTGAGCTAGAGTTTGGCATCACCGATGGTGCACGTGGAGAAGGTAATATTGCAGAAGATCCAATTGTTTTTTTGCCGCGCACAAAGCAGATTAACAATCATTTTGGCCTAATTCGTTGGCGACATAATATTTCTGATACCAGCGATTTCACTCTACAGGCTTATCACAGTTACGATAAATCTGACGACGAAACGACCTCTGTCAATTTAAGACCGATTATCGCAGCATTACCAAACCCCGCTGCGCCAATTGTTGCCGCGGCATTGGTTAATGATAATGTATTTGTCAACAATGACGTGACGCAACAGCGTACTGATATCGAAGCGCAACAAACATTTGCTGTAGGCAAGCAGATTCGCGCCGTATGGGGCGCAAGCCTTAGGCAAGATTCCTTGCGCGCGCCATTTTATCTAGATACGCCCAAAACAGATTACTTTAATTTGCAGCGCCTTTTTGGCCATGTGGAATGGCGTGCGCATGAAAAGTTAACCATTAACGCGGGTGCGATGCTTGAACATAATGACTTTACAGGCACCGATATTTCACCCAGAGTGAGTTTTAATTTTAAACCACACCCTAATCACACATTTAGGCTGGGCACTTCGAGTGCACTAC
This sequence comes from Methylotenera sp., assembly GCA_046594885.1. GTDB lineage: Bacteria > Pseudomonadota > Gammaproteobacteria > Burkholderiales > Methylophilaceae > Methylotenera_A. Next base: position 13,313 of record JBKJRD010000033.1, on the reverse strand, counting down.
GCACGCCCAATTATGTAGAAGAAAAGTTTAAAGACCGCTTGGTTATTCCAACTACTTTGGCTAATCCCAACGCACTTATTTTTCAGTACAGGGCTAACAAAGGCGGTTTAGCGCCAGAGCAAATCATCTCGCGTGAATTGGGCTACCTAGGCAAAATCGGCCAATTACAGTTGGATGTTAGGTTATTTAGCGATCAAATTGATGATGTGATTCGCGATGGTGACCGTATGGATTTTACCGCGCCTGCCAATAGTTTTTTGTTAAATCCTAACGACGTTAGACACAGTTTTAATGCAGGCAGCGCCAGAGTTGAAGGTTTAGAATTTCAAACAAATTGGCAGTTAAGTCGACAAACCAGACTGCTGCTGAATCATGCGTATGTGCATATCCGAGAAACACAACAAGGCCTTAAGAGGGATTTTGAAGATGCTGCGCCACGTAATACATTCAGTGCGCTGCTCACACATCGCTTTAATCGTCAATGGGATGCAAGTCTTGCGGTTTTTCAAACCAGTCAGGCTATCCTTTTAGGGGATGGTAATAAAGTTGATTTAATACGAAAATCAGATCTTAGGGTAGCGCGTCAATTGAATTGTGGTCGATGTAAGGGTGAAGTGATATTGGTGATTGAGAATTTATTCAACGATCAATATCAAGAGTTTGCTGACTACAACACATTGAATCGCCGTGCCCGTATTAACGTGAGGCTTGATTTTTAATGTATTCAAATATGAGGTTTCACCTGCTTAAAGACACTTATTTTGTTCTTTAACGTAGTTAACACCAAAATTTTCTCAAAAAACCTAACGATTTTTGCTGGGCTTATTCTTTTTTGCGGCCCAAGCATTTCTCATGCTTATACTGGCGTCACCATTATTTTAAGTACACCGTCACAATCTTATCTGCAATTTGTCGATGATTTTAGGGAAGCGTTAATTGTTACAAAAAATACAGCCCTGCGTGTTAGGGTGATAGATCTACAAGAAACAGATCAAACAGAGGTGGCTGAAAATAGCGAATTAGTGATTGCGCTTGGTGTAAAGGCACTGGCAGTGGCCAGCAAATTAAAAATAACGACGCCAGTATTAGGCGTATTTACGCCCTTACCTAGTTTTAATCGTCTATTAGCCAGTAATAACCGTGATTTGGGCAACTTTAGCGCTATTATTTTAGATCAGCCCTACGCCCGACAAATGTTGTTAATTAAAACTATCTTACCCAACATTAAAAACTTAGGTGTTATGTTAGGAAAATCCTCTGCGCAATACAATGAGTTAATTAGAGATGCAGGCGAAAAAAGCGCGATGAATATATCAATAGAAAGCATTAATCAAGAGTCAGAGTTGATTCCTAAGCTGCAAAAACTGCTGGAGGATAACGATGCATTAATGGCGATTCCAGACCGATTGGTGTATAGCCGTGAAACGGCGCAACCCATCTTATTAACCAGCTACAGACATCAAAAACCAGTATTCGGTTATTCGCAATCTTATGTGCGTGCAGGGGCGTTAGCAGCGGTTTACAGTAATACTCAGCATTTGGCTAAGCAAGCGGCAGAAATTGCAGTGAATACACAAGAGTCCCCTGGCCTATTACCACCCCCACAAACGCCAAAGTATTTTACTATTGCTATTAATTATCAAGTGGCTCGCTCGCTAAATATCGATGTGATGCCAGAAAGCCAAATATACTCACGATTGTTAGAGGCTGAGGCAACTGGTGATGAATAATGTAAAAGGTAGACGTTTTAACTTTAATCGTTTAAAGCCTAAGCCCATGGATTTAAATGACTTAGGCATTAAATCCAGAGTGATTTTGTTGGGCACAATACCCGCTATGCTGTTCGCGATTATTTTAGCAGGTTATGTCATCTCAAATATATTCGGCGTATTAAACCAATCCTTAAGTGACCGCGGCCGAATTATTGCATCGCAACTAGCACCTGCTGCCGAATACGGCGTGATATCTGGCAATAGGCAGATTTTGCAAAAGCTGGTGCAGCAAGCGTTATTAAACGAGCAAGATTTGAGAACAGTGCTGGTTATCGACAATAGAGGTAAAGTACTTGCATTAAGTGGTAGACCGTTGCGGCAAGATTTAATCAACCGAATTAAAGTCGATAACATTAGTGAGTTTAGAAAAGAAAATGGGGTTATTTTTTCTGCCTCTATTTATCGTAGCAATGTCGAGATAGAAGATTTTACCAGTCCTGAAGATGCTCCACAAAGTGCTGCCGAAAAAGAAGTGCCAATCGAAATTGGCGAGGTTTATGTCGATTTAAGTAATCAAAGCTTGCAAAATTTAAAGCGAGATTTGATCACAAAAATTGTGTTAATCGGCCTTTTGGGCTTGCTAATCAGCGTTTTAATTGCGTGGCGCATTGGCCGCCATATCACTAAGCCTATTCAAGAAATTGCCCATGCTGTGAATAAAGTGAGCGAAGGTATTTTTGCACACACGATTACGGAAAATTCAAGCGGTGAATTAAAAACCTTGCAAAAGGGTTTTAATTTAATGGCAAACAGCCTTAAACATGCCTATGACGTCATGCAAGAAAAGATTAATGATGCAACCGTGATGCTACGGCACCAAGCACAACATGATGATTTAACGGGCTTAATTAATCGGCGCGAATTTGAAGTAAGGTTAGAGCGTAGCCTTAAAAATGTGTATGAAGTGAATGCGCAACATGTGTTGTGTTACATGGACTTAGACCAATTTAAGCTGGTGAATGATACCTGCGGCCATGCGGCAGGCGATGAATTGCTCAGACAAATCAGTATGTTGTTTAATAATCGCATGCGAGATAGGGATACTTTGGCGCGCTTGGGTGGCGATGAATTTGGTTTGTTACTGGAAAACTGTAGCCTAGCGGATGCAAGCCAAATAACCAATGCCTTGCTCAAAATCGTGAGTGATTATCGATTTATGCATGAAGATAAAATCTTTAATATTGGCGTGAGCATTGGTATTGTCGTCATCAATGCCAGCTTCGATAATGTCAGTGATATTATTCACGCAGCCGATTCTGCCTGTTATTCGGCCAAGAAAGCTGGGCGTAATCAAAGCTTTTTATTCAGCGCAGGCGATATTGAAGTGGCTCAGCGTCGCATTCAGGTGGAAGCAATCTCTGATATTACCGATGAAATTGATGATGAACAGTTTATGTTGTATTGCCAGCCTATTGTGCCATTATCCATCGAAGTGCCAGCACAGCATCATTACGAAGTACTGATTCGTAAAATCAGTACCGATGGGCAAATTATACTGCCCACTTTGTTTATCCCATCAGCGGAGCGCTATCATTTAATGCCCAATATTGACCGTTGGGTCATTCGCAATACCTTTGCGGCTTATCGCGAAATGTTGGATAAAAGCGCTGATAAATGTAATTATGTGTTTTCCATTAATTTGTCTGGCACCTCTTTAGGCGATAAGAGTTTATTGGGCTACATTCGCGAGCAATTGATCATTTACGCCATTCCACCAAAATCGATTTGTTTTGAAATTACCGAAACAGCAGCCATTGTTAATCTTAAAAATACCATTAGCCTGTTTGCGGCATTGCGTAAATTAGGCTGCAGCTTTGCGCTAGATGATTTTGGTAGCGGCATGTCATCGTTTACCTATTTAAAAAACTTTGAAGTAGATTATCTGAAAATTGACGGCGCATTTGTCAAAGAAATGCATATTAATAAAATTGACCACGCCATGGTGCGCTCGATTCATAGTGTGGCAGAGGCGATGAATATTAAAACGGTTGCTGAATTTGTTGAAAATGAAGCGATTTTGAAAGAACTTAAAGCCATTGGTGTGCATTATGGGCAAGGCATGTATTTAGGATCACCAGTCGCCATTAAAAAATTGATTGAGAATTTTTCGCAATTAAACGCATAATGGTGTTTAATTCACGCGCATCGCGTTTATCGCCATTTAGCTACTATGATAGAAACTGATCGTTTTATTGCCCCAGAAGCAGCCAGCCCGCAAGAAGAAGCCATTGAGCGCGCGCTGCGCCCCAAAGCGCTAGATGAGTATGTCGGCCAAGAAAAAGCGCGTGGCCAGCTAGAGATTTTTATCCATGCCGCGCGCGGCAGAAGTGAAGCTTTAGACCATGTATTGTTATTTGGCCCGCCAGGTTTAGGTAAAACCACTTTAGCACATATTATTGCGCGTGAAATGGGTGTTAACTTACGCCAAACATCAGGCCCAGTGTTAGAGCGCGCAGGCGATTTAGCCGCTTTGCTCACCAATTTAGAACCCAACGATGTACTATTTATTGATGAAATTCATCGGTTAAGTCCTGTGGTGGAAGAGATTTTATATCCTGCGATGGAAGACTATCGGCTGGATATCATGATTGGCGAAGGCCCAGCAGCCAGAAGTGTGCGCTTGGATTTGCCACCGTTTACACTCATTGGCGCTACCACGCGCGCAGGCATGCTCACCAATCCGCTAAGAGATCGCTTCGGTATCGTGTCAAGGCTAGAGTTTTATACCGCAGAAGAATTGGGTAAAATTGTGCACCGTAGCGCAGGTTTACTAGCTGTGCAAATTACCAATACTGGCGTACACGAAGTGGCAAAGCGTTCACGCGGTACACCGCGTATCGCTAATAGATTATTACGCCGCGTACGCGATTACGCGCAAGTGAAATCAGATGGCGTTGTCAGCAGTGAGGTGGCAGACGCAGCGCTTAAAATGTTAGATGTCGATAGTTTGGGTTTTGATGTGATGGATAGAAAACTGTTGCAAGCGGTGCTGGAAAAATTCGGTGGTGGTCCAGTGGGCTTAGATAACTTAGCCGCGGCGATTGGTGAAGAACGCGATACCATAGAAGATGTGTTAGAGCCTTACTTGATTCAGCAAGGTTACTTAATGCGCACGCCGCGTGGCCGTATGGCAACTAATTTAGCTTATCAGCATTTTGGTTTGCCTATTCCTAAAATTTTAGTAACAGGTGAAGCTTGGCAGCAGTAAATTCACACCAGTGGGCTTTACGTGTTTATTATGAAGATACAGATGCAGGTGGCGTGGTTTATCACGCGCAATATCTCAACTTTATGGAACGCGCGCGCACAGAATGGCTCAGAATTTTGGGCTTTGAGCACACCACTTTACTGCAACAATTCAATTGTGTATTTGTCGTGCATAGTATGCAAATCCAATTCAAAAAATCTGCTAAATTAGATGATTTACTGACAATTAGCAGCTTAATCGCTAAAGTGGGACATGTTGGCATCACATTTTTACAAACAATTGAGTTAGCGCAACAGAAATTAATAGAAGCAGAAGTAAAATTGGCATGTGTTGATGCGTTAACTTTTAAACCCATGCCTATACCGCTTGCTGTAAAACACGTGATGCAAAAACAAACGATGGAGTTAGCATGAATGTAGCAAATGATATGTCTTTATTTACATTAATCGCAGGTGCTAGTTTACCTGTGCAACTGGTCATGGTGATTTTGCTCATCACTTCTTTATTTTCTTGGTGGTATATTTTTATTAAAGTGGCCACCATTAAACGCGCTGAAACTGAATCTGAAGATTTTGAAAACAAATTTTGGTCGGGTGGTGATTTAAATAAATTATACGATAGCGTTACTGCAGGTCGCCGTAAATCGCAAGGGATGGCCAGTATTTTTGAAGCAGGATTTAAAGAGTTTGTCCGCCATAAACAACAAGGTAGGATGGAAGTAAGCGATGTCATGGAAGGCTCACGTCGCGCCATGCGCGCGGCCTATAACCGCGAGCTAGATGACCTAGATGCGCACTTACCTTTTCTTGCATCCGTTGGTTCGGTGAGTCCATATATTGGATTATTTGGCACAGTATGGGGCATTATGAACTCATTTCGCGGCTTATCCAGCGTGGCACAAGCTACACTTAGCCAAGTTGCACCTGGTATTGCAGAAGCGTTAATTGCTACCGCCATTGGTTTGTTTGCCGCTATTCCAGCGGTGATTGCTTACAATCGGTTTGCTTCCAGCGTTGATCGGTTATCGGTGCGCTATGAAAGCTTTATGGAAGAATTCACCAATATTTTGCAAAGAAAGAGTTAAGCGATGGCGCGCACTCGCAAACGCCGCATGATGAACCAAATTAACGTCGTACCGTATATCGATGTGACGTTGGTATTACTGGTTATTTTTATGGTGACAGCGCCGATGACTAACCCGGGTGTGGTCGATTTGCCCAAAGTAGGCCAAGCGTTAAAGCAGACAGCAGCGCCAATTGTAGTGACTGTTAAGCAAGATGGCATGACGGAAATAGAAGGCAAAAAATTACAACGCGACGAACTGTTATTTGAAATCAAAAAACAATTGAATACTAAAGATAGCGAAAATAACCCTCGCTCTGTCGTGGTAGCGGCGGATGAAAAAACCCAATATGGCAAAGTGATTGCAGTAATGGATTTATTAAAACAAGCCAAAGTGGATAAAGTTGGCTTGTTATTTAAACCAGCACCTTAATTTTACAAACAACAGTATTTTAACAATTGATGATTAGAAAGCACGAAAATACAGATTCATGGAAAGCGGGCGGTTTAGCAGTTGCTGTGCATGTGTTGCTATTAGGGGCAATGCTCGTTTCGTTTAATTGGAAAGCTGCACATCCTGTCATGAATGTGACAGAAGTTGAACTATGGGATAAATTGCCCAGCGTTAAGCCTATTGTTCAAATACCGCCAAAGCCGGAGCCAAAGTTAATCATAGAAGAAAAGCCAATTATTCAGCCTAAAGTAGAAGAGCCTAAGCCAATAGAGCCTAAAGTCGATATTGTGCTTGAAAAAAAGAAAGAAGAACAAAAGAAAAATGAGTTGTTAATGAAAGAAAAACTGGCAGCTGAACAGAAAAAAAATGAAACTTTAATGGCAAAGATTAAGCAAGAAGCACGTGAGGAAGAGTTACGCGAGAAAAAGGAAACTCAGAAACAAGATGAGGCATTAAAAAAATTACAGGAACAACTGTTATCAGAAGCAGATTCTTCAAGCGATAAACAGCAAAATGCCGCTAGCTCTACTGCCAGTGCCAGTATAATTGGCGAATATACGGATAAAATTAAGGCTAAAATTCGTGGTAATGTGAACAAAACCTTATGCGGCGATGGTAATCCAGAGTTGCGGTTCGATATTGCTTTATTGCCTACGGGTGAATTAACCAATGCGCCAAAACTCATTAAATCTAGTGGCAGTAGTGCATGTGATGCCGCAGTTGAACGCGCCATTACTGCATCACAGCCTTTACCATTACCAAGCGACCCTGCCATTTACGCTAAATTTAGAAATTTAAACCTGCGCTTTAAACCAAATGAGTAATGTAAATAAAGCGTAAAAATTGTAATAAAAGTGTAAATAGCATGGCATCAAGCCGTTAATGCAGTAGAATAAAATTGAACTTTTTAAACAGTTAACTACTAAAAGAAAATGAACGTATTGAAAATAATCGCTTTTATCACCAGTTTTTTTATTAGCATTACCAGCCACGCCGCACTGGATATTGAAATTAGTGGCGGTAGCGCACAACAGATTCCAATTGCGATTGTGCCTTTTGGCAACGCAGCAATAACCAAAGATAATATCAGTGAAATTGTGATTGCCGATTTAAAACGTAGTGGTTTATTTCGGGTGTTAGAAACCCGAGGCATGGCCAATTTGCCCACATCAGCTGCGCAAATTAATTACGCGGAATGGGTAGCTTTGCAAGCACAGGCGATGACTGTGGGTAATGTAGAATCAATTGCTGGTGGCCGCTTAAAAGTAAGCTTTCAATTGTTGGACGCATTAAAGCAAACGCAACTAGCCAGTGTGGATTATCAGGTCTCGCCTAATCAAATACGCGCTACTGCACACAAAATTGCAGATGTGATTTACCAAAAATTAACCGGTGAAGCCGGCATATTTGCAACGCGTATTGCTTATGTGACTAAGCTTGGCAAGCGCTACGCTTTGCAAGTAGCCGACGCCGATGGATTTAATCCGCAAACCGTCGTTTCTTCGAATGAACCCGTTATCTCACCTGCTTGGTCGCCAGACGGCACTCAATTAGCTTACGTATCTTTTGAAAAGAAAAAGCCGATTGTTTACGTACAATCTTTGTCCACCGGTAAAAGACAGTTATTAGCAAACTTTAAAGGCAATAACAGCGCGCCAGCCTGGTCGCCTGATGGCACTAAGCTCGCGATTGTATTAACCTACGGCGCTAATTCACAAGTGCATACGATTAACCTCAACGGTAGTGGCTTAAAATTAGTCACCAAAAGCACAGCCATCGATACCGAGCCAGTTTTTTCACCCGATGGCAACTGGATTTATTTCAGTTCGGACCGTGGCGGAAAACCGCAAATTTACAAAGTGCCAGTCGGTGGCGGCTCACCCACTCGCGTGACCTTTGAAGGGAATTATAATGTTTCGCCAAAACTTTCACCAGATGGCAAGTTTTTGGCTTATATTCGTAACGATGGCGGTAAGTTCAAAGTGGCTTTACAAGACTTAAGCACTGGACAAGTGCAATTATTATCAGAAGGTAGCCAAGACGAGTCACCTAGTTTTGCGCCCAATAGCCGTGTGATTTTATATGCAACCAAAGTGCGGGGACGCGGTGCTTTGGCGGCTGTTTCGTCAGATGGAAGCGTGCGTCAACGTTTAAACGATGCAACAGGCGATGTACGTGAGCCTGCTTGGGGTCCTCTAGTTAATTGATTTACCACCCCAAACGATTGACACTGTCAGCATGCGCGTTGAATAATTGTATTAAGTTAATTCCCAATTCGGGCAACAAATAGGAGAGAAAAAATGAAAAATCAAACTGCATTAAACACTAAATTAGCCATGGCATTGGGTTTAGCTGTACTGCTGGTCGCTTGTAAGAGCACGCCAATCACGCCCGCTAAAGTAGAAAACAAAAGCCCATCTGCCTCATCAAGCAGCGCTGGTTCAGCTGATTCTGGCGCCGATTCTAGCGGTGTTAAAGAAGTGATGATTGACAGCAATGCTAACGGCAATGGCGATAGTGCTTTGCGCGACCCTAATAACATTTTATCTAAGCGTAATATCTATTTCGATTTTGACAGCGATGCAGTTAAGGCCGAGTACCGCCCAATCGTTGAGGCACACGCCAAATACATGCTAGCAAATTCGGGTGCGAAAATGATTTTGCAAGGCAATACAGATGAACGTGGCACACGCGAATACAACTTATCGTTGGGTCAACGTCGTTCAGTGGCAGTCAAAAAAGCACTTAATTTACTAGGCGTACAAGATAGTCAAATTGAAACAATTAGTTATGGCGAAGAAAAAGCCACACAAAACTGTGTTGACGACGCTTGTGACAAAAACCGTCGTGTTGATATCGTGCATCAAGGCGAGTAATCAAGTTGATTCGTTCTAGTATTAAAAATCTGCTTAAAAATCTTCTGATGCTGTTGATTGCAAGTCATGTAATCAACAGCCAAGCTGCTTTGTTTGACGACAAAGAAGCCCGCAAAAAGATTTTAGAAGTAGAAACCAAAAGTCAGACTAATTTTGATGTCAACCAAGCCGCGATTCGGGATATCAAGAAAATGCAGGAGGCAATCGAAAAGCGCCTGTTAGCCATTGAAGCGGTTGTGCATGGCCAAGGGTTGGCTGATATGCAAAATCAAATTGAGATGCTTAAGCGAGAATTAGCTTACTTAAAAGGCGAATTAGAGTTAGCAAACTATACGATTGTTTCAACGCAACAGCGCCAAAAAGACTTATATACTGATACCGATACCAGACTACGTAAAATAGAGAGCGTTGGCGTTACGCAGCCACCTGTTGCGCCAGTTGTGGTGGAGGAAAAAGATGCCATTGCATATGCACAAGCTGATAGTTTAAGTCAGTCGGCTAAACATAAAGAGGCTTTTGATGCGTTTGATGCATTTTTAAAGGAGTATCCGAATAGTAAGTTTGCCGCAGATGCTTTATATGCAATGGGCTACGCACAATTCGCACTGAAAAACTATAAATCTAGCATTGCCACTCAGCAAAAAGTCATTGATTTACATGCACAAAGCCCAAAAGTGCCTGATGCGATGTACAGCATTGCCAATAGCCAAATTCAACTCGGGCAGGTTGCTAATGCCAAAAAAACTTTACGCGATTTAGTGGTTAAGTATCCAGATGCTGAAGTGACCCCTAACGCGCAAAAGCGTTTGAAAATGCTAGAAGCGTTAAAGTAAGGCTGTGAAACACTAACTTAACCATCTTTTAGCGGTAAAATAGCGCCAACTTAATCGTTGGCGTTTTGCTTTTTTACACGAGCGAATATTTGAAATATGGCATTAAAAATTTACGAAATTTTTTATTCACTACAGGGTGAAACCTCACGCATTGGCCTTCCCACGGTATTTGTGCGCCTCACAGGTTGCCCCATGCGCTGCACTTATTGCGACACTGCATATGCATTTAGTGGTGGCAGCAATATGCAAACGGTAGATATTTTGCAGAAAGTAGCTGAGTTTGGTAGCAAGTTTGTCACCGTTACAGGTGGCGAACCGCTGGCGCAAAAAGCATGTTATGGTTTGCTGCAAGCTTTATGTGATGCGGGTTACAGCGTATCGTTAGAAACGGGTGGCGCCATGGATATTGCGCCTGTGGATGCGCGCGTTTCGATTATTTTAGATATTAAAACACCGGCGTCAAATGAAGAAAAAAATATGCGCTGGGATAATATTGCGCACATCAAGCCCAAAGATGAAATCAAATTTGTGATCTGCAATCGTGCAGATTACGATTGGGCAAAAGCTAAAATTAATGCGCTTAAACTCAGCGAAAAATGCCCAATATTATTCTCGCCTAGTTTTAAAGATTTGCCCGCTGAAACCCTCGCAAGCTGGGTACTGGCGGATAAATTACCCGTGCGCATGCAAATTCAGCTCCACAAAATTCTTTGGGGCGAAAAACAAGGTGTCTAATAATAAAAAATCAAATTTACACTGGCTTAATTTTTTGAGGCTTGATAAATGCAAACCAATCAAACTAATGCATTAAACTTAAGCTTAAGCAAAGTGCCAGAACTCACGCTCATTTTTTGGGTAATAAAAGTTCTTGCCACCACTTTAGGTGAAACGGCTGGTGATGCGTTGTCCATGTCGATGAACCTTGGTTATTTGCTGAGTAGCGCAATTTTTGCGGCTATCTTTTTAGTGGCGGTGGTTGCACAGATTAAGGCTAAACAATTTCATCCTTATTTATATTGGGCAACCATTATTGCCACCACCACCGTTGGCACCACGCTAGCCGATTACGCCACAAGATCGCTTGGTATAGGCTATACAGGTGGCTCTACGTTATTGCTTGGCTTATTGTTGGCATCAATATTGGTGTGGTATAAAACGCTTGGCTCGGTTTCAATTAACAGCCTTAGCTCACCAAAAGCTGAAATGTTTTACTGGGTCACCATCATGTTTTCGCAAACTTTAGGTACTGCGCTGGGCGATTGGACAGCAGACACGGCAGGACTAGGTTATGTGGGCGCAGCACTAATTTTTAGCGCGCTGTTAGCAGCCGTTGTGGGCGCGCATTACTTGACAACATTATCTAAAACGCTGCTTTTTTGGACTGCGTTTATTCTCACGCGCCCACTTGGCGCGGTTGTGGGGGATTTCTTAGACAAACCTGTTGCGCAAGGCGGTTTGGCCCTCAGTCGTTATTCAGCTTCTATCGCACTTATTGTGATGATTGTTGCTTGCATTGCATTTTTTCCGCAACGTGCCGCCAAAAATGCTAGTCATTAATGCTAGTAATTAAAATGAATAACATAAAAAGCCCCAATAAAAAAGCGGTTGTACTTTTATCAGGCGGACTGGATTCAGCCACTTGCTTAGCGATTGCAAAGTCACAAGGCTTCGATTGTTATTGTTTAAGTCTGGATTATCACCAGCGCCATATTGCAGAACTGACAGCCGCGCAGAATATAGCGGCTATGCTTGGTGCAAAAATGCATAAAACCGCACAACTGGATTTAAGCTTGTTTGGCGGCTCGGCGCTGACTGACAATAATATTGATGTGCCAGAAAGTGGCGCCAATCCTATTCCTGCAGGCATTCCCGTCACTTATGTGCCAGCGCGCAACACCATTATGTTATCGCTAAGTTTGGCGTGGGCCGAGGTGCTTGGCGCGCAAGATATTTTTATTGGGGTGAACGCGCTGGATTATTCCGGCTACCCAGATTGCCGCGGTGAGTATGTGGCAGCGTTTCAGCAAATGGCCAACTTGGCCACTAAAAGCGCGGTAGAAGGGCAAAAAATTACCGTGCATGCGCCGTTAATTAACATGACCAAAGCAGAAATTATTCATTTGGGCACAAAGCTAGGGGTAGATTATGCAATGACGGTTTCCTGCTATCAAGCCGATTATCAAGGCCATGCCTGCGGAAAATGCGACTCTTGCCGATTGCGCCGCGAAGGATTTTTACGAGCGAATAAACAAGACCCCACGCGCTACAAAATAGCTTAGAATCAACTTCATAATTAACATCTGTTCAATATAACCAATAATGACCGATCAAATTAATCACGATAATAGCTGGCGCATTAAAATGTTAGAGCAAGGTTTGGCGCATTTAGGTCAGGCTTTGATTATTGTATCTAGTCGTGCAGTGGTTTTGTTCGCTTCTAGTGCCGCCGAAATATTACTTAAAAATCAAAATGGTTTGGCGGTAGTAAACCAACAATTAACTGCCGAGTTAGCGCCAGATAATGTGCGCTTACAAAATGCGATTAATACCGCGATTGGCGCGCAGCACAGTCAAGATAGTTCGGTTAGTATTTACATTCACCGCAGCAAGCATCCTAGGCCTTATTATTTATCGATTAGCCGCATGCAAAAACAAGTGGATGAGCGACGAGATGGCCATAGCGTGTTGATTTTGGTTAAAGATTTAAGCTTGAATTATGAATTTTGGACCGAGCGGTTAAGTGCGGAATTTGGCCTATCACGCCGAGAAGTTGAATGCGTTATCTTGCTTACGGAGCGCAGAAGCGCAAAAGAAGTTTCTGAAGTGATGGGTATTAGCACGGAAACCGTACGCCAGTATATAAAAAATGTATTCAAAAAAATGGATGTAAAAAGACAGCATGAATTAGTCAGTTTGGCGCTGGAATATCGCAGAAATCGTTAATTAAAGCCCATTACTTAACACTTTAAAATGCTTAATTTTTGGCTATATTAAATATTTTACTTGTCAAGATTCTAGTTTTTCACGTATAATCCGCGCCTTTCTGCATAACCTTTTCTATTAAAGAGAATTATAGCTATGGTAGTGATTCGTTTATCTCGTGGTGGT
>JBKJRD010000019.1:0-33556 GCA_046594885.1 Methylotenera sp. | reverse complement strand
TCTTTATGATTTAACTCAAGTTTAACGGCATCTTTACCAGCGCCATAAACCACACCCGGTACATTGCCAGCGCGACGTGCACGGCGGCTCGCACCCGTACCTTTAACGTCACGTTTGACTGCATTAATTTCGATACTCATTTTATTGCTCCTAATTTTTGCTGCTTTTATTTGGTTAAGTTTAAATAAATAACAGCGGTACTACACAAAAACTGTTTTCCGCGACCAGAAAACAGGGTTAAACTTTTATTGCTAATCATCTAATAATGATTAGTATTAATCCATAAACAGTGAGCTAACAGACTCCTCTTGGCTAATGCGTTTAATGGTTTCTGCTAACAAACCTGCAGCGCTTAACTGGCGAATTTTTGTACAATTTGCCGATGCGGTGCTTAATTTAATCGTATTAGTGACGACTAATTCATCTAGATCTGACTGCATAATACGCTCTACGGCTGACCCTGATAATACGGGATGCGTAGCATAAGCTAGCACACGTTTTGCACCTTGATTCTTCAAAGCTGCGGCAGCTTCGCACAGCGTGTTTGCCGTATCCACCATGTCATCCATAATTACACAGGTGCGGCCAGCAACTTCGCCAATGATATTCATGACTTTGGCTTGATTAGCCTTAGGGCGACGTTTATCAATAATGGCTAAATCAGAATTCAATTGTTTAGCACAAGCGCGGGCGCGGACAACCCCGCCAACATCAGGTGAAACCACCACTAAATCTTCATATTTTTGCAGCAATAAATCGTCTAGCAAAATCGGCGTGGCGTAGATGTTGTCTACCGGAATATCAAAAAAACCTTGAATCTGGTCTGAGTGCAAATCCATGGTTAATAAGCGATTTACACCAACGCTGGTGAGCATATTGGCCACCACTTTTGCGGTAATCGCCACCCGTGCCGAACGCGGACGGCGATCTTGGCGCGAATAACCAAAGTAGGGAATAGCCGCAGTAATGCGCCCAGCGGATGAGCGACGAAGCGCATCGACCATCACCATCACTTCCATCAACGTATCATTGGTTGGGTGGCTAGTCGATTGCAACACAAATACATCTTTGCCGCGCACATTCTCAAGCAATTCCAGCATCACCTCGCCATCGCTGAAACGGCCTACATCGGCACGGCCAAGTTCAATGCCCAAATGTCCAGCTACTTGTTGTGCAAGTTCTGGGTTGGCATTACCTGTAAATACCATCATATTGCCGTTACTCAAAATGCCGCCCTTTAAATTCAACCAAATTACGGGTGTTATCTAACATTATTACAAAACTTAACCAAAAAAATGGGTTAAGTTTTAAAAAAATAAAAGCGTGTAAATCACATAATCTACACGCTTGCTATTTTATTCGATATAGACTGTTATCTATATTCTAAATCTTGGCTGAGGAGGAAGGACTCGAACCTTCGGATGCTGGGATCAAAACCCAGTGCCTTAACCAACTTGGCGACTCCCCAATAAAATAAAACAGTTAGCAAATGTTTAATAACAACACTTAACTTGCTAACCCATAGTGCGGATGCTTATTTAAGCTTTTAGCAACAAAACCGCTTACATTGGCAGGTTTTTTTGCTAAAAGTTCATCAGCTATTTGTTTTGAACTAACCTTCACAAACACTGAAGCGCCTGAGCCACTCATTCTTGCCTCACCAAATTGATTTAACCAGTTTAAAGTGGATGCAACTGCAGGAAAATCTTCACATACTATCTTTTCAAGGTCGTTACTAAAACGACTAGCATTTGCAGCACTTGAAAAGTCCGCTATTTTCAATGGTTTCGTGTCTCTTGTCAATCGCGGATGTGCAAAAATTTGTGCAGTAGATACAGGTTGTTCTGGCGTTAACACAACATAATGATTATCTGGATTATATTCGGGCAAAATAATTGGAGATAAAGTCTCTCCAATACCTTCAGCCCATGCGGTTTGTCCAAAGATAAACACGGGTACATCGGCACCTAAAGTCAAGCCAATTTGCATCAGTTGTTGTCGGGTTAGCTGCAATTGCCATAGATGATTTAACGCCAATAAGACGGTTGCCGCGTCTGAACTACCACCACCCAAACCGCCACCGATTGCAATGTGTTTTTCAATATGGATATCTGCGCCCATCTTGCAACCCGTACATCGTTGCAAAGTAACCGCGGCGCGAATCGCTAAATCTTGGCTTTCTGACAGGTTAAGTACTGTATTGATGCGTGAAATGTTGCCAGAATGATTAGACTTAACACGAATAATGTCGTAAAAATCTAGCAGCGCAAATACGCTTTGTAGCGTGTGATAGCCATCTGCGCGACGGCCTGTAATATGCAAAAAAAGATTAATTTTTGCTGGCGCTAAAAAAATTTGAAAATCTTCCATGCTTATGCGTGTGCTGATTAACAGCGAAAAAGGATTGATACTAAAAATTTAAATATCATTGGCTAATACTTAACCAATTTTCAATCAGCAATTTTAAGTTGAGTTGCTCACTTTTTAGCACAACTTTATTGGGCAAAAACACGCCATAACGATCTGCGTAATTTTCGTATTCAATATCCCAGCCATCTTGTTTCAGTGTCAGCAAACGACCTTGCGCGTCCCATGTGCGCGCATCAATTTTGCCAGCGCTTGGCTTGCCCAGCGCCCAATCACTGAGTCCAGTCAAAGGCAATCTAAATCCCAGTGCCGATTCAGTTAAGCTTTCAGCATCTTCAGCGCTTATATCTCGGCCTTCTTGTGTGGTTAAGGTCACATTTTGCGGCGTTTTAATAATGTGCGCGACTTTTCCACCCAAAGGAGAGAAAACATCGATGTTATCTTCTGCCACACGATGTTGCCAATGGATGCTGCCAGAGAAGCCTTTTTTTTGGGTAACAACACCCAAGCGACCCCTTAGTGAAAAGTTTTTTATGTTACCCAATTTAGCGAGGTGTTGTTGGTGGATGCCAACTTGCGCAGCAGGCTGAACAACTGGCGGCTTTGTCAAGATAGCGCAAGCGCTTAAAAACAGACAAATCAGGGTTAAAAAATAGCGAGAATGCCGCAAAAAAAATCCATTTAAGAGGTTAACTTAAATGGATTGTAGCTTAAAAGTAGCTAAAAAACGGTAACAATATAAATTGCTGGTTAGCTATCTGCTTAATTGAATTTTTTAGCCGTCGCCACAAGAATGGCGTTGCCAGGGTGCTCTTTCAGCGCTAAGCCCCAAATTTTCTTCGCTTCTTCTTGCAAGCCTTGTTTCCAAAGCACCTCACCTAAATGCGCGGCAATTTCAGGGTCTGCTTGCACGGCATAAGCTTTGCGCAAGCTTTCTACAGCCATTGCTAAGTTACCTAAACGGTAGTGCACCCAGCCCAAACTATCCAGCATGTAATGATCGTTAGGCTGTAGTTTCAATGCGGTTTCAATTAAGGTTTTAGCCTCTTCTAATTTAATATTACGATCAGCAAATGAATAGCCAAGCGCATTATAAGCCGCTGCAAAGTCGGGCTTCATTCTAATGACTTTGCGTAATTCAGATTCCATCAATTCCAATTTGCCCAAACGCTCTGCGGCCATCGCGTAATCGTAAATCAACTCTGGCGAAGTGGGTAAATTGTTCACTGCTTTACTCATTAAATCAAAAGATTCTTGATGACGTTTAGCTTGTCCCAACATATTGGCTTGCGTTTGAACGACAATTGCTTGTTGTTCCGGTGTTAACTCACTCACGTTATCCAGCATATCAATAGCCGCATCTACATTTTGCGTACGCGCGATGACATTCGCAGCAGAAATGCGACTTTCTAAATAACGTGGGCTAGTTGCTGCTATCTTTTCATACCAAGCAATCGCTTTCGCGTCGTTTTTCTGGCCTTCGCTGCTGCGACCTAAGTAAATATAAAGTTGCTCAGGCTCTTTAAATCCAGCAGCGATTGCTTGTTCAAAATAGAGATTTGCATCCACGTAGTCTTCAGCCTCTAAGGATAGCAAACCAACAACCGCCATGATCTCAGGGCTGCCGCCTGATTCATTGACCAGTTTAACAAATTCTGGTTTTGCCTCAGCATGCCGTTTTTGATTCACCAATGTCTTGGCGTAAGTCATGCGCACATCGTTGGCTTTTGGATATTGTTTTAAAAAATCTTGGTAGAAAACAATGGCTTTTTGTGGCGATTCTTTAAATAATATTTGACCTTGTATTTGCGCAATGGCTTCCCAGCTTGGGCGCAGCTTTGCGGCGGCGTCAAGCTCAGCTTTAGCAAGCGGCATATTGTCCACAACCAACGCTGCTTGAGCGATGGCAAAGCGTGCTTCTGGCAAATTAGGGTAAGGCGCTGCAAGCACTTTAATAAAAGTGAGCACTTCATCTTTATCTTTTTGATTAGCCAGCAATGTGTTTAGGTACAAAAAGCCATTGGCCCGAGTGTCTGTTTTACTAAGTAGGCGCTCAATATGCGGTTTGGCTTGTTGAAGATTGCCGCTGGCAACCAACATTTGGCTAGAAGCCTGTTGCGCCTCTAATGAATTTGGATCTAACTCAACCCATAATGTAGCAGCTTGCAAAGCTAAGCTGGGTTGATTGGCGTATACCGCTGCTTTTGCAGCGCGCTCTGCTAAACGAGGATCACGCGTTTGTTTAGCCAAATCTAAAAAAAGTTGGCTGGCTAACGTAATGTCGCCACGCTGCCCTGCAATTTCACCCAATAAATATTTGTACACAAACTCGGGGTTTGCTGTGGTGATGCTGGGCGTTTTGCTCACGGGAAGCATAGATTCTGCACGCGCAGGAATACTGCCAGTGGCAGCAAACGACACTAGCAGTGATAAGACTATTTTTTTAATTGGCAGCATTATTTAAAGTATCCAGTGCATTAAGTTAAGTCGGTATTTTAATCACATTTATTGGTTAACATTGTTTAGTCCGTGACAGTTAGTGCAAGTTCATCCATAATTGAGAGTTGTGCAGTATTTAATTGCTTTTTATACGCTTATTTAATTAAGACTATAGCCGCTTGCTTGAAACTAATCTAGCAGTTTTGTTTCATAAACACAGCGTTTAAACCACATTAAGATCATCATGATAACTAATTTAACAGTAGAAGCTTCTGAGCTGACCCGTATTTATGGCGGTCGCGAAGCAGTCAGTAATGTCAGCTTTAATTTAAGTCAAGGCCAAGTACTTGGCTTTTTAGGCCCAAATGGCGCTGGCAAATCGACCACCATGAAAATGCTAACTGGCAATTTGGCGCCAAGTGCTGGCTCAGTTAAAATTTGTGGCATCGACATGATTGATAACCCTAAAGAAGCGAAAGCCTTAATTGGCTACTTGCCCGAAATGCGCCCGCTATACAAAGAATTTACGGTCGATGAATACTTAGTGATTGCAGCCAGATTGCATCGCATCCCCAGCCGCAATATCAAAAAAGCGGTTGAAAACGCTAAAGAGCGCTGTGGTTTAGCGCATATGAGCAAGCGCTTAATTGAAAACTTGTCCAATGGTTATCAACAGCGTGTGGGCATTGCGCAAGCCATTATTCATAATCCCATGGTGGTGATTTTGGATGAGCCGACGGTTGGCTTGGATCCGATTCAAATTCGTGATATTCGCACGCTGATTCGTGAAATTGGTAGCGACCACAGTGTGATTCTATCTACGCATATTTTGCCAGAGGTGGAAATGGTCTGCGATCACGTGCAAATTATCGACAAAGGCAAGCTAGTGTTTAACGGTGGCATTGATGTGTTAAAACGTCAACGTGTTGGCAACAAATTGCTTGTTGGCTTTAACAATATGCCAGCGCCTGCAGATTTACTGCAAATTACTGGCATAAGTGAAGCAGAAATATTAGAAAATAATATGATGCGTGTGCGTTTTGCTGAGAATCAAATGCCGCATGAAGCAATCGTGCAAGCTGCGGTTAAAAACGGCTGGGGCTTGTATCAAATTGCACCAGATCAAACCAGTTTAGAAGATGTGTTTGTACAGTTAACCTATCAAGATGCAGCAATTTTAGAAACTCAGGCAGCTTAAAGGAAGTTTTATGATTTTAAATGTCGCCAGAAAAGAACTCAAAAGTGTATTTGCATCCCCAATGGGTTGGATTATTTTGGCCTTGTTAATGTTTGCATTTGGTACTTATTATTTAAATGGCGTTAACGATTATTTTGAAGTGATGTCGGGCGCAATTCGACCAGCAGAACGTTATGGTGTAACGCAATTTGTCGGCCAAACGGTTTATGGGCTGGCTTCATTTATCATGTTGTTCGCGGTGCCGCTCCTTTCTATGCGCCTCATTAGTGAAGAGCGTCGCAATCAAACTTTGCCGTTTCTATTTAGCGCACCATTATCACTCACTGAAATTGTATTAGGCAAGTTTGTCGGTTTAGTGGCTTTTTTGAGTATATTAATTGTTTATATCGCGTTAATGCTGTTCACACTTAACATTTGGTCTGATATTGATTTTGGCTATATTCTGGCAAACTCGTTAGGCTTGTTTTTATTAGTAGCTAGCTTTTCAGCTTTGGGTTTATATTTTTCCAGCTTAACTTCGCAGCCAGTTGTTGCAGCCATTTTAAGCTTTATCGCCTTGTTTGCTTTAATGATTTTAGATCGGTTTTTCGCGGGCGACCCCAGCAATACAATGGCGCAATTATCGCTAATGAAGCATTTTCAATCCTTTGCAGGCGGCTTGATAGACTCGGCTGATGTCGCTTACTTTGTATTATTTATCATCACTTTTTTAATATTAACGATTCGCCGTTTAGATGCAGACCGTTTAAGAGGCTAATTGGACTTTTCGTATGAAAATTAATCGCAATTTACGTTTCCAAATGCTGGCACAAAGCTGGCTGTTTGTCGTGCTTTTTATCTTGATTGTGATATTGATTGGTTATTTAACCAGCCAATATCGTGTTGCCAAAGATATCACGCAAGCGAATCGGAATATTCTCACGCAAGGCAGCGTGAATATTCTGAAGCAGATGAAAGAGCCTGTGAATATTACGGTATATGCCACCAAAGATGATGCGAACCGCGGCGATACGTTTAGAAAAGGCATGATTGATTTTGTTGCGCGTTATCAGCGCGAGAAAAAAAATATCACACTCACTTTTATTAACCCTTCAGAAGAACCAAGATTAGCGCAAGAGGCGGGTGTTAAACAAGATGGTGAAACAGTGGTTGAATTTAACAAGCGCACTGAGCATATTAATCCACCTTTTGCAGAGCAGGAAATGACTAATTTATTGGTGCGTTTGTCACGCACTAACTCACAAGCCGTCATGTTTTTAGACGGTCATGGTGAGCGTCATTTGCAAGGCATCAAAAACCATGATATTGGCGAATTTGGAAAACAGTTAGAGTCTAAAGGCTTTAAATTTGCCAATCCAGATTTGACAGTAGCGCAAGCGGTGCCTGCCAATGGTGCGATGCTGGTTATAGCAAGTCCTCAAGTGGACGTGAGTGAAATTGAAGCAAAAAAAATCAAAGCCTATTTAGAGTCTGGCGGTAATTTGTTGTGGCTGCTTGATGACAATAATTTACATGGTTTACAAGCGGTAGCGGATTACTTAGGCGTTACCGTTTCACCTGGTATCGCAGTGGATATGACCGCCGCCCAATATGGCGCCGATGCCAAAGTGGCTTTCGCATCCTTTTATGCCGATCACGCCATTACACGTAAGTTTCAGCTCAGAACACTATTCCCTGAAGCGCATGAAGTGGATGCACAAGCATCTGATGAATTTGGATGGAAAGTAGGGCGTTTGGTCCAGGTGGCACCAAACGGTTGGTTAGAGTCAGATAAATCGGCTGCGGGTGTCAAAAATCAAAAAGTAACGTTTGATGCAGCAACAGATAAGCGCGGCCCCATTAATATTGGCGTAGCGCTAGAGCGCGAGTATGGCAAAAAAGGCCAGCGTGTTGTGGTAATGGGTAACGCCAACTTTTTGTCTAACACGTTTATCACCAACGGCGGCAATTTAGATTTTGGCATCAATATTGTGAACTGGCTGGCTGGGGACGATAAACTTATCACCATACAGCCGATGCCGTTAAAAGACATTAATATGACGATTCCAAATGACGACACAGGCCGTTTAGTCGCATGGACAGTGTTCCATGGTTTTCAATATTTTATACCCGTTGGTTTTTTTGTAGCGGGTTTCTGGCTGTGGTGGAAACGCAGAAAAGCTTAAGCAAGAAAATTCAGTGAAAATATTGGTTAAGTAAAATGAAAAATAGATGGATATTGAATGTGATGATGTTATTAGTCATCGTTGGCTTGGTTACTTTTTTGTATATTCGCCCACAAACGCAAACGGATGCGCCAACTGAGTATGCAGTGTCTGAACTTAAGTTGGCCGATTTCACGGCCATAAAAATAGAGTATCCTGCACTTAAAGCGGTTACTTTTGAAAAAATCAATGGATTTTGGCACATGACAGCGCCATATAAGGTGCGCGCTGATCAAATGTCGGTACAGCGTATTTTATCGATTATTGCAGCCACCAGCCAAGAAAAGTATCCAGCAAAAGATTTAGCCAAATATGGACTCAATACACCAGAAATCAAATTACAGTTAATGGGGGTTAACGGCACGCAAGAGTTCATATTCGGCACGCATAACCCAGTCACTGAACAACAGTATTTAGCCTACAAAGATGCGGTGTATTTGATTCAAGCTGGTTATTCTGAGGCTGCAAGCGTACAAAGCGTTGAATTAATCGATAAATCGCCGCTTTCTCCGACTGAGGCGAAACAGGTTGTGGGATTTGATTTCTCGCGCCTAGAACAGTGGGAAGAAGCGCGATTAAATGTGGATATTGCTGACGGAAAATGGAAGGTTAATATTCCTCAGGCTAAGCCAAGCCAAGATGAAATGAATGAGTGGTTGGATTTTAGTTGGAAACAAAGCCCAGCAAAATCATTAGAGTTATATACGCCAGATCGTAAAACCACTTATCCTTCGTTTGAAGTGAAGCTAAAAAACGGCAAAAGTATCCATTTTGATAAAATTCAAGAGTCCCCCGAACTGCTGTTAGGACGTCCTGATGAAGGTATTTTGTACCACTTTACCAATGATGTTGGATTCACCATGTTGAATCCACCTATTAATCTGAAATAGCGATCAGCCTAAATGCCTGAATTGCCCGAGGTAGAAATCACCCGCCGCGGGCTTTTGCCTTTAATCAACCAAAGTGTTGCTCAAGTGGTGATTCGTAACGCCAGTATGCGCTGGCCAATTCCAGCGCATCTGCCGCAAACTTTACCCCAGCAAAAGCTACTTAATTTAACCCGTCGTGCCAAGTATATTTTGGCTGATTTCGGTGTTATATCAGATAAAGAAACGACTGTGACAGGCACTTTATTGCTGCATTTGGGCATGTCTGGCCGCATTTGTTTGTTAGAGCGTAATTTTCCGCCCGAAAAACACGATCACTTTGATATAGTATTTGATGACGGTCGCGTACTAAGGCTTCGCGATCCACGCCGCTTTGGGGCAGTGTTGTGGGCGGCGGATAAACCAAATGAGCATATGTTGATTAGCGTGCTTGGCTTAGAGCCGCTAGAGACCGACTTTAATGCACAATATTTATTTGATTCAATACGCACCCGCAACGCGGCTATTAAAGTCACCATTATGGATAGTCATCTGGTGGTGGGCGTGGGCAATATTTACGCATCGGAATCGCTATTCCGCGCTCGCATTCATCCTGAAACCCCAGCAAAAAAGTTAACCCTCAAAAACTGTGAAGATTTAGTCGCCCAAATTAAATCGACTTTGAATGATGCATTAAATGCTGGCGGTAGCAGTCTGCGCGATTTTTTTGGCGCAGATGGCAATCCTGGCTACTTTCAGCAGGAATATTTTGTTTATGGGCGAGCTAACGAACCATGCAAAATATGCAAAAGTCTCATCAATAATATCCGTTTAGGACAGCGCTCTACTTTTTATTGCGCAAAATGTCAGCCTCGTTAATAATGACTCATGCTGTTCAAAATGCGCATCGCTTAAGTATGTATCCATCTAAATTATCCGATCCGTATTTATTGGTCTTATTTTCTGTGCCGTATATGCGCAACGCCAATAATGCGCGGTGTATCTCATTGGCATGGGCAAAGGATTTAATCGAGCATACCAACTATATTGAAAATTTAACGCTTATATCTTACTTTTCAGATGAAGTGCCACATGCTGATGCGGTGGAAATCGACAACCATCCTGCTTTAAAAAACGTGCGCTTTGTGATGATGACAAAACCTAAAAATACATTGCACGGCATATGGATGTTGCCAAAAACGGCTAGCGTTATTTGGCAAGAAGTAGATAAAGCGCAAATCGTGCATAGCGGTGTGGCCAGTTGGCCTTTTCCAGAAGCGTGGTTTATTTGTCCAATGTTACTCTTTAAAAAGCGCTTTCATTTTATCAATGTTGAATCAGCCTTTTGGCGTATACCGAATGGACAACAAGCTAGCTTTAAGCAGAAGATACGCGCTAATATTTGTGAGTATTTGAATAAGTGGTGCGTACAAAGTGCCAATTTAAGTACATTTACGCAAGCAGCGTATAAAAAAACCTTATTAGGTAATCAACAGCATAAAGGCTTTGTGATCCCTGCCACTTGGATAGATGCAGACAATATTGTTAAGCCTGAATTATTGGCTAGATTAATTGAAGCAAAAACCAACCAAATGGCTGAGCCAATTAAACTCGTATTTGCAGGTCGCTTAGTGGTTGAAAAAGGCGTATTGCTGCTGATTGAAGCGGTAAATGAGTTGCTTGATGAAGGCTATCAGTTAACTTTAGATATCATTGGCGATGGCCCCTTAGTGTTGCAATGCGAGCAACTGATTCAAGCCAATAATAAGCAACACATTATCAAATTGCGCGGTATTGTAAAATATGGTTCGGATTTTTTTAATCTGTTACATGGTTACGATTTAATGGTGGTGCCTAGTTTGTCCGACGAACAACCAAGAAATGTATTTGACGCGTTTTCTCAAGCTTTGCCCATTTTGTGTGCAGACACTGCTGGTTTAATGCAGTGTGTACAGAACCAAAAAACGGGTTACTTTTTTAAAACGAATGACATCAATAGTTTGAAAAATCAATTAATTGAAATGATTCAAAATAGACAGGCTTTGGTGAATTTAAGCAGCGCTTGTGTAGAGGCGGTAAGCCATATGACACATAAAAATATGCACGAAAAACGCCTTGAAATTATGCAGCGGGCATTGGCTGATTATGCAGCTAAAAGTGAATAAACCGCTATTAACTTTCATGCATATAAACAACACCCAATTTTTGCGGTAATAACGAGCCAATAATCATCGCTGATGTACTCACCGCCAAACCAATTAACTGCGGTGGAACTAAGCTTGCTTCACCCAGCGTTAATTCAATCATTAGCCAGCTACCAATACCGCCGATAATGGCAGCCATGGCGCCTTGGCTGGTTGAACGCTTCCAAAATGCACCAAAAACTAATGGAATAAATGCGCCTGCCAGTGTGATTTTATAGGCTGATTCAACCATGCCAAAAATGGTTAATTCTGAGTTTAATGCATACAGCAGTACGCACAATGCAAAGCCAACCAAACATAGCCGCATCACTTTTAAAAATGCAGCGTCATTCATATTGGGCACATAGGCTTTGACGATATTTTCTGCAAAACTGATGGATGGCGCAAGTAGAGTAGCAGACGAGCAACTCATAATCGCCGATAGTACAGCACCAAAGAAAATGGCTTGAGCCAACAACGGCGTATGCGTTAATACCAGTGTTGGTAACACGCGCTGAGAATCTTCTTGCACCAGTTTGCCGAATAGCGCAGGGTCTACTAACGTTGATGCGTAAGCAATAAACATGGGTACAAAGGTGAAACAGAAGTAAACGCTTGCGCCTAAAATTGAGCCCCACAGGGCAATTTTTGCACTTTTAGCCGATGTGATGCGCTGAAAAACATCTTGTTGCGGAATG
This sequence comes from Methylotenera sp., assembly GCA_046594885.1. GTDB lineage: Bacteria > Pseudomonadota > Gammaproteobacteria > Burkholderiales > Methylophilaceae > Methylotenera_A. The sequence goes on along the minus strand of JBKJRD010000019.1, from coordinate 21,601 downwards.
CTGCCTAGCATCATGGTGACCCAGCCGCCCAGAAATGTAATCCATACCCAAATATCGCTGCCTTTTGGAAAAAAATCCAGTTTGCCAGCGGCTCTTGCATGTTCAATCACAGGTGCTACGCCGCCAGTCATGCCAGAAACAATATTGCCTATGTAGAGTAAGCCCCCAATCACTACAATCATCTGCACAAAATCCAGTATCGCCACCGATAACATGCCGCCTAATGTGGTGTAAGTTAACACAATGGTCGTGCCAATAATCATACCCATTTCTTCACTAACTGCGCCATGCGTAATCATATTAAAAATCAGGCCTAGCGCCTTAATTTGCGCAGCAACCCAGCCTAAATATGACACAACGATGGCAATCGTAGTCAATACTTCAACCGTGCGGTTGTAACGCATGCGGTAAAAATCACCTAACGTAATAATGTTGAGTTTGTAGAGCTGGGTGGAAAAGAAAAAACCGGCAATAATCAAGCACATGCTGGAGCCAAATGGGTCAGCTACTACACCATTTAAACCTTCTTGCACAAAGGTGGCTGAAACGCCAAATACGGCTTCAGCACCAAACCATGTCGCAAAAACGGTTGCCATGACCACTGGTAAAGGCAAATGGCGACCCGCAACTGCATAGTCCTTTGTGTTGTGCACGCGTGTTGCTGCAACCAGGCCGATGCCGATTGAGATTAGTAGGTAGATAGCAACAAACCAAATAAGCACAATACTATCCTTGAATACTATTTAGCGGGATTTAACACTTGCGAACTTACTCATATCTGATGCTTGCATTGCAACTCGCATCACCCCAGCACATTTTATGACGAATGCTGCGCAGAAAATGATACTCAATTAATGGTTAAGTACAATATATTTTTGAGAATATATTGAGTTTTTTGCTATAAATTACGTGTTAAGTAGGGTTAAGTCCGAATACAAAAAGCGTGATGAACTGCGAAATTAACAGTATCGCAATCACCAGCGTTAATATTTTCTGCCAATAGGCTTGTTTGCGTTGTGCTTTAATCAGCGCATCTAACGATTGTCGCAATGGCATATCTTGCTCTGCAAACGTTTGCTGGCTGAGCAACTGATGGATTAGACGCGGCATTTGCGGTGTATTTTTAAAGATAAACGGCAACTCTTTTTTGAATGTGTTCACCATACTGCGCCAGCCAACTTGCTCACTCATCCAGCGGTTTAAAAATGGCTTAGCGGTTTGCCACAAGTCAATATTTGGGTCTAAATCACGGCCTAATCCTTCAATATTGAGCAGCGTTTTTTGTAGCAATACTAGCTGCGGCTGAATCACCACGCCAAAACGACGCGACATTTGAAATAAGCTCAGTAGCGTGCGCCCAAAAGAAATATCTTTTAACGGTTTGTCAAAAATAGGTTCGCAAATAGCGCGCACGGCTGTCTCTAGCTCTTCAATATTGGTGTCTTTTGGCACCCAGCCAGATTCGATATGTGCGATGGCGACATCGCGATAATCGCGATTAAAAAAAGCCAGAAAATTGCGCGCAAGATAATATTTATCGGTGTCATTCAAACTACCCATAATGCCAAAATCTAGCGCAATATATTTACCTTTATCTGGCCCCTCGTCCGCTACTTGAATATTGCCTGGATGCATGTCCGCATGAAAAAATCCATCTTTAAATACCTGCGTAAAAAATATTTCAACGCCATCATGCGCCAGTTTGGTTATATCAATACCTTTTGCGCGCAGCACATCAATTTGACTTATTGGCGTGCCAACCATACGTTGCATGGTCATCACTTCTTTACGGCAATAATCCCAATACACATCGGGTATTAACAGTTGCGATCTAATGCCATCATTTTCGGCGAAGTTGCGTGCTAATTGGCTGCAGTTAGCGGCTTCTAAGGTCAAATCCAATTCATGTTTGGTATGTCGGGCAAATTCATCGACTACCTCTAAAGGTTTTAAACGCTTGCCCTCACTCGAAACCACTTGTAACAACCACGCCAGCGATTTTAAAAGCTGTAAATCTTGAAAAATGACTTTAGCAATTCCTGGCCTTAATACTTTGACGGCCACAGGCTGACCATTGGGCAACACAGCAAAATGCACTTGCGCTACCGATGCACTGGCAACGGCAATCGGTTCAAACTGGCTGTAAACTCGGCTTAATGGCAATTCAAATGCGGTTTCAATGCTTTTTTGTACCTCAGAAAACGCAAAAGGCGGCACTTGGTCTTGTAGTTTTGCCAGTTCATTGGCCACATCGGGTGCCAATAAATCGCGCCGTGTAGAGAGCATTTGCCCAAATTTGACAAATAGCGGACCAAGTTTCTCTAGTGCTAATCGTAAACGCACCCCTTTAGACAGTGTGGTATTACGCCAAAAAAACAAAACCTTAATGCATTGGTGTAGCGGCTTAAGTTTAATATGCTCACTGATAAATTCGTCTAATCCAAATTTTAATAGGATAAATATAATGATGAGTAAACGAAAATAGTGCATTAATCAGTATGGCTTTCTGCAGAATTTGCGATTACAAGCGTTATTTTTTGTAGTTTTTTTTCAAAGCGCGCCATGTCACTTTTAAGGCTATCAATTTCTTGCACAAACTGTTCAACCTGCCATTTTTTGGCGATAACAGGTTTTTCCTCCTGCCAGTATTCGCTTAACATTTCGGCCAAATTAACCGTTTGTTTTTTGGCTTCTTGCGCTATTTTTTGGCCACCAGCAACCACTTTATTGGCTGTCATATCACCCATTAAATGACTTAAATCTTCTTCATAATCCCAGCGCATTTGCTGCAAAACTTTGCTAAATTCGGTGGCTAAATGCGAGTCGCCATCAATTTTAATTTGCATTTTAGCCGCTTCATCGCGTGCCAATAAACGCATGACTAAGCTTGGCGGTAAATGAATAATGGCATCAGCTATTGCTGTGTCAACAGCTAAGCTTAAACTGCCGTCTTCCAGAATAATCAAATGCGCTTTAAAAAGCGAAAAATCAAACTGTAAAACTTTGCCCGAAAAAAGGGTTAAGTATGGCCTTGACCAGCTATTTTGCTGGGTAATATGTTGTAAGAAACGGGTAATGAATGGTTTTAACATATCGAAGATTCTGCTGAATTTAGGTCTTGTAGCCCTTGTGTAGCGCAACTACACCAGCGTTTAAATTATGATAATCCACTTGGCTTAATCCCGCATCCATCATCATTTGTTTAAGCGTTTCTTGGTCTGGGTGCATGCGAATGCTTTCAGCTAAATATTGATAGCTTTGTGCATCTTTAGCGATTAATTTACCCATGAAAGGTAGTAGCTTAAACGAATACACATCATATAATTTTTCTAATGGTTGCCACACTTTAGAAAACTCTAAAACCAGCAATCTGCCGCCCACTTTTAGCACACGCTGCATTTCTTTTAACGCGATATCTTTATGTGTCATATTGCGCAACCCAAACGCCACAATCACACAGTCAAAACTATTATCGGCAAAAGGCAGTTGTTCTGCGTTGCATTGCATAGCAGGCACATTAAGCCCAGCATCAATCATGCGGTCGCGCCCAACGGCAAGCATGGATGCATTAATATCGGTTAATATTACTTCGCCAGTTGTGCCGACTTTTTTGGCAAATAGTTTAGATAAATCGCCACTGCCACCTGCGATATCCAGCACTTTATCGCCTAGGTTAACGCCACTCACATCCACTGCAAAACGCTTCCACACGCGATGCAAACCTGCAGACATGACATCGTTCATCACATCATATTTACTGGCAACAGAATGGAATACTTCGCCCACTTTTTGCTGTTTAATCGGTTCATTAACCGTTTTATATCCAAAATGCGTTGTCTTATCAGTCATATTTATTCCTTAAACATTCTGCTTACGTTTGTGGCCAGCCATTTCAAGCTTGGCAATATAATCTTGCCACATCGCGTCATAATTTTTGGCCATTTCGTATAAATAATCCCATGAATATAAGCCTGTATCATGGCCGTCTGTAAACACTAACTTGACTGCATAATTACCCACTGGTTCGATGGCGCTAATATTGACATCTTCTTTACCGATTTGCAGCGTTTCTTGCCCAGCGCCATGGCCACGCACTTCTGCAGAGGGTGAATAGACGCGCAAAAACTCAATCGATAGTTTGCATTCGGTATTGTTATCAAACTTAATTTCTAATAACCGTGATGCTTGATGCAGGCGAATATCAATTGGGCGCGGAGCGCTTTGGTGAGGAGAATAGGAGTCAGTATCAGTCATTGGTAAAGTGAGCATAATTGAGTTAATAATGATAACAGAACATGGTTTGCAGCTAACAAATTAGCGGTTTTAACCACAAAATAACCGTCAAAATAACCGTTTATGTTTAAAAATAAGCCTTTCATCAGAAACTAAATGAATTAAACAGCATAGTAGCGTTGATTAATTTAAATAATATCAATGTTGTGATACAGTTGATTTAAGTATAAAGAGTCTGTTTTAAAGCAATTTAGCAATCAAATTCTGTAAGATTTGATATTAAGTGCTGGCATGAAGCACAAGGCGTGGGGACGATAATGGCAGAAAATAAACTGGCGCATCAATTTGCAGCGTATTCCGAGTGGCGGAAAGCGCTGGTTGATAGCATTTGTGATTATCGTAGTTGGTTAAACGAGCAAGAGCTAAACGACGCGCAAATTGATCAGCGTATTACCAATTTATTAGAGCGTTTGCGCGAAGATAAATTGAATGTGGCCTTTGTGGCCGAATTCTCACGCGGTAAATCAGAGTTAATTAACGCGATCTTCTTTGCAGATTATGGTCAGCGCCTCCTGCCTTCAAGCGCAGGTCGCACCACCATGTGCCCAACCGAGTTGCTGTATGACGCTACAAAACCAACTTGTATCTCCATGTTGCCCATTGAAACACGCTCATCAGACGCAACCACCACTGAATATAAACGCTACCCAGATGAATGGAAGGTAGTCGAGTTTGATGTCGATAATAATGACAGCATGGTTGCAGCATTTAAAGAAGTCAGCAGTACTAAGCGCGTCACCGCTGAAGAAGCCGAAAAATTTGGGCTTTATGATCCAAACAGCGCAGACGATGCGATGGGTTTAAACAAAGACGGTAGCATTGATATTCCATGCTGGCGCTATGCCATGATTAATTTTCCACATCCTTTGCTGGAACAAGGCTTGGTCATATTAGATACGCCAGGCTTAAATGCAATTGGTACAGAGCCAGAGTTAACGCTCAATATGTTGCCAAATGCGCATGCAGTGCTGTTTATTTTGGCCGCCGATACAGGTGTGACTAAATCTGAAATTGATGTGTGGCGCCAATATATCAGCGGCACGCGTTGGAAACAAAAAGGCCGTTTAGCCGTATTAAATAAAATCGATGGCCTGTGGGACGAGTTAAAGAACGAAAAAGACATTGAAAAAGAGATTAACAAGCAAATTAAAACCAGCGCTGAATTACTGGGTTTAGAAAATAATCAAATTTTTCCTACTTCTGCACAAAAAGGCTTGCTGGCTAAAATTAATGGTGATGAAGCTTTATTAGCGCAAAGCCGTTTGCCTGCGCTTGAAAAAGCCCTGTCAGATGAATTGATTCCATCTAAAAAAGAAATCGTTCGTGATAACACCAAAAACGAAATTGAAGATTTAATCGCCAATTCTAATATGATTCTAGAATCTCGCGTATCTGGCGTGATTGATCAGCTTGAAGAGCTGCGTGGTTTGCGTGGCAAAAACGAAGACGTTGTTGAACACATGATGAATAAAGTCAAAGTGGATAAAGAAAACTTTGAAAAAGGCTTGCAGCGCTTTCAGGCTTTACGCAGTGTGTTTTCGCAACAAACCAATAAATTGTTTACTTTATTGGGCATGGAAGCTTTAAAAGTGCACGTACATACCACGCGCGAAACGATGATTAAAGCCAGCTTTACTAAAACTATTCGCGAAGCGATGGATCACTTTTTCTCGGACTTAAAAGGTCGTCTAGTCTCATCTGATGCACAAATTGATGAAATCAAAAAAATGATGGACGTGATGTATGACAAGTTTTCTAAAGAGCATGGTTTACGTAAATCAGAGCCACCGGCTTTTTCAACTTTGCGCTATCAAAAAGAGTTGGCTAAGTTAGAGCGCGCGTACAAAGAGCAGTTTAATACCGCTTTTAATATGATAGCCAATGAAAAAATGACCTTAACCACTAAGTTTTTTGAAACCTTAGCCAGTCGTGTGATTCATGTATACGAAGTGGCCAATCGCGATGTGGAAAATTGGTTAAAAGCGGTGATTGCGCCGATGGAATCGCAAGTGCGCGAGCATCAATTGCAATTACGTCGCCGTTTAGAAAGTATTAAGCGCATCTATAAAGCCACCGACACATTGGAAGACCGCATTTTAGAGCTGGAAAATATTGAAAAAAGCATTCGTGCGCAAATGACAGATTTAAAAGTATTGCGCCAGCATATGGGTAATGCCTTAGCTTTTGAACATGAGCTAGAGGTAAAAGTAGCTTAACTTATTGATATCTAAGCATTTTATCATCGTAAAAATATCATCAGAAATTAAGCAAAAAAAGTGGTTAAGTATATAAAAAAGCCGACGTTAAATCGGCTTTTTTATTGCTAGTGCAAAACTTAATTTACTTAAGTGTGTGGAATCTAGAGCGTCTTATATCTGACTTAAGCAGACAACATCGCGCCTTTAATTTTTTGCATGGCTTTTTGCTCAATCTGACGAATGCGTTCTGCCGAAACGCCAAATTCGGCGGCCAAATCATGCAAGGTTAGTGTTGCACTTTCGGTTAACCAGCGCGCTTCTAACACGCGGCGGCTGCGGTCATCTAAGCTCATTAACGCTTTGCTCAAGCTTGCTGATTGCATTTTTTCCGCTTGTTGATTCGCTAGCGCATCAGAAGGCTCTGGGCTTTCATCTTCTAAATACGCAATCGGACTAAAACTTTCGTCGCCATCTTCATCCACGTGCGCGTCTAACGAAATTTCTTGCCCATTTAAGCGATATTCCATTTCCATCACTTCTTCTGGCTTTACATTGAGCTCAAGCGCAATCCGATTGACTTCATCGGGATGCAGGCTACCAAAACCTTTTTTCATGCTACGCAAATTAAAGAATAGTTTACGTTGTGCTTTGGTTGTAGCGGTTTTGACTAAACGCCAATTACGCACGATATATTCGTTCATTTCGGCTTTAATCCAATGCATGGCGAAAGAAACTAAACGCACGCCACGGTCTGGATCAAAGCGTTTAACTGCTTTCATCAGCCCAATATTGCCTTCTTGTATAAGGTCTGATTGCGGCAAGCCATAACCCAAATAGCCACGCGCAATACTCACAACCAAGCGCAGATGCGAAACAATCAATGTTTGCGCTGCGTCTAGATCGTTGTTGTTTTTGAGTTTTGTGGCCAAATCATGTTCTTCTTCCGCGCTTAATAGCGGGAACGCTTTGACCGCGCGCATATATTGATCAAAGCTATCAAGAGAGGAAATTGACGGTATTGTTAAAGCGTTAATAGTGAAACTCCTTTAATGTAATGGTTAAATACACTGATATTATATTTTAGCACTCTGGATATGAGAGTGCTAGTAAGCAATAGTTTCAAATTGTTACGCAACTTTACAAAAAAATAAGCTTTGCACAAATAATAAAAGGACGCCTAAGCGTCCTTTTATTAAAACTATTTAATATAAAACGATACTACTAAATACGTCTACGGCTAGCACCGAAACCAAATAAACCTAAAGCAGTTGCCATTAATGGCAATGCGGCAGGAACTGGCACAGCTTGTACGCTAAATATACCATCATCAACGTCAAAGTCCATATTAGTAGGAGTAGCTTGAGTATTATCGCTTAAGCCGATCACATGAGCGCCACCAATAAAGCCTAAGAAATAAAGATTACTTTGTGAGATCTCTGTGCCTTGCGTTGTTACTGTAAAACTTAAAGGACCAGCTGGTGAGCCACTAACTGATACGGTCTGACCAGCCATTGCGGTTGAAGTGTTAAAAATCTCTACATTCATAAAATCGTAAATGACAACATTGGTGCTACCTGCTTCTTTACCCAAATAAGTGAACAGTAATTCGCTTGGTGCAGTTAGAGATAAAGTGCCAGCGTAAGCTGTACCAGATGACCCAGATCCAACTGCAGTCATTGCACTTGCGCATACTGTGCCAGCGCAGGATACAACATTATTATCTGTGTAGATTGAAGAGCTTGTATCAGTAAACGTCAGATTTCCACTCACAAATGCTGCATTTGCAGATGTTGCAGCAAATGCTAACGCTAATGCTAATAATACTTTTTTCATTATATGTCCCCTTTAATTGAAATTAATTAACTAAAAAATTTGTTACCCAATAACTATTTCTATGAATCACACAATAGATGACTTATATCGATAATTCAATAGCCCAAATGGGTAGTATAGTTAATGTAAAACATTAAGAGTGTTGCTTAAATAAAGATAATGAAAGATAGGCGGATAGCCAGCCAATAAAGATTGATAAGGCTAGCAGAAAAAATAAGTATGAATCAGATAAAAATTGCAGTGAAAAATTAAATTGATAGGTTGCGGCCATTGCGGTAACAGTTTGATTAAAAAATAAAATAATACACCAGGCTATAACCAAAGCTAACAAGCCGCCACCAAGCCCATAGAGCGCGCCTAAATATAAAAAAGGCCGGCGAATAAAGCCTTTTGTTGCGCCAATTAGCTGGCTGAGCTCAATTTCGGCTTGTTGGGTTAACACTTGCATGCGGATAGTATTGCCGATAACTGCAATGAGCGCAAACCCTAATAGGCTGGCTAAAATGACTAATATTTTTTGCCCTAGTTGTAGTAAATAATTAAGACGCTTAATCCATTCGCCATCTACTAGCACTTTATCAACACCTTCAATTTCACTTAAATCGTTTTTCAGTGTTTCAATTGAAGCTGTATTTAACGTTTTGGGTTCAATAAAAAAAGCATCTGGCAACGGGTTGTTAGATAAAGAATCTAGCAAAGCTTTGTTCGCATCAATTGCCGTTAATTGTGCTAACGCTTCCTCTTTTGATGTAAATGTCACATGCAGAATGGCTGGATTTTGTTTCAGTGTATTTTCAATGCTCTTAACAAGCGCATCATCGTGGTTTTCGGTTAAAAAAATACTTAATTTAGATTCGCTTTTTACAGTGCTCACCAAGCCATTTAAGTTATCCAAAATAATATAAGCGGTGGTTGGCAGCGCCAAAGTAACGCCAATACTTAAGCAAATTAAAAATGTGCTGAGCTGATTTTTTTGAAAGCGCGACAAAACTAGTTTTAAAGCCTGCGCATGGTAGCTAAGCCACGTTTTCATGCGTTTGCCTCTGCATAAACAGCGCTCGTTAGCCTACCATGGTTGAGATGCAACACTTTATTTTGGTGGTTTGCTTGGCCTAATGCATCGTGCGTGGCGATGATGACTGTAACTCCCACTTGCTGAAAGGCTTTGAATAGCGCAAGAATATCTGCTGCGTAATTTTTATCTAAATTGCCAGTCGGTTCATCTGCAATTAAAAAAGTGGGCTTGCACACCACAGCGCGCGCAATGGCCAAGCGTTGTTGTTCGCCACCAGAAAGCGTAATCGGCATGACTTTTTCTTTGTTTAGTAAGCCCACTTTATCTAGGGCGGCGCGAATACGTTTAGCTGCCTCAAACCCAGTAATGCCGTTAATCGCCAATGCTAACGCGACATTTTGAAAACAATTACGGTCATACAGCAGTTTATGATCTTGAAATATCAAGCCAAATTTGCGGCGAATATAGGGCAAAGTAGACGCTTTTAATTTGCTGACATTCTGATTGTTAATGAGTACGGTACCGCTTGTTGGACGTTCAATGGTTGCCATCAGTTTAAGCAAAGTACTTTTGCCTGCGCCAGAATGCCCTGTTACATAAACCAGTTCGCCTTGCTCAATAATAAAGCTCACTTGGCTAAGGGCGTCTCCGCTGGCGGGGTAACGTTTAGTCACGTTGTCAAAAACAATCATAAGTTCATCATTATTAAAAAGCTTGAGTAAAGGATTGGGTTAAAGATTGGTCAAGTTACGCGTTTTAATTATAGCGTGCGCGTTTAAAAAATGCGTCTAAAAAAAGTGTTAAGTTTTAGTCATTAGTGCGTTGAAACAATGCATTTTTTAATCGAATAACGCATCAACAAAGGCTTGCGCACTAAACGGGCGCAAATCGTCAATGGATTCGCCAATACCAATATAGCGAATTGGAATAGGTCTGGCCTGCGCGATGGCCGCAATGACACCGCCCTTGGCCGTGCCATCTAATTTGCTTAATACTAAACCAGTTACGCCCAGCGCGTCATCAAACGCTTTCACTTGGCTCACGGCATTTTGTCCTGTATTGGCATCAATCACTAATAAAATTTCATGCGGCGCGTTGGGTATTGCTTTGCCAATCACGCGTTGCACTTTCTTAATTTCATCCATTAAGTGCATTTGAGTGGGTAATCGGCCAGCAGTGTCGGCAATCACAATATCAATTTTTCTGGCAATGGCAGAATTAACGGCATCAAAAATAACCGCTGCAGGATCGCCACCTTCAGATGCAATCACTTGCACATGATTACGCTCGCCCCACACTTGTAGTTGCTCTCTGGCGGCAGCTCTAAAAGTATCGCCTGCTGCAATTAGAACGCTTTTACCTTGCGATTGAAATAATTTAGCCAGTTTGCCGATAGTAGTGGTTTTTCCTGCGCCATTAACGCCCGCCAACATGATGATAAAAGGCGCATGATTGTTGGTTTGTAAAGGTTTTTCTAAAGGACTTAACACATTAAATAGCTCAATTTTTAATGCTTGCTTAAGCGCAGTAGTTTCTTCTAAATTTTCGCGTTTTACGCGCTTTTTCAGGTTATCTAGCAATTGCATGGTAGCCGCCACGCCAATGTCGGCGGTGAGCAGAATCGTTTCTAATTCTTCATAGGTGTCAGCATCAATTTTGCCGCCACTAAATAGGCTGTTCAGCTGCCCAGAGAGTTGTTGGCGCGTTTTGGCTAAGCCTTGTTTAAGACGTTGCGTAAAACTGAGTTCTGCTTCTGCTGATTTGGTTTCTAAGGTTTGAGGCGTCGGTTCATGTGGTGCTAGCAAGGCAGTATCTGCTTGCGCAAGCGGTATTGGCGCACTTTCTGCAGGTTGCGCTAATGGTTCTGTTTTTTTCTTGAAAATATTAAACATAACAAACTTTAAATAACGATTAACGCCTATTTTAGTCGTAAAATCATGTGCGTGCTATGAAGCATGCGACTATTAAATTAGCATAGGAACTAAATTAATTTAAATTGGGTCATTTAAAGGCATTATTAATGCTACTTAAATCCTAACAACTGTTTTAGAAAGATTCGTTGTGCTATTAAAACTCAGAAACGTACTAAAACTTAAAACTGACCCTATTTATATTGCCGCGCTGCTGTTGGCGCTTTCACCTCTACTTAGTCAAGCCGCTATTCAAGAATTTAAACTCAGCAATGGCATGAAAGTGATTGTGCAAGAAGACCATCGCGCACCAGTGGTGGTATCGCAAGTGTGGTACCGCGCGGGTAGCTTAGATGAAGTGAATGGAAAAACAGGTGTAGCGCATGTGTTAGAACATATGATGTTTAAAGGGACAAAGCGCGTGCCTGCTGGCCAATTTTCACGGCTAATAGCGGCCGCAGGCGGTAAAGAAAATGCGTTTACTGGCACCGATTATACTTGCTACTTTCAACAGCTTGAGAAATCACATTTGCCGCTATCGATGAAGTTAGAAGCGGATCGTATGGCAAATTTGGTGATTACCGATGCTGAATTTGCCAAAGAAATTAAAGTGGTGATGGAAGAGCGCCGCTGGCGCACCGAGGATAAGCCGCAATCCAAAGTCAATGAGCAGTTTCAATCCACCATTTTTAATGCACACCCTTACGGCAGGCCAGTAGTAGGCTGGATGAATGATCTAGAAAACATGACCGCAGCCGATGCGCGCGAATGGTATAAAAATTGGTATGCGCCCAATAATGCCACTTTGGTGGTGGTGGGCGATGTTAAAACGCAAGAAGTGCTAAAGCTGGCAAAGCAATATTTTGGGCCACTCAAACCAAAGGTTTTGCCTGCTAGAAAACCACAAACCGAACCTGAACAAATAGGGGTGCGTCGCGTAGTGGTAAAAGCGCCAGCAAAGTTACCTTATTTGATGATGGGCTTTCATGTACCCACTTTATTACCTAAACCAGTGACACCTGAGCAAGATTGGGAGCCGTATGCGCTAGATGTATTATCTGGCATCTTAAGCGGTAATGATTCAGCGCGATTGAATCAAAAATTAGTGCGGGAAAATTCGATTGCAGTGGATGTTGGTGCTGGATACGACACCACTTCACGTGGTCGCGAGGCCTTGTTTGAGTTGGTCGGTACACCAGCTGAAGGCAAGACAGTTGCGGAACTAGAATCGGCATTACTGGCGCAAATTGAATTAATTAAAACCGATGGCGTAACGCAAGTTGAATTAGACCGGGTGAAAGCTGCGGTGATTGCGGCAGATGTGTATCAGCGTGATTCGATGTTTTACCAAGGCATGCAGATTGGCCAATTAGAAACCATGGGTTATAGCTGGCGTTTATTAGAAGAGTATCCCATCAAATTAAAGGCAATTACTTCCGAGCAAATACAAGCCGTGACTAAAAAATACTTGGTTAAAGATAATATGACTATTGCGACTTTAGATCCGCAGCCAATAGACCCTAATGCGAAGCCAGTCGGCAAGCCTCACGTTCACTAAATGAAAAATTTAAACCGCGTCGTGATGCGTTGTTGCGCAACATCTTGTGTACTGAATGTACACGTCGATATTGCGCGCCTAGCCTCACTTAACGCTTTAAGTTTTTCAGCTAATTTATAAGGCAAACATTTTTGACTTTGTCATTCTCACGAAAGTGGGCATCCATTTTAAGGTTTTTAAGCATGAAAAAAATCCAATTATTAATCATTTTAGTAACAAGTTTAGTCGCATTTGGCGCGCAAGCGGCTGTTAAAATTCAACAGTGGCAAACCAGTTCTGGTAGCCAAGTCTATTTTGTTGAGAATCATGATTTGCCAATTTTGGATATGAGCGTTAATTTTCCTGCGGGCAGTTCGCGCGATACTAAGCAGACTTCAGGTGTGGCAGGTGTTACAAGATATATGATGACATTAGGCGCTGATGGCATGAATGAAGAGGCCATTACCAACCAGTTTGCAGATATTGGTGCGATATTGGGTGGTGAGCTAGATTTGGATAGAGCAGCGTTTAAATTGCGCACACTAACCAGTGAGCAAGATAAGGCGCTCGGCGTTTTTAATAAAATATTGCACAAACCTGACTTTCCGCAAGCTATTTTAGCGCGTGAAAAAACGCGTATTGTTGCTGGATTGCAAGAAGCGGCAACACAGCCAGAAAGCATTTCAAACAAAGCATTTATGCAGGCATTGTACGGCGCGCATCCGTATAGTTTGGATGAAAGCGGCGAAATTGACACAATTAACGCCATGAAGCGTGAAGACTTAACCACTTTTTATGCGCAATATTACACCGCTAAAAGCGCAGTGATTGCACTTATTGGTGATTTGACTGAAACCCAAGCGCGCGCGGTTGCAGAAGCGGTTTCTAAAGGTTTGCCACAAGGTGCTGCGGTATCAAAAATCGCGCCAGTCACTTTGCCGCAAGCGGCTTTCACACAAACTATAGCCCATCCTGCTAGCCAAGCCCATATTTTATTAGGTTACCCTGGCATTAAGCGCGGCGATGCCGATTACTTTGCTTTATATGTCGGTAATTACATTTTGGGCGGCGGCGGATTTGTGTCGCGCTTAACCGAAGAAGTACGCGAAAAACGCGGCTTGGTTTACAGCGTATATAGTTATTTTATGCCGATGGGTGAATTAGGTCCGTTTCAAATTGGTTTGCAAACCAAAAAAGAGCAGGCTAATGACGCGCTAAAAGTAGTCAACGAAACCTTGGCTAAGTTTATGAAAAACGGCGTTACCGAAAAAGAGTTAAAAGCAGCAAAGTCTAATATTATTGGCGGCTTTCCTATGCGTATCGATAGTAATAGCAAGATATTAGATTATCTGAGTGTGATTGGATTTTACCGCTTACCAATCACCTATTTGGACGACTTCAATAAAGAAGTGGCTAAAGTAACCACTGCGCAAATTAAAGATGCATTTAATCGCCGTATCAAGCCAGATCATTTTGTATCGGTTGTGGTTGGCGCACAGTAACAACAACGATTGCTCATAAAACGGTAAAATAAGGTTTTGTAAACGACTTTATTGGTCATTTTAGAACCTTGTCTAACACTAAACTTAACCCGCAATTTAAGCCCAAAACTGGTGCTAACCAAATTCGCATTAATGCTGGTGTTTGGCGTAGCCGCGTACTAAAATTCACCGATGTTGAAGGCTTAAGACCAACGCCAGAACGTGTGCGTCAAACCGTTTTTAATTGGCTTGGTCAAGATTTAACCGGCAAAACTTGCCTAGATTTATTTGCTGGCACGGGCGCGTTTGGCTTTGAAGCGTTATCGCGCAATGCAAAAAATGTAGTGATGGTAGAAAACTCTGGCCTAGCCTACCAAACCTTACTGCAAAATCAACAATTGTTAACGGCTAAAAACAGTCAAATTTTACGGCAAGATGTTTTAACTTTCTTAAGCCAGAGTACACAGCAATTTGAGGTGATTTTTTGTGATCCACCTTATCATAAAGCTTGGCTAAATAAAATATTACCTCTATTAAATCAGCATCTTAGCCCAAACGGATTGGTCTATATTGAAGCTGAATTTGCGCTTGAAACCAGCGAATTATTAAATGGCTGGCAGCTAATTAAACAAAATAAAGCAGGCAACGTTTATTATCATTTGCTAAAATCTGCGTAATTACTTAAGGTTGCCAATATGAGCAAAAACCGCATTGCCGTTTACCCTGGCACTTTTGACCCAATCACCTTGGGACATGAAGATATTGTGCATAGAGCGGCTAATTTGTTTGATGAGTTGATTGTGGCAGTGGCAGGCAGCACCAATAAAGAACCTTTATTTACGTTAGATGAACGCGTGGCGCTGGCCAAAAGTGGTTTTAAAAAAGCCAGCAATATTAAAGTTATGGGTTTTAGTGGCTTACTAATGCAATTTGTGCAAGATCAAGGCGCGCAAATGGTGATTCGCGGTTTGCGTGCAGCCAGTGATTTCGAATATGAATTTCAATTAGCAGGCATGAATCGTAAGCTTTACCCAAAGCTAGAAACGCTATTTTTAACCCCAGCCGAGCAATATATGTTTGTTTCAAGCAGCCTAGTGCGCGAGGTAGCAAAGCTGGGCGGTGATGTGCATCAGTTCGTGTCTTCTACCGTTGAAGATGCGATTTTGCAAAAGATAAAAAAAGCATAATCAATGGCGCTTTTTATAACAGACGAATGCATCAACTGTGATGTGTGCGAGCCAGAATGCCCAAATGATGCGATTTATCAGGGACAGGAAATATACGAGATTAACCCGAATTTATGCACTGAATGCGTCGGGCATTTTGATGCGCCACAGTGTGTAGTGGTTTGCCCCGTGGATTGCATTCCATTGAACCCTGATATGCTTGAAACGCAGGCACAACTGCTGGATAAGTATTACCGAATTACGCAGCTAAAATCACACAATTAAAACTACTTTAAAAATATAACTTAACCCTCAACTAACCACAAAAAATTAATCTTGGAGAATTTAATATGAGAATTTTGCACACCATGTTGCGAGTTGGCAACTTAGAGCAGTCTATTCATTTTTACACCAAAGTGCTGGGCATGAAATTAATTCGTCAGCATGATTACCCTGATGGTGAATTTACGCTGGCATTTGTGGGCTATGGCAATGAGTACGACAACAGCGTGATTGAGCTTACTTATAATTATGGCAAAACCCAATACGAAATGGGCGGTGCTTACGGCCACATGGCGATTGAAGTGGATGATGCCTATAAAGCTTGCGATGCGGTTAAAGCGGCTGGTGGCAAAGTGATTCGTGAAGCAGGGCCAATGCAGCATGGCACGATTGTCATTGCGTTTATTGAAGACCCAGATGGTTACAAATTTGAGTTTATTCAAAAAGGTACAATTGATTATCCACGCTGAAAAGATGGGCGAATATCACGGTTAAATCAAAACACGAGCCAATGCGCCAAGACAATTCATTTGCCTTGAATGAGGCTGTTAAAGCAGCGCTGGCTGGGGATTGGCAAGCTGCGCATGAAATTGCACAAACGTATAGCGACACAACCGCTAATTGGCTACATGCCGTGTTACATAAGATAGAAGGTGACCAGTGGAATAGCAAATACTGGTATGCAAAAACGCATGGCAAAAAGTTTGAAGACTTTAGCGATGCACAGCTTGAGTTAATCGCTATTCAACATAGTTTGCGCTAAAAATCACGCCACTAAATTGGTATTGCCTGTGTGCGCTTTAGCGGAAAAGAACTATATTTTTGTGCATCAATCTTACTCACAAAAAATACCTGCGCTAATCTGGCATCTTTAAGCGTTTTGCCAAAAAACTGATTGGCGGCATGATAATGTCGACCTTCATACAAAATGAGCGTGTTATACACATTATTTACGCGCACAATTTCATCAAACATGCTGTGATAACAGGTATCCATTGCTATTTCACCCGCTTCAAAACGTTTATCATTGGCTTTTAGTGCCGCTTGATATTTGTCCTCATCAAAACTTTTATTTGGTTTAAATAATGATGTGCCTGCATCCAATGGCGCATCTGGAGACAAATACAGCACCGCCGCGAAAACCGTATTGCTATCCGTATGAATCACGCCACGGCCATATTCTGCCGAAACGCTTTGAAAGCTGCTTGTAATCAGCCAGCGCATATAATCATGCTCAGCATTGTGAAACACAGAGATAATTTTTTTACTGACATTTTCGAATAAGGGTTTGTTAATCACAGATAAATCTTTAGTCCGACACCCAGGAAATACATAATTCATTTGTTTCATCTGATGTCTGAACTGATATTTTTGACTCAGTGCAAATTGGCGGATAGCATCTGGATTCTCATAAAAGTTTTCAATAATGGCGACAGGGTATAAATTCATCTCGGTTAAATGCGCTTAAGTTTAATATTTAATCACATTTCAAGTATATCGCTGACGGCCTACTTATACTAGTTAACCCCTATTTTGCCGCTAAAAATTTTAGCAAAAATAATGAGATGTACCCGTAAATTTAAAAATCGACAAGTAAACTTTTATTAAACTATTATTTGAGCATAAAAATGGGTTAAGTATACAAAAAAGCCTGCATAAAGCAGGCTTTTTACAAGTTAAAACATTGAATCACTTTGCTATCTTCACAATATGATGATGAATATCCGCAGCATTGGCTTTAAAAGAGCCAAACGCAATACTGGTTAATACTAATGCGCCTAATAAAATACTTTTGGCTAGTTCTTTTTTCATGAGTTTACTTTCAACTTATTCACTTAAGCAAATGTTATCAAACACATATGTCGATTTGATGACGTATGTGTAACAAAAACGTAAGTGTGTGATTAATTTTGTGTCTAATTTGTTAAAATCTACGCCTAGTTTTTTTAACACATCAAAAGCTAAGCGCAGATATTCAAACAAGATTCAATTTATTAAGCATTATTAAGCTAAAGTTCTAATGGATTTTTCGCGATCAAATTGACGCGTTTTTGCTGCCGCAATAAAGCCATCGCAATCGGACACATTCACCACACCTTTATCTGCAACAACATGCGCTTTGTCTAATAAAACCTGGCCGCCGTCATCTACTGCAATGGCTTTTAAATGACCAAAAGCATCGCGAATAAAATCAATTGCAGCCGCTTCTGTAGAAAGCATTTTTGCACCTTCACTAGAAAGTACAATCGCTACCGCGTCGAATAAAACCGAAGGTGTTCCAGCAAGCTGGCCATCGACTGCATGCATTGAGCCATCACTTAGTTTAGCGCCACCGATTTTTGGGCCAACCACTTTCACACTTGCACCGGCTTTAATTACGGCTTTTTTAACGCTTTCAATGATTGCGGCGTCTGAACCATCCGCAATCAAAATACCCACGCAACGACCATTTAAGGTGTCTTTCATGTTGCCAATAGTTTGCAACGCAGATGACGCTGGCAAATCTTGAACTGGTGCAGCAGCTTTTGGTGCAGCTGGCATTTTATCCAAACCCAAACCTTTAGCAACGCGATTCGCCAAATCTGTTGAGATATGCAACAGATGCGCAACCATTGCTATTCTGATGTGCACATGTTCCACTTTAGATAATTCAAACACTAACGCTGATGCAATGTGCGCTTGCTCATAGTCTGTTTGGCTAATAAAGAATTGTCTTGCTTGCGAGTAATGATCGGCAAAACTTTCTGGTCGGATTCTGCCTTTATCACCTGATTCGTTCACCACAGCGCTACAAAAGCCTGTCGGTGATTCACGCGGAGCGTCTTTAGATAGCGAGTTAGGTTCATACGAAACTCTTCCAACTGGTTGACTCATTTGCATATGGCCATCGCGCTGATGGTTGGCGAATGGACATTTGGGCGCATTAATTGGAATCTGATGAAAATTTGGTGAGCCTAAGCGCGAAAGTTGCGTATCCAAATAAGAAAATAAACGCCCTTGTAACAGCGGGTCGTTACTAAAATCAATGCCTGGTACTACATGCGATGGGCAATAGGCTACTTGTTCAGTTTCTGCGAAGAAATTATTTGGCCAACGATCCAGCACCATGCGACCAATTACTTTCAGTGGCACCAGTTCTTCTGGTATCAGCTTGGTTGAGTCTAAGTGATCGAATGGAAATTGATCCGCCTGTTCTTGTGTGAATAACTGCACGGCAAATTCCCATTCTGGAAAATTACCTGCTTCAATCGCTTCAAACATTTCACGGCGTAAAAAGTCTTGATCCGCACCAGCGATTTTCACCGCTTCATCCCACACTGTGGATTGAAGACCTAGTTTTGGTCGCCAATGGAATTTTACAAAAGTGGTATCACCATCTGCATTAATTAATCGAAAGCTGTGAACGCCAAAACCTTCAATCATGCGCAATGAACGCGGGATAGTGCGATCCGACATAATCCACATCACCATGTGCATCGATTCAGGCGTGAGTGAAATAAAATCCCAGAAAGTATCATGCGCCGTAGCCGATTGTGGAAAACCACGATCGGGTTCCATTTTAACCGCATGTACTAAATCAGGAAACTTGATGGCGTCTTGAATAAAAAATACCGGCACATTATTACCGACTAAATCCCAGTTACCTTCAGAGGTATAAAATTTAACTGCAAATCCGCGCACATCGCGCGGCGTATCGACAGAGCCTGATCCACCAGCCACTGTAGAGATTCGGGTAAATAACGGGGTTTTAACACCCACTTCTGATAATATTTTAGCGGTGGTATATTGTTGCAAAGATTCGGTTAACTCAAAATAACCATGCATACCTGTACCGCGCGCATGCACAATGCGCTCAGGAATACGCTCATGGTCAAAATGGGTGATTTTTTCTCTTAGAATAAAATCTTCTAATAAGGTTGGTCCGCGCGGATTGGCTTTAAGCGAATTTTGGTTATCTGAAATCGCCACACCTTGATTGGTGGTTAATTGCGCGTGATCGCCATTAGCTTGCTGATGAAGTTCTCCACCATTGCCTAAGTGCGTATCAACGGGTGATGCTGATTGATCGTTTTGCATAAGTTTCTCTCTTTAAATTAGCTGGCTCTATTGTTGAGATAAGGAAGTGCAGTTAAGTAGACTTACTGCTAATTCCTTGAAGTTTTAATCACATGGCATTACAAAAACAGCGCAATTAAAATAATGATTGGAATGGGAATACCAAGAAAAAGCAGCAATAATGTACGCATCATAATCTCCAGAATAAATAGTGTTAAGTTGGTTGTTGGCGCTTAAGCATCGCGACTAAAGCATGACGACTTAAGCATCACGACAACGACCACCCCAAGTTGCAGCAAGACTGGCAGAAAATGCACCCATCAGCAGCGAAACAAATAACCATAACGCCGCATAAAATGAAGCTTTACGTGCTTTTTCTGCAGCATTTTTCGTGGTTAATTCAGCATTTGCTAGCTGCGTTTGCATGCCAGTATAAATTTCCTTCACCCGTTGTTCGGCTTCTTGCTGGTTTAGCCCAGTATTGCTTGAAATCAGTTGGCCAATATAGCTAATATCTGCTTCTGGCAAGCCTTTTTTGTCTAAAGCATTCATCAAAATACGCGTGACTTCAATGTTCGATTTTGATTGTTGCGCGGAATCTGTCGCCGCTACATTGCCATTAGTAGCAGTTAAGTTGGTATTTGAACGAAATAAAGAATCAACGATATAACCTAATTCGTTGCTTGCAGGCTGATTAGCATTATCAGTGATGGTTGATGTAATAGCGGCAGAAGCCGCTCCGCCGGCTAAGGTAGCTGCAGCCTGAGCGCCAGTATTCACAACAGCGCCAATCACAGAAGTTAACAGCACAGCAGTTGCAAGCGATGCCACAGCCCAAGCTAAAAAGCCATGAGCGGTATCGCGGAAATAGACTTCATCTATTTGTACGCCAGGCCATCTACTTCTAAGCCTTCCAGCCAAATATCCACCCATGCCTGAAGCAATTATTTGCGTGATTGACAGCCAAACAATGGTTGAAATGCCAAACACACTGGCACTAACACCTTGCTGCGCCCATGGCGAAACTGACGATAAGCCTAAGCCTGCCCCTAATACTAAAAGCATTAACGATAAAACAGCCGCTGCAACAGCGCCAGCAAAGATAGCACCCCAAGAGATAGCGCTATCATTGGTTGAATTTTGAACATAATTGCTCGACGATTGTTCTGGAAAAAGTGACTCTTCGGCTCGTCTGACGTTAGATATTGACACAATAACCTCCACTCATTAATAACTTTATGCAAACGAGTATCACACTGTTTAACAAATAACTTTGTTTGGTAGCGCACACAACGCAACAATATTGATGAGCATTTTTAGGCTAACTATTCAGTGTCTTTTAACAAGCTTAAGGTCTAATCGTTCAAACAGGCGCACCAACAAGATTTTCTAAATCGAACAGCGAGTGCGCTACACTGCAAGTGACTGAATTAGGCATGATTAATTGTTTCGCTCAAAACAAAAAACCCGCTTTCGCGGGTCTGTTTGTTTGCGTTAAGCATTGATAAAGTTAACACTCAAAATTACTCAAAAAAGCCTTTTACTTTATTCATCCAGCTTTTATTGCGCGGGCTGTGTTTGCCCGAATCGGCTTGCGTACTAATCTCAAACTCACGCAATAAGTCTTTTTGCTTTTCGGTTAACTTAACCGGCGTTTCAACTACCACATGCACCATTAAATCACCATGTTCAGATTGTCTTAATGGTTTAATGCCTTTGCCTTTAAGCCTGAAAACGCCACCCGTTTGCGTTTCAGCGGGGATTTTCATTTTGGCAGAGCCGCCTAATGTGGGCACTTCAATCTCGCCACCCAGTGCAGCCGTACTAAAG
>JBKJRD010000003.1:0-14329 GCA_046594885.1 Methylotenera sp. | reverse complement strand
TCTAACACTCTTGCAGGACCAATTTCCAATACATTAATGAAACGTGTGGTCTTGGTGAGTCCGAGCTGTTTAGCTAATGCATCAATTTCTAGTCGCATAGCCTGTAAATCGAGCCGCTGTTCAAACGCTGCCTTTTCAAACGGTTGCAATTCTGCAATAGATTTAGGTAAATCAGGAAGACGCTGTTCTAAGTTAAGTAGATCAACTGATACACCCAGCAATCTTGATAGCGCTTCATATGCAGAGACTTGCCTATTGGTCGCATTCGCATAATCTAATGCTGCATCTGCATAAAAACTTTGCTCGCGGATCTGTTGTAGCTTGTTAAAGTTACCAGCTTTGAACATCCTTCTTGCTAACTCAGCGCTGGCTTCTGCAGATTCTTTTACTTGCTCACTGTAGCGCACTTGCTCTGTTGCTGCGACCGCATTGAAATAAGCAATACGGGTGTGATTGGCAATTTTAATCACCTCAAATGCCGTTTTTTTCTGAGTTTGGGCAAATCGCTGACGTTCAATTGCTTGCATTTTTGGCATGATTATCAGGGAGAAAATATTAAGCGTCAGTATTTGTTCGATCTTGTAATCGCCGTCATTACGCGTATACAACATAGAAAACTTGGGATTAGGCAAGCGACCCGCTTGTACCAAATCTGATTCAGAAAGTCCCAAGTTATAAAAATCCGCCTGCAACCCTTTGTTATTTAATAGCGCAATTTGTACTGCTTGCTCTACATTTAAACGTTTTGCTAATAATTCGTTTACACGTTCAGTGACTTTATTCTTTTCACCTTCTGTTTTTGGCCATACTATCTCTTGCTTGATGTGTTGTTGAGTAATTTCTTGCACAGCGCCAAAACCACCATCTTTAGAAAAGGTTGCACAACCGCCTAGTGCAAAACTGGCAATGGTTATGGCGATTAAAGTATGAGATTTGAGTGCTGCATGTTGTGTGTTAGTGTTCATGCGATTCTCCTTTTTCATCATCATGAAGTTCTGTGTGTACATCAGGCTCGGTCTTACCAGTCGTATGAGAAGGTGCAGTAGCATCTGCACCATGATGGTGACCATGGTCAGCGCCTTCACTGGATGGAATGGATAACACACCTATGCCATGCCGATAAACCACTTCGCCTCCCAGCCATCCAGTCACTGCAATTGCTTGAGAAAGAGCGAAAAGTAGAAACAACATTGGCACCGATATCAGTTCATTGACCCGATATTTCCATGCATCCCAGCTAGCAAGCAAGATTAAACCTAAAGCTGTGGAAATAGCCCAAGAACGGTGTAACAACATGGCTGCATGTCCAGCATTATCATGATTGACCGAGTTAAAGGCGAGCCAGCCAAATAATACGGCCGCAGCAGCAGCTATAGCCGCAAGCCACAGGGTAAAGTGTCCAGCGGCTGCCAGTTGTGTTGAGACTGGATGACTGCGCCTTGCGTAAGCAGCGATGCTCAGTAGAAATGCTGTAACAGTTAAGGCATTTGCCAAATGCACCACAATCGGATGAAAGTTAGGGACTATCTGCCATGGTGTAGTTTGTGTTGCAGGTGCAGCCATTGAGGGCATTGACATCCCTGCATGTTCAGACTCCTGTGTAGATATGTGCTCGTGTGGTTGAGATTCATCTTGCACTGCACCTTCATGACTTGATTGCGTGTCATTTGGCTTTGACTCACTCATCTTGGAATGGTCCAGCGCTTTCATATCAGACCCGCCATGATCATGCCCAGCCATTTTGTTGTGATTCATCTCGGGCATAGCTTGTTTTTTCATGGGCTGCATTGCTGACTTGCTATCTAACCTAGACTTCATATTGTCTTGATTCATGCCCTCCATTTTAGAATGGTCCACCTCTGCCATTGGCGCAACAGCATGGTCATGTTTCATTTGGTTGTGATCCATGCCTTTCATATTGTCTGGGGCGGTTTTATCCATACCTTCCATGCTGTTATGATTCATACCTTTCATTACAGACATTTCTTTGCTATCAGAAGCCGTATTTGCCATCTTTTCCGGCGTCATTTCATGTTGCATGCCTGGCATGGCGTGTCCAGCATGACCGCTGCCGTTTGAAGGCACGTTTATCGATTTCCAGTCTGACAAATTTTCATCAGATAAGGGCTTGTAATCATCAAAAGATGATTGATATCTACTTGTTTCTTGAGTTGCTGAATCCGCAGCCATGACAGGTGCAAAACACACTGACGCAAAATAACACGTACTCAAAAATGCGCTGCGTAATGCTATGAAAAATAGTTTCATTGAAATCTCACTTCGAAAATAAATGTAGCGAATCAGCTTTGGGTCGAGTGTTGACCTAAAGCTGAGATTTAGTACAACAATTTATTTAGGAAATGGGGGGTCTTTGCGGCTGTGCACTCACGTGCGATAGGTAGCTAGGTTCAAACAGTCTGATAACACTCGCTTGAACCCGTAATTGCATGCTGTCTACTAGTTGACTTGGAGGTAAAACATTAAAACACGCCATACAATGACTGCATTTGGAACAATGATCATTGGTGGATTGTTTTTGCTGCACATCATGCTGATGGTGGTCGCCATGAGTATTGTCAGTGGTTGGATTTATGCAATGTTCACTTTGGCTTGCGTGATTTGCAGGTAATTGATCAGAGAGCATCATTGCACTAGCGTAAACAGTATCAACTAAAAACACTACTAATAACAGCAGCATAAAATTACGTGACGATTTTCGAAGAATAAATAGCATAGTTCACTGTAGCCGATTTGTATTGTTAAATCAATTTAATAGTTAATTTATGCAAATAGTATAATGAAACTTAACCAAAAATTAAGCCTAGTTTGACAGAAATTAACTTAGCAGAAAATAGAGGAGCACTTAAGGTAAATCAATGCAATAAACTGTCATTAGCACCTGTAAAATTAGTGATAATTCATACAACTAATTACAATATGCATTAAGTAAAATTGACCATAACAATTCCATGTTAAGTCATTAACCATCTTCAAATTAAAATCTAAATTCAACTTTGGTGACATTCGAAAATATTAGTATGCAATCTACAAGCATTCATTGGATAAATAACCAACCTTATTCAGTCCAATTTAATGATATTTACTATTCCAGCGATAACGGTTTGCTTGAAACTGACCATGTTTTTTTGCAAGGCAACCAATTAACACAACGCTGGCAGACGCTCGGCAATCATAACTTCACAATCATCGAAACAGGTTTTGGCACAGGCTTAAATTTTTTGTGCGCAGTCCAATTGTGGCTAAAATACTCGCCAGCGCATGCTATTTTGCATTTTATTAGTACAGAAAAATATCCACTTAAGCAGCAAGACATGGCTCGTGCTTTAAAAATATGGCCTGACTTAACCGATATTTCAACCGCATTTTTAGCACAATATCATGCGTTAATTTATGCTGCAAAAACCATTCAATTATTTGAGAACCGCGTGCAATTAACACTGCTCATTGGTGATGCAACAGATTGCCTGAAAAGCATCAAGCCAACTGCCGATGCATGGTTTTTAGATGGATTTTCACCTGCAAAAAACCCAGAAATGTGGCAAGCAGCGCTATTTAATCAAATGGCGAGATTATCCAAACCTGATACCACATTCGCCACTTTTACCAGTGCTGGCAACGTTAAGCGTGGATTACACGCTGCCGGGTTTCAGGTGTGTAAGCAAACAGGTTTTGGTAAAAAGCGAGAAATGTTAACTGGGCGTTTTATTGGCAATCACAGCGCAAAAAATACCAATGCAAGCTAAATCTGCGATTATCATTGGTGGTGGAATTGCAGGTTGTAGCACTGCTTATGCGCTAGCCAAACGTGGATTCAATGTGACTTTACTAGAACAGCACAGCACAATTGCAGCAGAAGCTTCTGGCAATCCTATCGCTACTTTGTATCCCAAATTGAGCATCAAACCCAGCGCCCAAAGCGCGCTTGCGTTACTTGGCTTTGCTTTCACCTTAAATTTGCTGAAAAAATTGCCTAATCACAGCAGTTTTTTTACTGCCTGTGGGCAAATTCAATTGGCTTATGATGCGCGTGAGCAAATAAGACAAGAAGCACTGTTCACACAATATCATGATGATTTTTTTCATACACTGAACGCTAATGCAGCCAGTGAAATAGCTGGCATACGCTTAAACAAAGGTGGCTTATTTTTGCCACAAGCCGGCTGGGTTAAGCCTAAACAGTGGTGTCATGCATTACTTAACACATCTAATATCGCAATAATCACGCATGCACGCGTCACTCATATTGAAAAAAATCATGCGCAATGGCAGATTCACTACATTGATTCTTCACAGGAAAATCATGCGCAACAGCTTGATTTAAAAGCTGATATATTGGTATTGTGTAATGCTAATCAAGTACAACAATTTAATTTTTGCGCTAGCGCGGTAACTACGCCCGTGCGTGGGCAGGTGAATTTTTTTGCAGCAACAGCCGCAAGCCAACGCATTAAGACCATTATTTGCGCTACGCATTATTTAAGTCCAGCAGCGGATGGCTTACACGCAATTGGCGCCACTTATGCACCAAACGACGCCAATCCACAGTTAAGCCAAGCAGATAGTTTAGAAAATTTAACGGCTTTAAAATGTATTTCACCTGAAATTTTTAACAGCATTCAACCTTATTCTGCACGTGGTCGCGTTGCTTGGCGCAGTCATACGCAAGATTATTTGCCGCTTGCAGGGCAATTAATGGATGAAAAAGTATTACGCGAAAAACCGCCGCGCTACAATGCTAAGCCTGCCGATTTACCTTGGCTGGAAGGCTTGTATGTGAATGCGGGGCACGGTTCTAAAGGCATGATTACCGCGCCAATTTGTGCTGAAATGATTGCAAATTTGATCACTAATCAAGGGTTAAGTATTGATGCGCCCTTACTCAGCAAGCTGAACCCTAGCCGCTTTTTATTAAAAGAATTAGGCTTAAAGCAACTTGCCAGCGCTTTGTATGGCTTAAGGTAAATGACAATCCACAATCATCCAATTTATTTAGATTAAAATTGTACAATGCAAATAACCCAGCCAAATCAAGCAGCTGAAGCCAAACTCAAGCAATATCATCAAGTGCTTTTAGATGATGCTAACAATTTAGACGCACTCATTCATTGTGCCAATTTATGTGTAGAAATTAAGCGTTATGAAGAGGCTGCAGACTATTTTCGCCGCATTATGCGCATGCTTAAAAACAATGCGCTTGTACGCGATGCACTATGTTTTTGCTTGCAAGAAATAGGTAATCTTGCGCACGCCAATGCTCGCTTTATGCAAGCGCAAGCGTGCTTTCAAGAGGCGTTAGCACATCAACCAGAGAATGCGGTTTATTGGTTTAATTTAGGCAACGCGCAACGCGAACTTGGGCAATTAAACCATGCACTGAGCAGCTTTAAACAATCCATCAAACGCAATCCAAATGATGCGGATGTGCATAATAATTTGGGCAATATTCAGCGCGAACTGGGTCAATTAGACTTGGCGATTGCCAGTTATGAGAGCGCCCTACAGTTAAATCCAGATTTGCATCATGCACTGGCGCACTTGGTGCATCAAAAACAACATATGTGTGATTGGGGCAATATTGATAGTCAAATCAAACAGTTACGTGAATGGGTTATGACGAAGCCGCAGGCACAAATATCGCCTTTTGCTTTTTTAAGCATGCACGGCACCACCGCTATCGAACAAAAACAGTGTGCCAGCAATTGGGCGCATAGTTTTTACAATAAGCTTGTTAAGCAACATGCAGGTTTTGATTTTAATCAATTGATATTGCCACAAAAAAAATTAAAAATCGGCTATTTATCAGCTGATTTTCGCTTACATCCGTTGGCGTTTTTAATCACCGAATTGATTGAAAATAGCGACAAAACCCAATTTACCACCATCGCTTACTCTTATGGAAAAAACGATAAAACACCAGAGCGTAAACGTTTCGAAAGCGCTTTTGATGTGTTTAACGACATTAAACAATTAACGGATATTGAAGCCGCAGAAAAGATTAACCAAGACGGTGTGGCAATTTTGGTGGATTTAACGGGTTTTACGCAAAATAGCCGTACAGGCATTGTTGCACTAAAACCAGCGCCGGTTAGCATTAACTGGCTGGGTTTTGCTGGAACTATGGGTGATTTTAATGGTAAGCCTTTGTTTAATTATTTGTTGACCGATAAAATCATCACGCCTAATGCAGAAAATAGTAGTGCAGAACATATCAGCGAAGAATTGCTTTATTTTCCCTGTTACCAACCGAATAATGCGCAACGCCCAACAGCGAACTTAACACCTAAAAAAGCCCAAAATTTACCTGAAGAGGCTTTTGTATTTTGTTGCTTTAATCAAAGCTTTAAAATCACGCCAGACGTCTTTGCGGTGTGGATGCGCATTTTGCAGCAAACAACTGATAGTGTGTTGTGGTTGCTGGATTGCAATCAATGGGCAACTGCCAATTTGCGTCAAGAAGCGAGAAAAGCTGGCGTGGATGATACAAGGCTGATTTTCGCACCACGCGTGAGCATTGCGGAACATTTAGCACGCCATGCGCATGCCGATTTATTTTTAGATACATCGCCTTACAACGCGCATACTAGCGCTAGCGATGCGTTATGGATGGGTTTGCCGCTATTAACTTGTGCTGGCGAAACCTTCGCATCTCGCGTAGCTAGTAGCCTTTTACTGCATATGGATTTAGCTGACTTAAGCACTAAAAACTGGCAAGAATATCAACAAAAAGCCATTTCATTGGCTAAAAATCCTGCCATCTACAATCAATTAAAGCTGCAATTATCTGCGCAAATTCACAGTACCGATTTATTTAAGCCCGCACAATTTGCAAAAAATTTAGAGCAGCAGTA
Source organism: Methylotenera sp. (assembly GCA_046594885.1). GTDB lineage: Bacteria > Pseudomonadota > Gammaproteobacteria > Burkholderiales > Methylophilaceae > Methylotenera_A. Next base: position 7,460 of record JBKJRD010000003.1, on the reverse strand, counting down.
TCTGCATATCTGGCAGATTTTTCAGCAAAAGACTATCCAAGGCTAATAGCAATTTAACACAACGGCTCGTTGTCATATAAACGCGGCATGTGATAAAGTTAAGCACAATTTACTCTAAAGATAATCCTCACCATGGCAGCCATCGATATTACCCCTGTACTCAAATTTATGGTCGACAAAGGTGGTTCTGACCTTTTTTTTAGTACTAATACGTCGATTCACATGGATATTGAAGGCGAAACGGTTTCGATTAATAACCAAGTGCTGGCACCTGGCATGATTAAAGAAATCGCTTATAGCATTATGAGTGCGGAGCAAATTAATGAATTTGAAACCACATTAGAGTGTAATTTTGCCATTGGTCGCAAAGATGTTGGGCGTTTTCGCGTGAATGTGTTTCGCCAGCGCGGCGAAGTAGGCATGGTGATTCGGCATATTAGAACCGAGATTCCCACACTGGAAACATTAGGTTTACCGCCCATTTTAAAAGAATTGATTATGCGTAAGCGTGGTTTGATTCTGATGGTTGGCGCAACCGGTTCTGGTAAATCGACATCGTTAGCCTCGATGATTGACCATAGAAACGAAAACGCAACAGGGCATATTATTACCATTGAAGACCCGATTGAATTTGTTTATGCGCATAAAAAATCCATTGTTGACCAGCGTGAAGTGGGTATTGATACCTTAAGTTTTGACAACGCTTTAAAAAATGCCATGCGCCAAGCGCCCGATGTGATTTTAATCGGCGAAGTGCGCGATATGGACAGCATGAAGCACGCGCTGGCTTATGCCGAAACAGGTCATTTATGCTTAGCCACTTTACATGCCAATAACGCGAATCAAGCCTTAGAGCGCGTTATTTCTTTTTTTCCAACCGATGCTAAACATGGCTTATTACTTGGGCTTTCATTAAATTTAGTCGGTATTATTTCGCAACGTTTAGTGCCTGGCATTACGCAAAAACGCGCGGCGGCGGTTGAGGTAATGATTAATTCGCCCTATATGTCAGAGTTGATTCAAAAGCAAAAACTAAGCGAAATGAAAGAAGTTATGTCAGATAACAACGATATTGGCATGATTACGTTTGACCAAGCGCTATTTAAACTATTTAGCAATGGCAAAATTAGCGAAGATCATGCGTTGGCGAATGCAGATTCACGCAACGATTTATCGCTAAAAATACGCTTTGCCGCAGAAGGCTCGCGTGGTGGTTTTGGTAATTGATTCATTATTGGTGTTAATTTCGGGTTAAGTCACTCATCGTCGGTGTGGTTAAAAGCCGCCAATAAACCAGCCGCAACAATCAATCCGCCGCCTATCCATTCGTTTAAACGCATCACCTCATGCGCTAAATAATATGCGGCGATTGCCGCCACAATTAACTCAAATAAAAATAATACCGATGCACGTGAAGCCTTGATTTGTGTGACGCCATATTGCACAAACAAAGTAGCCGCCATCAATAATAGGCCAATTAAACCCATGACTAACCAGTTTTGCAAGCTAAAAAATTGTGGTGGCTGAAAACTGGATGTTAAAGAAATATCACCTAAAAACGGCATGATTAAAATTGACATAGCCACCACGCCAACCCAAACCAACATAGACTTTGCCGCCAAACTTAAATGGGTGGATTTACGCGTAATCACATTGGTCAGTGAAAATCCAATGCCCGCCGTTAAAGCCAACCATTCCGCTTTGTTCTGCGGTAATGGAATATGGTTGGCACTGCTGTTAAATGGGTCAGCTAACATAATATAAGCGCCCATCATCGCAATCGCAATTGATATAAAACCCATTTTGGAGATGATTTCTTTTAACCAAAAATGTGCTAAAAGCAAGGTCCACAATGGCGACAAATAAAATAGCAGCATCACGCGCATGACTTCGCCGTCAATCACAGCCAATACATAACTTAAGTTGGTCCAACCTGCAACAATGCTCAACCAAATGGCGCTTTTAGGTAAATGGAATACGCCACGCCAATGCTGAGCAAATAAAATTGCACCCAAGATAAGCGCAATACCATAAGTATAAAAACTGGAAGCGACGCCAGAAACGCCTTCATCGTTCATCACTCGGTATGGATACCAAATAATGCCCCAACAGATGGCGCCAAATAAAAGCCCAAAAATGGCCAAATAGTTTTGTTTGTTACTATTGCACATGCACTTCCTAATAAATGACTTACTCAATTATAATTATGTTTTACGCATTGAAATCGTATGAATCCAGACCTCAATTTACTACAACCCTACCCATTTCAGCGCTTGCGTGATTTGTTTGCTGACATTACGCCAAACCCAGCTTATAAACCCATCAATTTATCGATTGGCGAACCCAAACACGCTACGCCTAAACTGATTACCGACGCATTAATGCGCAATATGGCTGGGCTAGCTCATTATCCCACGACTATTGGCAGTTTGGCTTTGCGCACAGCAATTTCTCAATGGATTGCGCGGCGTTACCAGTTACCTGCGCTAGATCCTGAAACTTGTATTTTGCCTGTGACAGGCAGTCGCGAAGCGCTATTTGCTTTTGCACAAGTCATCATTGACCGTAGCAAAAATAAGCCCATTGTGATTTCGCCCAACCCCTTTTACCAGATTTATGAAGGCGCTGCATTTTTAGCAGGTGCTGAGCCATATTTTTTGAACACCACGCCCCATCAAGATCCAAAGCATGGTCATGCAATGGATTTTGAACAAGTGCCAGCTGAGATCATGAGTCGCACACAACTGGTCTATGTTTGCAGCCCAGGCAACCCATCTGGCAAGGTGATGTCACTCGCGCAATGGAAAACTTTATTTGCTTTATCAGACCGATACGGTTTTGTGATTGCTGCGGATGAATGTTACGCGGAAATTTATTTTGATGAAGCCAATCCGCCTTTAGGCGCCCTGCAGGCCGCGCATCAATTGGGCAGAGATAATCAAAACTTGGTGGTATTTAGCTCCCTTTCAAAACGCTCCAACGTGCCTGGCATGCGCTCTGGGTTTGTGGCGGGCGATGCCAGCATTATTAAAGCCTTTACTTTGTACCGCACTTATCATGGTTGCGCCATGAACCCAGCGGTGCAAGCCGCATCTGCAACCGCATGGAATGATGATGCGCATGTCATTGAAAATCGCCAATTGTATGCTGAAAAATTTAAAACGGTGATGCCGATGTTAAGCGATTCTTTAGCCGTTGAAATGCCCGATGCGGCATTTTATCTGTGGGCAAAAATTAAAAATTCTGACATCACAGACACCGATTTTGCTGTCAATCTATACCGTGATTTTAATATCACAGTATTGCCTGGCAGCTATTTAGCGCGCGAAGTGAACGGTATTAATCCTGGCAAAAATTTTATTCGATTAGCCTTGGTTGCCAGTTTAGAAGAATGTGTTGAGGCCGCAAAACGCATTCAAACACTTTAGAAAGCCAAGCTACTTAACCATTAAATTACGTAAAAAAAACGATTTAAATACCAATAAATCACTTTAAGATAATTATTTAATAGTTTGATTAATATGATTAAATACTAATTCATTTAAGTTTGGCAACAAACAATCAAATTCAAACGTATCATCCATTGCTCTTAACCATGTTAATTGACGCTTTGCTAATTGCCGCGTGGCAAAAATGCCCCTGTCGCGAAATATATCAATGCTAAATTCACCTTTTAAATGCTCCAATGCCTGACGATAACCCACACAGCGCATTGCCGTTGCTTCAGCATTCAGGCTTGGATATTTAGCCAATAAAGTGTTCACTTCATCTAATAATCCAGCTGCCAGCATTTGCTCAAATCGCAAGGCAATGCGCGCATGCAAAACCTTGCGCTCACTTGGCACTAACGCAATTTTGAGCACTTGATAAGGCAAAACCTCTGCTGTTTGCTTGTTGAACAAATTCGTCATCGTTTCGCCCGTGATTTCAAACACTTCTAGCGCACGCTGAATGCGTTGTGCATCATTTGGTTGCAAACGCGCGGCAGTTTGCGGGTCAATCAAGGCTAATTTTTCGTGCATTGCAGGCCAACCGATTAATGCGGCACGCGCATCTAACCTGGCACGAACGGCTTGATTGGCCTCGGGCAAACCGCTTAAGCCATCTTGCAGCGCCTTAAAATACAACATCGTACCGCCGACCAATAATGGGATTTTGCCGCGCGCGGTAATATCCGCCATTAAACGCAGTGCATCACTTCTAAAATTTGCCGCTGAATACGCACTTGTCGGCTCAATAATATCGATTAAATGATGCGGCGCTTTTGCTAAAATTTCCGCATCTGGTTTGGCGGTGCCAATATTCATCTCTTTAAATACCAGCGCAGAATCGACACTAATAATTTCTACTGGCAGCTTTTCTTGTAAATAAACCGCCACGCCCGTTTTGCCACTGGCGGTTGGGCCTAATAAAAAAATAGCTGGCGGTAATGTTGATTGAGGCATGGAATGCACGATAAATGTTGTAAAGGTTGATCATTTTAATGATGATTAGGCCGATTTTGCCCTAATTATCGAAATAAAACCCTGCAATTTAAAAATGTGAATGCGATAGCGATATAATCTTTTTAATCCCTAATATCACACAGGTAACGCATATGAATTTAGAAAAAGTTGTTTTTGGATTTTTTATTGTTTTAGCCATGACCTTAAATTTTGGCTTTTTTTTGGGTGAAATTGATAATCCTTCGCATCATCATGTATACGAATTATATGCTGCCATTATTGTCAGCTTAATTGCAACGGTGCTTAAATTTGGTGACCGCACACATGTGGGCGCATTTTTGCTTTCAACCAGCTTAGCTGCCGATTTACAATTGATTACGGCTGCCATTTTGTGGGCAGCGCTGGATGGTAAAATGGATCCGCAAAGTTTAATGGTTTATATCGTGTCATTGTCAGGCGGTGCGTTAATGGCGAACTTTGTCTCCGTTATCTTGTTAGTCTCAGAAACCATCAGCCAACGCCGTTAAAACGAGATTTAAACATAGACTTAACATGTTTTTTGACGCAAAAAATCCCATTAAAATAGGCACGAAAATTGTGCTTAACTTAGTTTAAGCCTTTGCATGGATAGTATTTTATTTTTAATCCTGCGCCGCTTAAGGTTGCCGCTCATATTAATCATTGTCAGCTTCGCCATTGCGACTTTGGGCTTAACCTTGATGCCGGGTATCGATGCCAATGGCAATACTTGGTATATGAGTATTTTTCAGGCGTTTTATGTCATCAGCTACACCGCCACCACCATCGGCTATGGCGAAGTGCCCTACCCATTTACTCAAGCACAACGCATTTGGACCACTTTTTCGATTTATTTTACTGTCATTCCTTGGTTTTACGGCATTGGTAAAATCATCACTTTGCTACAGGATACTAGCTTACGACAAGCCATGTCTAACGACCAATTCGCGCGCGATGTCAAATTATTACAAGAACCTTTTTATATCTTATGCAGTTATGGCGAATCGGCCAGCTTGCTTGCTAAAATTTTAGACGAAAAAGGCATGCGTGTTGTGGTCATCGAATCACAGCAATCGCGTTTAGATGAGCTTGAATTAACCAATACCAAAAGCGTTATCCCTTATATTTGTGCCGATGCGAAACTGCCAGAAAACTTGGTGCGCGCGGGCGTGCATCATGCTTTGTGTAGTGGCGTGGTCACTTTAACCGATAATGACGATGTCAATTTAGCAGTCGCGGTTGCGGTCAAATTAATGCGCCCAACATTACCGGTGATCGCGCGCGCAGAACGTGAAGATATTGCGGCCAATATGGCCTCTTTTGGCACCGATCATATTATCAATCCTTATACTTTATTCGGTGAACAACTGGCGATGCGCGTGCATGCGCTGGGCACATATTTGCTGCATCAATGGCTAACAGGCGTGCCAGGCGACACGCTACCGCCACCAGAAAATCCACCGCGTGGGCGCTGGATTGTGTGTGGTTACGGTCGATTTGGTAAATCGGTAGTAGAAAACTTAGAGCGCGAACACTTAAGCATCACCATTGTGGAAGCCAACCCAAAACTCACCGAATGCGATATCTGTATTGTAGGCAGCGGCACAGAAGCCAAAACCTTGCTTGAGGCCGATATTATGAACGCAGTGGCGATTGTGGCGGGCACTGATAACGATATTAATAATCTATCTATTGGCATGACCGCGAAAGAATTAAACCCCGCTTTATTCTTGGTTATACGCAAAAATAAACGCCATAACAATGCATTATTTAAACAGTTTGACGCTGACATTACCATGCAGCCAACCGATATTATTGCGCATGAGTGCTTAGCGCACATGATTTCACCGCTACTGGCGCAGTTTTTACTGCAGGCTAGAAATCAAACCAATCACTGGGCAAATACGCTGATTAGTCAATTAGTGAGCGTGATGGGCGAAACCGTACCCGAAACATGGGGTGTTTATATTCAACCCACTTTAGCCCCAGCGGTTTATGATTTAATGCATCAAGAAACGCAAGTGTTACTAAAACACTTGATGTGTGACCCAGCAAATCCCGATAAGCGATTAGATTTAGTGCCCTTGTTGCTGATGAGAAATAACCAAGCAACATTATTGCCAAACGAATCGACTATACTGCACATCAACGATCGTATACTTTGCTGCGGCACACTTAAAGCCAAAGCCATACAGCCTTTGTTATTGAACAATATCAAGATACTGACTTATGTCATAGACGGTATTGAAGTGCCCGAAAGTCTGGTTTGGCGTTTTTTAAAGAAAAATTTGGGTTAAGTTAACATTATAAAAACATCCATTTATGAACGTTATTGACCGCGCATAAACATTTTATCCAAATCACCCATACTGACTTGAAACCAAGTCGGGCGGCCGTGATTGCACATTCCACTGCGTTCAGTTGCTTCCATATCACGCAACAAGCCATTCATTTCTGGAATCGTTAAAATGCGATTGGCGCGCACGGCGGCGTGGCAGGCCATAGTGCCTAGCAGCTCGTTTCGGCGTTCAGTTAACGCTCTACTTGCGCCAAATTCGCGCAAATCTTTTAATACATCGCGCGCTAAAGTCACTGCATCTGCATCTTGCAACAGCGCTGGCACTGCGCGCACGGCTAAGGTGTTTGGTGACAAAATGGCAATTTCAAATCCCAACTGCTGCAAGTGACTAAGTCCTGAACTCAATTCTTGCTGTACCGTTGCTACTTCTAACCTATCTGCATGAAAACTCACTGGAATTAATAACTGCTGCATGAGTACAGCTTTATCGTCTAAAGCATTTTTAAGGCGCTCATACATAATGCGTTCATGCGCGGCATGCATATCCACCACCACTAAACCCAGTTTATTTTGCGCCAAAATATATACGCCATGTATCTGCGCTACGGCAAAGCCTAACGGAAAATCTTCTGCTGGCTTAGCTTGATGATTACTAAATTCGTCCGCATAGCAAACTGGGCTTGCAAATAGGCGCTGTA
>JBKJRD010000009.1:0-3489 GCA_046594885.1 Methylotenera sp. | reverse complement strand
ATCAGACTCTTTTAAAATATTGCATCATTGCAATAAGATTTGATGCTTTGTCTAACGTTTCGCAATATTCTTTGCTTGCTTCCGAATCAGCCACTATACCACCGCCCGCATAAAAGCTCAGTTGATTTTTACACACAATTGCAGTGCGAATCGCAATGTTGGTGTCCATTTTTCTATCAAATCCAATATAACCAATCGCACCGCAATAAAGGCCACGTTTGTGCGGCTCTAACGCTTCAATAATCTGCATCGCACGTAGTTTAGGCGCGCCTGTAACAGACCCTCCTGGAAAGCAACCTTTAAGCAAATCTATGGCGCTTGCCGTCGGCTTCAACTTACCGGTCACAATGCTCACTAAATGGTGCACATTGGCAAAGCTTTGCAGTTGAAATAATTGATTGGCCTTAACGCTTCCAATGACGCAATTTTTGCCAATATCATTACGCAGCAAATCCACGATCATCACATTCTCTGCCTTATCTTTAAGGCTGGTCAATAGCTCGTTTGAGTAGGCTAAATCTTGCGCTGCATTTTGCGAGCGTGGACGTGTACCTTTGATCGGTCGCGTTTCAACATGATGACCATCGGTTTGCAAAAAACGTTCTGGCGAGTTGCAAAGCACTTGAAAATTCTCGGTGGTACTCAATGGTAGATGCATATACGCCATAAATGGCGCAGGGCTGATTTCACGTAGTTTTTGGTAAGCTTGCCAGCTATCGCCCTGCACTTTTGCTGCAAACCGTTGTGCCAAATTTACTTGATAACAATCACCAGCAGCAATATAGTTTTTTATGCTTGTAAACGCTTGGTTATACTGCGATTCATTCAAATTAGACTGAATATCCGTTAGCACTTCAAACGGTATCGCACCACCAGCAGCATAAATTGCCTGATCAAACTTTTCACAAAGCGCTTGCCAATTGCGTTTTGTTGCAGCTGTTAAACCATGCGAAACTAGCGTAGTGCGTTTTTCGCGGTGATCAACCACAATGGCCCAATCATAAAACCCCAGCATCATTTCTGGAATATCCGCTACTTGAGTAGCGATAGTGGGCAGCTTTTCAATTCGTCGGCCTAAGTCATAAGCAAAATAGCCTAAAGCACCGCCTGCAAACGGATGGTGCGTTTTAGCTGCAGGATATTGCTGCAATAATTGATTCACTAGATAGAATGGATCTGCTTCCGAGATCGTTTCAACGCCTTGCTGCGTAATAACAGTCTTTTGCCCTTTAGTAACCACGGTGATAAAAGGCTCAGCCACCAAGATATCATAGCGACCATATTGGCTGCCTGCCTTGCCAGTGGCGGCATCTAACAGTTGTCCGCTATCTAAAAATATGGCCCAAGCATCCTGTTTAATGCACTCAAATAACAAAGTGCTATCGTGGTGGTAGCTTAATTGCTGCGATAACAAACTCATGCTTGGTTGGTCAATATAATGAGTTGCGCTACCGCATAAGCAGGAAAACACACTTCAAGCGCTTGCATACATTCGGAATTGCCCGTCAATTTGCTCGGTAGTATGTCAGCAATCGAATGATAAGGCGTATTTAATTCTTGCGCCAATGCTTTTACCAAAAAGCTGCCTGCACCCGCACCAATCAAGGGCATATCGGGTTTTATATGTTTTAAAATAGCCGCTTTAAGTTGCATTAATTGCGCGTTTCTGCATGAAAATGCCAGTTCAATCCATACATCCATCGCCTTGTCTTCAAAGTCATAGCCCACCATGCGCGCTAATCGACGGGCTGATTCTAGCTGGCTTTTTCCTTTTCCGTCTGCGGTTTCAGCCAAATCATATTTTTCATGCAATTCACCGGTTAAGCGGTACACGTCTGCCATGCTGGCAAAAAACTCCGCCATCACATTGGTTTCAACTTTTTCCAACGCTAATTTCTGTGCCAAGGCCATCACTGGCGTGCGAATGACGCCTGTATAAACCAGCATATCTTGCTGTAAACGGCTGGCATCAGATAAAGCAGATGACAGAACCTTACCTGATTCAATCGCAATCATATCGCTAGTGGTGCTGCCAATATCCAGCCATATTGCATCAGGGCAATAATGCGCTATTAAACTGGCACTGGCATGCCAATTGGTTGAAGCGATGTAGCCAGTATTCTTCTCTACTTTTTCAATCGTAATAAAACCTTTGTTGGCGGCATAAAACTGGCAATACTGCCCCAATAATTGAACAGCGCATTGCGCGATGCTGTTAACACCTTCATGGCGATTTATAAACAAATCCACCAATTCACCTGTCATTGTAATGGCGTGCTTAGTTTGGTTTGGGTCGGTTTCAAAAGCTTTTAATACCATATCAATCGCCGTTTGCAAATTATCTAAGCCGCGCCATAACGGACAAGCAACTTGCAATGTGCTCAACAATTCACCATCAGCATTGAGCAAGACAGCTTTTAAGTGCGCGCCACCAATATCCCATCCAATCAATTTAGACATGAATACTGACCTTATTGCGCTGCAAAACAGGCCACTTAAAATGTGCTTGCGTTAAAGTGTTGATGATCAACGCAGCAGGATTTTGGCCAGTTGCTTGCGCCAAACCGATATAGCTAGTAGTTAAACGCGGATTAATATCCACCACCACAATCAAATCATCAGGCTGTACCATTACATCAATGCCAATGTATCCATTCAAATTTTTGTCGATTTCAGCGATTTTTTGCGCCAGCAATGCAAACCTATCCCAATACTGTTGCATGGCATTTATTTGGCTTCCTGCATAATGAAACACATTGTTTTCTAGGAAAACAAATTGTTTATTGCAGCTCAATAACTGTGCACGACCTTGATGCATCACGCATGAAATGCTGGCGGAAATCCCTTCTATATAAGGCTGAATCACATGCCGGTTAAGTTTGCTATTTTTTGTCATCCGCTCTTTAATTGTCTGTGCTTTTTCAATATAAAGCGTTTCTGCGCACCCTGCGCCATCATTGGGTTTTAGCACCCAATGTCCGTCTGTTTTGGGCCAGTTTTCTGCCGTGTAAGTGATTACAGTAGCAATGTTAGCTTGAGTTAACACCAAATAAGTGGTCAATTTTTGACCAAAAACCGCAACCGTTGCCGGCTCGCAACCCAATATTAGCTTGCCATTTTTCAGCGCTAATTGAGTTAGCTTTTCAAGTAATCCATCGGTTTCTGGTGCAATTAACCATACTGCATCTGCTTGTTGCATTTGCAACGCCCAATGTTGCCAGACATCATCATCAGTATGAATTTCAACGCACTCATCACAATAATTAGGCTTAGCCAAGCGCGCATCAATTGAGGTACTGATGCGATACGGCAATTGAGATAAATCGCGCAACAACGCATCGCGCATCAAAGCGCCTTCATGCACTAAACTGGTGGGCAAATCTACGTGATTAAAACCACCAGCTGTGATAAATTCACAGACAAATATTTTTTTGATACTGTTAGGTGATTCGTGCAAATTATTCCCGTTATCGAATTAATGCAAGGTCA
>JBKJRD010000043.1:0-2690 GCA_046594885.1 Methylotenera sp. | reverse complement strand
TGAACCGGTACAGTTCGTATCACACTGAGCAACAGGCGTTAAATCATTAGTAAGTGCAAACTGCGTTTCAATCACTGATTCAATATTTGCAGAACTTTGATTCGTGATATTACCATTAAAAAATTTTATTTCATCTGCAGGGAATACAGAGTATGTAAAACCTGGTAAGGCGGGGTCCAAATCAATCCATACTGGTGCGGGCTTCGGTGCTGCAATCAACTGTGTTGATATCAACATTAATGCTGTAGCCACAAGTAGTAAATTCAATTTTTTAAACATTTTAATTCCCGTTGTTTGTATTCACTGGTTTTATACAACCATGTGCCAATACTACTGGTTCTATACAACTAATCAATAGCCCAAATGGGTATGTCACTTAATGTCATTTCTAGAATAGAAAATTATTGCGCTTGCTGATAAATCCATTCAATCAAATTATCTTGGGCAGCCCTGCTTGCCGCTGCATTTGCATGGTTCACCAGCATTACAAAAGCAAGCCGTTTATGCTGACGATTTAGCACATAGCCCGCCATCGCATTCACGCCATTTAAGGAGCCTGTTTTTAAATGCACCTGCCTTTGTGCTGGGCTATCAGTTAAGCGTTGTTGTGCTGTACCATCTAAGCCCAAAATCGGCAGCGAAGCGAGCATCTCTGGCATTACAGCGCTGTTAAAAGCGCTGACTAGCATTTGGCCTAAATGCGCGCTGCTAATGCGCTCAATACGTGATAATCCCGAACCATTTTCAATCACTAGCGCTTTGGCATCAATATTGTAAGCTTGCAGCCAATTTTTAATCACAGTTGCACCTTTTGCTGCTGTTGCTGGCGCGCCCTGTTTTTCTAATGCAAGCGTTAACAGCACTTGGCGCGCCATTAAGTTATTGCTCCATTTATTGATATCGCGCACCACGTAAGCTAGCGGCTCTGATAATTGCTCCGTCACTTTTACAGCGGTGCTGCCTAAATTTTGCACCAGCAAATTGCCATTAAAGCTTCCGCCTAACTCACGCCACAATTTTTTAAAACTATAAAAAGCATATTGTGCATCGTTGAGTAGGCTTAATTCTAAATAGCGCTCGCTACAATCGGGCGAAAACGTGCCGTTAAATGTGACAACAACACCGTTTGTTTGAGTGTTAACCGTATAGCCAAAACGATTGCGCCAATCGCCACAAGCCGTTTGACTTAACACGACATTATTCACAATTTCTACTGCATCCAGCGCAAATTCCTGCTGAATATTAACCTTATTATCTAATACGCTAAACTTAAAACTGCTGTGGCGACCATTCACCAAAAATGCACTAGGTTTGGCGTTATAAGCGCGCCAGATTTCTGCATCAAATGCTGGCTGATTAGCTAAAGGCTCTGCAAAAAGTGTTTTATCGATCACAAAATCGCCTGTAATTGTTTTAATACCTGCCTGCTGTACTACCATTAACAATCGCCACAAATCCTGTGCTTTAAAACTAGGGTCGCCGTAACCTTTAATGATTAAATTGCCGTATAAAACGCCATTTTTCAGTTCGCCATCGCGATACACTTCTGTTTTCCAGCGATAGGCTGGGGTTAATAAATCCAATGCTGCGTTGGTGGTAACTAACTTCATCACACTGGCAGGGTTAAAACTTTTCTCAGCATTGTGCGCGATGATTGGCTTGGTTTCGTCCACAGCCTGCACATAAACGCCAACGTCGCTCAGCGGAATGTTGGCTTTTTTTAGCGCATCAATCACTGTGGTTGGCAACTCGGCATGCGCAAAAAGCATGAAACATTGCAAGCTTAAAAACAGGATTATTTTCATTCGTAACCTTTACTTAACCTATTTTTTTGAGGCATTTTTTATAAGGCAGAGCGCACGCTCTTTAGCGCCGCGTCTAACATAAAATCCATTTCCGATTCTGAAATGGTATACGGCGGCATAAAATAGACGGTGTGGCCAATTGGGCGAATGAGTAAACCATTTGTTAGAGCGGCCGCGTAGCAATCGCGTGCAAAATGTGTGTTATTGCTTTTTACATCAAACGCGGCAATCATGCCTTGCTGACGCAAATGCGCAATCGGGCAATCTAAAAATGCGGTCATTTTAGTGGTTAAGTATGCCGCTTTTGCTTGGTTTTTATTGAAAACATCGTCTGTTTCAAAAATGGCTAAAGTAGCTAAAGCAGCGCTGCAAGCAAGCGGATTGCCTGTGTAACTATGGCTATGCAAAAAGCCTTTTGCGGTGCTGTCATGGTAAAAAGCGGCGTAAATTTCGTCGCTACTTAACACCACAGATAAGGGCAAATAGCCGCCCGTAATGCCTTTTGATAAACACATAAAATCTGGCACTATATTGGCGCTTTCACAGGCAAACATGGTGCCTGTTCGCCCAAACCCAACCGCAATTTCATCGGCAATTAAATGCACTTGATATTGCGTGCATATTTCGCGCGCGCGCTGCAAATAAACAGGATGATACATGCCCATGCCAGCCGCGCACTGCACCAGCGGCTCGATGATAAAAGCGGCTAGCGCATGGTAATGCTGACTCACATATTGTTCCAGTTTTTCGGCACAGCGCAACGCAAAATCTTTTGCTGTTTCGCCCGCTTCAACCAATCGAAAATCGGGGCTGGGCATTTGCGCACTTTGCATTAATAGCGGCGCATAGGTATCTTTAAAAATCGCTACATCGGTGACACCGAGC
>JBKJRD010000012.1:0-32330 GCA_046594885.1 Methylotenera sp. | reverse complement strand
ATATTTATCATCGCCTAAAATAGGAAAACCCAAATGCGCCAACTGCACACGCAATTGATGCGTGCGTCCCGTGATGAGTTGCGCTTCTAATAATGTAAAGCCTGCAAAAGCTTGTTTTAAATAAAAAATCGTTTCTGAGTGTTGTGCTTGGTCGTACTTATCTTTACTTTTATCCGTCACCACATTCACGCGGCGCTCACCATTTGGCAGCACATATTTTTGCAAATCCATTGCAACACGTTTTTTCTTTTCCGTCCACTCGCCTGCTACCAGGATCAAATAACGTTTGTCAGTTTGATTGTTGCGAATCATTTCATGTAAGGTAACCAATGCGGCGCGTTTTTTTGCCAGCATCAAAACGCCAGAAGTTTCGCGGTCTAGTCGATGCACTAATTCTAGAAATTTAGCTTTTGGACGCTCCATACGCAATTGCTCAATCACACCACGGCTCACACCACTGCCGCCATGCACCGCAAATCCAGCGGGCTTATCAATGACCAACAACGCATCGTCTTCAAAAATAATGGTGCTTTCCAGTATCGATTTAATCGGTTGGTCAGGGTTGACATTCTCTGATAACGCTTTGTCATCAGCGGCTAAGCGAATCGGCGGTACGCGCACTATATCGCCAATTAACAATTTGTATGAAGCATCAATACGGCCTTTATTCACCCGCACTTCGCCACTACGTAAAATACGATAAATATGACTTTTTGGCACCCCTTTTAGTACTTTGGTCAGAAAATTATCAATGCGCTGCCCTTCGCTGGCTTCATCAATCGTCACATTAGCCGCAGCATGCGCGCCTATGGTTTTTTCTGGCTGGATATTTTGTTGTATTTGCATGTTTAACTTTTGCTTAAACGGCTGATTACGCCTATACTACTGATGTTGTTGAATTTAAATGCTTTATAGCATCTTGACAAACATTAATGATTCACTTATTCACCATTAAAACTTTGTAACATTTTTTAAAAATGAATAAGCGAAAGACAAAATATTTGGCTAATACCGCTCGCCATATTGAAGTAGCGATAAAATAATTGCGCTCTAGCCGCCGCAGACAAATAAACATAAACGCGACTAAAGTGACTGAAGACCGAATTTTAACGAATTTATGCCCAACTATATATAAAATTCAAAAACTATATATAAAATTAATGTGCATAACTTTTAATATCATCCATTTTAAGATGATGAGACATTTTTCAATCAATTAAAAACCGTAACCAAGCAATTTCTACTACTAGAAATGGTTACCATTAATTAAAACGCTGCAAGCGTCTGATTGATTTTAAGCAGCTAGGCGCTGCGCCAAAGCTCATGCATGCTTGAATGTAGCGCAATTTAAATCAGATGCGCCTTGATATTCTTCAGCCACTTTAATCAACATTATTATTTTTAGTTGAATTGCATCGTTAAGTTTTTTAGTTAACGATACAATGTCTGCATTGCTCTGAGCGCGGGAGCAAACAATGAAACGCATGTTATTTAATGCAACGCAATCGGAAGAATTACGCGTTGCCATCGTAGACGGGCAAAAGCTTGTCGATTTAGACATAGAACACGCTGGTAAAGAGCAACGCAAAAGTAATATTTATAAAGGCGTTATTACCCGTATAGAACCATCGCTTGAAGCCGCTTTTGTCGATTATGGCAATGAGCGTCATGGCTTTTTACCTTTTAAAGAAATCTCACGCAGTTACTATTCCGAAAAAGCGGATAGTGGCAAAGCACGTATTCAAGACGTCATCAAAGAAGGTCAAGAACTCATCGTTCAAGTGGATAAAGATGAGCGTGGCAACAAAGGCGCTGCTTTAACGACGTACATCTCGCTGGCTGGCCGCTATTTGGTTTTAATGCCGAATAATCCACGCGGTGGTGGCGTTTCTCGGCGCATTGAGGGCGAAGACCGCAACGAGTTACGTGACGTAATGGCGCAACTTGAAGTACCGAAAGCCATGAGTATTATTGCGCGTACTGCTGGTATCGGCCGCAATGCTGAAGAGCTACAGTGGGATTTAAACTACTTAACGCAATTATGGACAGCCGTTGAAGAAGCCTCGCATATTCAACCTGGCGCATTTTTAATTTACCAAGAAGGTAGCTTAGTGATTCGCGCGATTCGCGATTACTTTAGTGCTGATATTGGCGAAATTTTAATCGACACGCCTGATGTGCATGAGCAAGCCGTGCAATTTATGAACCACGTCATGCCAGGCAATGTGGCGCGTGTGAAATTGTATCAAGATGAAATCCCGTTATTCTCACGCTTTCAAATTGAACACCAAATTGAATCGGCTTTTTCGCGCGAAGTACGCTTGCCTTCTGGCGGCGCCATTGTCATTGACCATACCGAAGCGCTTGTGTCTGTAGACGTTAATTCTGGCCGCAGTATTAAAGGCGCTGATATTGAACAAACTGCGTTTAACACGAACCTAGAAGCAGCCGAAGAAGTCGCGCGACAATTACGTTTGCGCGATCTAGGTGGCTTGGTGGTGATTGATTTTATCGATATGGAAAGCCAACGCAATCAACGTGAAGTAGAAAACACCTTGCGTGATGCGCTGCACGCTGACCGCGCGCGGGTTCAAACGGGCAAAATCTCACGTTTTGGTTTATTAGAGCTTTCACGTCAACGTTTACGTCCAAGTCTGGGTGAAACTAATCACGCAGCCTGTCCACGTTGTAGTGGTACAGGCCATATTCGTGGTATTGAATCCACCGCGCTGCATATCTTGCGTATTACGCAAGAAGAAGCGATGAAAGACAATAGCGCGATTATTCAGGTGCAATTGCCCGTTGAAGCGGCGACTTTCTTGCTCAACGAAAAACGCGCCGATATTCATAAAATTGAACAGCGTATGGGTGTCGAGGTGATTTTAATTCCGAATATTCACTTGGAAACGCCCCATTACAGCATCACGCGCATTAAATCGGATGACGTAAACGAAGAAACTTCGCAAGCCAGCTACAAAATGGTGGAATTACCAGCAGAATCAGCTTATGAGCGCGGCTTGAGCGAAGAAGCCAAACCCAAAGCGCCAGAAGCATTGGTTAAAGGTATTAAAACCGCTACTTCTGCACCACTTGTTGAGCAGAAAATAGAAGAGCAAATAGCGCAAATCATTGCGCCAGATCCAAAAGTTTCGCTATTTGGCCGCATTAAACAATGGTTTAGTGCTAAACCTGAAGCAAAAATTGAACAAAAGCCAGCAGACAAAACCACTGTTGAAACACGTGACCTTGCACGCAATAATGACCGCAACCGTAACAGCAATCGTAACCGCAATCGCAACATTGACCGTAATGCCAACAACCGTGACCGTAACAATATAACGGGAAATGAGCGTAACGATAAGCCACAGCAAACCCAGCAGTCTAAAGCGCAGCAAGTGCGTCCTGCACGTCAAGACAAAGTGCAAGATAAGCCTCAAGACAGAACGCAAGAAAAAATTGAGTCTAAAAATGTGTTAAGTCATCCAGCACAAGACAATGTTGTACGTGCAGATGCAGCTGAAACTTTGGAGAATATTGCCACAGCTGTTTCTGTTGCTAATCCTGCTGTTGATGCCAATCAAGCGCCACGTCAAGAGCGCAGCGGTCGTCGTAGCCGTGGTGGTCGCAACCGTAAAAACCGTGATGGCAACCGTGACGAGAGCCGTGAATCACGCGAAGCGGCAGCAACAACGCCGGCTTTTGTGCCCAATGATGTTGTGCTAGATGGAACGCCTATTGTCGTGCAGGTCGTGCCTACTGAATCACCGTCTGAAGCAGTTGTGCTATCGCAACAACCAGCTGCATCAACAAAGGCAACTTCTGCCAAAAAGCCAAAAACTGAGCCCAAAGCAGAAAATGTAACGGCTGATGCACCGACCAAAACAGATCAAGTATTGGATGCGGCGGAAAAAAATGCTAAATCAGCCAAATCTGAGAAAAAGCCTGCGGCACGCAAGCCTGCTAAATCGACAAAAGCAGCCGAAAAATCGCTCAGTTTAGACGAAAGTGGTTTGCAATTAGTGGAAACCAAAGGCGATGCTAAGACGACATTGCCTGTCGCAGAGCCTGTTAAGCCACGCACGCCACGCAAAGCACCTAACTGGAACAAAGAGGTTGAATTGAAAAAAGACGATGCGCCTTTGGTGATGGTAGAAACGCAAAAGTAGTTTGCTGACTTAACGCAATTTAACATGCTAGCGTCATAAAAAAGCCCAGCTTTAAAGCTGGGCTTTTTTTGTAATCACATTTATTCAACCTCTTTACTGAAAACTTAACCCTTTATTTAGGCTAACTTTTCAAATACTGTACCAACATAAACCCCAGCAACGTCATCGCTAAACTGCCCAGCACGTGACTAGCAATATGCCCTGCCGCCCAAGCATATTCTTGTCTATGCAAAAAATTGACCGCCTCAGCTGAAAACGCTGAAAAAGTAGTCAAGCCACCTAAAAATCCAGTCATGACCAGCAGACGCAATGCATTATCTGGTGCTGCAAATGCAAAATAAGCCATTGCCATGCCCATCAAAAAACCACCTGACAGATTTGCAATTAAAGTGCCTAGTGGGAACAAGCCTGCGTTTAAGGCGACCCCCAAACCCCAGCGCGCCCAAGCGCCCATTGCAGCGCCGCCACCCACTGCAAACCATTGTATCGCTACTAATTTTCCTGCTGCCATGTTTTACTCTCTAATAAAAACCTACTTAACCATTATAATAGGCAATATATTGATTTAATTGAAGAGAATATTTTGCACGTATTATTTGCCACCTCCGAAGCGTATCCATTAATTAAAACAGGCGGCCTTGCAGATGTGAGCGGCGCGCTGCCCAAAGCCATTAGCCAGTTAAGTGCGTTTGAAGGCGATATTAAATTGCTGATGCCCGCTTACAGCGCTGTTTTAGACAAACTCAATGCAATTCAAACCATAGCTGAAATAACGGTTTTAGGACAAGTTTGTTCAATTATTGTTGGCAAAATGCCAGATACCGATATAGACGTGATTGCGATTAAGAATGCTGCGTTATATGAGCGGGCGGGCGGGCCTTACTCTGATGAAAATGGTAAAGATTGGTTAGATAACCCTTTGCGATTTGGCGTGTTGTCTCGCGTGGCAAGTTTGCTATGCAGTGCAAAAAGCCCTCTACCTAATTGGCAACCCGATTTAATTCAATGCAATGACTGGCAAACTGGGTTAACGCCCGCCTATATGAAATTAATCGATGCTTCATCGACCAAATGTGTTTTTAGCATTCACAATCTCGCTTTTCAAGGCACATTCAGCGCCACATGGTTAGCGCTGCTTGAATTACCGCTTGAACACTTTCAAGTAAACGGCTTTGAATATTTTGATCAAATATCATTTTTAAAAGCCGGGCTTTTCTATGCCGACCAACTCAGCACGGTTAGCCCCAATTATGCGCAAGAAATTCAAACTGAACCTTTTGGATTTGGATTTCAAGGACTTTTACAAACACGCAGCCATGAATTAACCGGCATTTTAAATGGGATTGATACGCAGGAATGGAATCCAGAAACTGATGTGCATTTGCCCAAAAATTACAGCAAGCAACGTATAACAGGCAAGTCGACAGTCAAGAAATTATTACAGCAACAACTCGGGCTTCAAATTGATGCAAACGCCCCTTTATTGGGCATTGTTAGCCGCTTAACCCATCAAAAAGGCTTAGATTTATTACCATCTATCATGCCGCAACTGATTAAACAGGGTTGCCAGTTTGTAATTTTGGGTAGTGGAGATAAATTATTAGAAGCAAGCTTTACCGATTTAGCAGAGCGCTTTCCTGCGCAAGTGAGTATGCATATTGGCTATCACGAACACCTATCGCATAATATTATGGCAGGGGCAGATATCTTTATCATGCCATCGCGTTTTGAACCTTGTGGCCTGAATCAATTATATGGTCTGGCTTATGGAACACCGCCAATTGTAACGGATACAGGCGGGTTGGCTGACTCGGTAACTGATACTAATATGGCTACATTTAAAGCCAATGCCGCGACTGGATTTGTGATGAAATCAGTCAGTTCTGCGTCACTTTTGGTCACTATTGAGCGTGCATTAGCCATTTGGAAAAACAAAAAAGATTGGCGAAAAATTCAAAAAAATGGCATGAACCGTGAGGTAAGCTGGGCATTTAGCGCGCAATTTTATTTAGATTTGTATCAAAAAACGCTACTAACGCAATAGGGCTAAAAGTTGGCACAACTGATGCTTATGCTTAATTAGGCTTCTCCAAAGCTAACTTCTCCTCCCTAGGGGTGTAACTTAACCGTTATGCCCTCTTTTTTTGCATAACGATTTTTATTGATTTAAAACGCATTACTTAACAATAAAATGTTCGCGATAATATTTAAGCTCATCAATTGATTCATAAATATCCGCTAACGCTTCGTGTTTACTGGCTTTTTTAAAACCTGAATAAATACTCGGTTTCCAGCGGCGTGCCAATTCTTTAAATACGCTTACATCTAAATTGCGGTAATGAAAAAAACTTTCCAATTCAGGCATATAGCGCGCCATAAAACGCCTATCCTGACAAATAGAATTGCCGCACATGGGCGATTTTCCTGCTGGCACATATTGCTTTAAAAACGCAATCATCTGTTCAGTCGCCGCTTGCTCATTTAAAATGGAAGCCTTTACTTTATCAATCAGGCCACTGCGGCCATGCGTGCCTTTATTCCAAGCATCCATGCCATCTAAAACGCTATCTATTTGATGAATAACCAACACTGGCGATTCACCCAATACATTTAAATCGGCATCGGTTACTACTGCGGCAAGCTCTAAAATACGGTCGCTATCAGGCAACAAGCCGCTCATTTCCATATCTAACCAAATTAAATTGTCATTTGATTTCAAATTGTCGGTATTGCTGCTTAAAGCGGTCATCATGATTTCCATTAAATACGATTAAAATAGTGATATTGTGGCGTTAAAGTTGAACGTATAGCGCACAATTGCTTCACAATATCATTATATTTAACTTTTCAGTTTTTTAGCGATTAAACACCTATGGCTTCTACACTTACTTTTGTATTCGTTTTTTTACTTATTGCAACTACGGCTACCCGTATCTGGCTGGGCTCACGCCATATTAGCCATGTTCAAGCGCATCGTGGTGCAGTTCCTAACGCGTTTGCAGGCAATATTAGTTTACAGGCACATCAAAAAGCGGCCGATTACGCTAGCGCCAAAACAAAAGTCGCTTTAATTGAGGCCTCTGCGCAGGCTTTATTATTAGCCATACTGACTGTTGGTGGTGGTTTACAGTTTATCGATACCGCTTGGTTTAATGTTTTACCTGGCAACGAAATCATTCGTGGTGCCTTAGTGATTTGTACGGCCATGTTGGTTAGCAGTGTGATTGAAATTCCATTTGACTACTACAAAACCTTCAGCATTGATGAGCGTTTTGGCTTTAATAAAATGACACCCACCATGTTTGTGACTGATATGCTCAAACATGGTTTAGTTGGATTAGCTTTAGGTGCGCCCATTTTGTTTGCAGCATTATGGTTAATGCAAGGCGCTGGGCAATTTTGGTGGTTTTATTTGTGGGTGGTATGGAGTGTATTCAATATTGTGATGTTGGCGGTTTATCCTACTTTTATCGCGCCCTTATTCAACAAATTTACGCCATTGACGGATGAGACTTTAAAATCGCGTATTGAAGCATTACTCACGAAATGCGGCTTTAAATCGCAAGGTTTATTTGTGATGGATGGATCAACGCGTTCAGGTCATGGCAATGCCTATTTCACAGGCTTTGGTAGCAGTAAACGTGTGGTGTTTTTTGATACTTTATTAAGCAGATTAAACACAGAAGAAATTGAAGCCGTACTGGCGCACGAGCTTGGTCACTTTAAACACCATCATGTGATTAAACGCATCGCCATGTTGTTTTTTATGAGCTTTATTGGCTTAGCATTGCTGGGTTGGTTGATGAACCAAACTTGGTTTTATAATGGTTTAGGTGTGACTGAAATGAGTAATCACATGGCTTTGTTACTATTTTTATTAGTTTCCCCAGTGTTCTTATTCTTGCTTCGTCCATTCATGGCTAGCTACTCACGCAAAAATGAGTTTGAAGCAGATGATTACGCCGCCAAACACGCAGACGCCAATCATTTAGTTGAAGCCCTGGTTAAGTTGTATCGCGATAACGCATCCACCTTAACGCCAGACCCGTTGCATTCGGCTTTTTATGATTCACATCCGCCTGCTAGCATGCGCATTTCAAAACTAGCAGCGTATACTGGCTAATCGGCCATTGTTTAGCCTAATATGAGAAAATACTTAACATGTTAAAAAGCTTAATATTTTCTGCATTGTTATGTTTTAGCTTGAATATTCAAGCCAATGAAGTATTTGCAAAAGCAGATACCAATGCTGGTAAAGTTTTGGTCAATCAACATTGTATTAGCTGCCACGCCAGCAGTTTTGGCGGTGACGGCTCGGCTATCTACACCCGTGAAAATACACTGGTTAAATCTTCTAAAGGTCTGCTTGCGCAAGTGCGTAACTGCAACACCATGCTTGGTTTAAAATGGTTTGAGGATGAAGAACTCAACGTTGCCGCTTACTTAAATCAACATTACTATCAATTTAATCACTAAGATTTTCTTGCATTTGAAAAACAGCCATTCATGCCGCAAGGTTTAGTTGTTGCCTCTTATGGCAAGCGTTACGAAGTGGAACTCGCCGATCAATCACGTATTAGCTGTGTTACACGTGGCAAGAAAAATGATTTGGCTTGTGGCGATCAAGTCATCATCAAACTCACCGATACTGCCGAAGGTGTGGTTGAATCTAGCTTAGCACGCACTAGTTTGCTCTACCGTAGCAATGCCATTAAAAGTAAAATTCTCGCCTCAAATGTCACACAAATTGTCATTGTATTAGCCACTCAGCCTAGCTTTTATGAAGCGCTATTAAACCGCTGTTTAATCGCGGCAGAAGCGGCCAATATTGTGCCGCTGATTGTGTTAAATAAATGTGACTTAACCGATGTAGATCACGCAAAATCAAAGTTGCAATTGTATGCAGATTTAGGCTATCAAGTGCTGCATTTATCGGCAAAACAAAATATTCAAGTCATTCAACAGCACTTAGCTAATCATCAAAGTGTTTTAGTGGGTCAATCGGGTATGGGGAAATCGACCATCATTAACGCCTTGCTGCCAAATGTAAACGTGCGCACGCAAGAAATTAGCACTGTATTAGATAGCGGAAAGCACACCACCACCGCTACCCACTTGTATCATTTAAATGGACCTGCTTTTACTGAACCCAGCAGCCTAATCGATTCCCCTGGTTTGCAAGAATTTGGCTTAAATCATTTATCCAATGAGCAGATAGAAATTGCCTTTAAAGAATTCAGGCCTTATTTGGGTAAATGCCGATTTAACAACTGTAAACATACCCATGAGCCTGATTGCGCGGTACTTAACGCGGTAAATGCAGGCAAAATATCCACACGGCGCTTAGATTTTTATCGTCAGCTTTCGCAAGAACTATCTTTGCATTAAATTTCCTTCTTCAATTCACTTGGCATTGCGTATCATTTATAGCGGTTTGTTGTATTATCTCAATCGGCATCGCAATTTGAATTATTCAATTTAACGTCTTCTGTTTAAAGCTTGAATCATGATTGATTTAAAAAAAGATAAAGTAGAAGTAGCCAAACTAGCGCTGGGTATGTATATAACCGAGCTAGACAGGCCTTGGATTGGCACACCATTTATGTTGCAAGGCTTTTTGCTCGATGAGCAGTCCGATATAGACGCCATCCAATCACTTTGCAGTTTTGTCTACGTTGATCGCACCAAATCGGCAGCAGATCAATTTATTGCACCCGCTAAACAAAATGTCGCCATTAAGCGCGAAGGCTCAGTGATCAAGTTAAAAGATCCCAGTAAATTCGTTTCTGATCAACAAATTTACGCCAGCCGCAACCAAAAACCTAGCGAAAAATATTCTTTTTTTGATATCTTAAAAGACTTAAAAAACCATGACCCTAAAAAAAATATTCATGTAAATCAAAAAAATGCCACAGTTTTTAATGTAAGAAATGTCAATGGCAATCCGCCACAAGCCGCCTCATCTCAAAATGCGCAAAAATCACTAGCCCACGATTCGATGACCAAGCAACTTGCAAAAGATGTGGGTGGGTTTTTTGGTGGCTTGTTTAAACGTGACCAATTAAAAAGTAAGCTTGATGGCAATAGCGACAGCACCAATAAGCAATCCACGCTTGATGATGGTTATAGAATCACGATTTATGAAGAAGAGCCGCCAGTTGAAAATGAAATCGCGCTAATCACTCACGTTTATGAGCAATCACAAATCGCTACGCGCGATATTTTTGAGTCTGTTGCCAATGAGCAGCACTTAGATTTGACGGCTGTAAGCGAAATTTTAGACAGCATGGTGGAAAGTATTGGTCGTACTCCAGATGCACTGCTGTGGCTAGCAAAGCTTAAAAAAACTGACGATTATGCTTATAATCATGCACTTAATGTGTCGATTACGCTGATGGCTTTTGGTAATTTTTTAGCACTTTCTAAACATCAAATTAAAGAGTTAGGTTTAGCTGGTCTATTGCAAGATGTTGGAAAAGTCAAAATATCTCCTGACATTTTGTTAAAACCAAGCAAACTCACCTATGAAGAATTTGAGCATGCAAAAAAACATGTCGATGAAAGTATCAAAATTTTAGAGGCTACGCCCAATATTCCTAATTCTGCCTTTTTTTTGGTGGCACAACACCATGAACGCATTGATGGCAGCGGGTATCCTTATCAGCTTAAAAGCCATCAAATTGGGCTCATGTCACAAGCAGCTGGGTTAATCGATACTTATTGCGCGATAACCACCCACAAAAGTTATTCCAAAGGCGTTTATCATCAACAAGCATTAGATGAAATTCATCAGTTAAGTGGCACAAAATTCAGTAGCGAACTGGTGGATCAGCTGGTGCAATTTATGGGCATGTATCCAGTCAGTTCATTGGTTGAGCTCAATACAGGTGAGGTTGCTGTGGTCATACAGCAGAATCAAGTCAGGCGATTATTGCCACGCTTAATGCTGTTGCTTGACCCAGAAAAAGTGCGTTACAGCGCGCCAATTATTCTCAATTTGCTCAACAGCCCCAGCACTGCTGCCGGTGAAGCCTATAAAATTGCCCGCAGTTTAGCGCCTGACAGCTATGGTTTAAACCCCAGCGATTTTTATGTCTAATTGTTAATCGCTTAAATAGGTTAAGTCATCATGCTAATGAATGAGTCTAGCGCGTCGTCAAACAACGATATGCCAATGATTGAAATTGAAATTACCTATACTGAGCAAGAGATTGCGGAGAAATTAAAGCACTATCAAATTGATTCAAACTGGCTATTTTTACATTTCAAAAGCAATATTAATCAGTTAGAAAGCGCCATTCTTAATAGCGCTACTGCAGATAATGCCACTTTGCAGAACCTTAAAAAAGCACTCAACAATTGGCCAGCGCAACTTAACTTGCCAAGTTTTACAGCGCATATTAATCAATTAATTTTTTGGTGGTTATCTGCCATTCAGCAGCATGTTGCGTTACAAACTATTCTAAACTTAACCCGTTGTGTTAGCTCAAAATCGCTATTTAGCAACACAATCACCGCTAAATTACACTTATTTATGTTTAGTTTAGTGGCTGATAGCGTTCAGCAATATCAGCTTAACCAGCTCAATTACGCAATTAATTTTGATGCGAATACACAGTTACCGCATGCCAATCAAATTGTAGGTTACTTAACAGAAATATCTAACAATTCTGCGCCAAACCAAGTAACTGCTTTGGTTTCTATTCAGTTTCAAATCGCCAAAAATATGCTGACTTTTTCGCATATTGCATCGTCCAAATTAAGCCAAAAAATTACTGTGCTTTTAAAACAAAATATTGCTACAGATTATGTTCTATTTTATGCGGGAAATTTAAAATTTGATTTACTCATTCCTCATTTAAACAATGACTTAACACTTAATTTGCTTGCAGCAAAGTTAGGACGCGCTTTTGAAGAAATTTTATTATTCGATCATGAATCTGTCTTAGTCACGCCATTTTCAGGCGCAGCAATCATGCAATGCGGCATGGTTGATTATGCCAGTTTATGTGCCAATGCCAAATCAGCTTTAGAGAGTGCGTTGGCAAAACAACAATATTTTGTGCAATATTCACCTGCAATTAAGCTTGAATTAGCGCTGCAAACTGAATTGGAAAAAAAAGTATTAGATGCGTTTGCAACGGATAGCTTAACCTTATTTTTTCAGCCCATTGTCGATATTGAACAATCGACTTGTGTTGGAGCTGAATTATTATTACGCTGGTCTACTGAAGCTGGCGACCATATATATCCTAGCGTGACCATAGAAATTTTGAATAAAGTGGGTAAAGGTAAGTTATTTACGCGCTGGCTGATTAACTCTGCTTGCCGCTACGCCAGCGAGCTGATTAACGACTATCAACTGCCTATTTATCTCACCATTAATTTGCGCGCAGAAGATTTGTACGATATTGAATTGCCGCATTTGCTATCGCAAGCAATGGCTTTATGGAAAATTAGCCCCCAAAATATTGTATTGGAAATTACCGAAAACGGGATTTTAGAGTATAACGAATCATCAAGGTCTGTTATTAAAACATTATCGGAAAGTGGCTTCAGGCTTGCTTTAGATGATTTTGGTACTGGATTTTCATCGCTATCGCGACTACGCACCATGCCAATTGATTTAATTAAAATTGACCAATCTTTTGTGCGCGATATCAAACATTCTCGCTTAGATTTTAATATTGTTAGCTCAATTGCAACGCTCGCTTATACTTTGGGTAAAGAAGTCTTGGCAGAAGGTGTGGAAGATGAAGACTGCCTTGAACTGATCAAAAGAATGAAAATTCACAAATGCCAAGGTTATTACTTTGCAAAACCAATGCCTTTTGAGGCGTTTTTAATTTGGGCGAAACAGCATCAAGCAGCCTAATGTTATAATATTTGGATGCAAATCACTACCCGTTTAGAATTCGATGCTGGGCATCGCATCCCCTCACACAAAAGCCAATGTCGCAATTTACATGGGCATCGCTATACTTTAGAAATCACACTTTCTGGCGATATTATTACGCAAAATGATGTTTCAGAAACGGGTATGCTGATGGATTTTTCGGATGTAAAACGTATTGCACGTGAAAGTGTGGTCGATCTGTGGGATCATGCTTTTTTGGTTTATTATGATGATAAAGTCGTTTTGGACTTTTTAAATTCGCTGCCCAATCACAAAACGGTGATATTTCCCAGCGTGCCAACTGCAGAAAATATGGCTGCAGAAGCCTTTAAGATTCTAAGTCACCAATATCAAGATACGTATGGCAACCACCTTAAATTAGAGCGCGTAAGGCTTTATGAAACACCCAATAGCTGGGCAGACGCTTATAGTTAACCCTTATTTTTGCTTAAAAAGTTTACTCAAGCGATTGCATCACTTGCTGTAAACCCTTTTCCCAACTAGGCAAAGCAACAGAAAACACTTGATTCAATTTAGTATTGTTTAATGTTGAATTAGTAGGTCGCGCAGCTGGAGTTGGGTAATCTGCTGTGGTAATTGCCTCAATCTGTTCTACAGGCGTTTTAAGTAGCGGTGCATTTTTAATACTTGCTAAACGATTATATTCGCGCACAATTTCACAACTAAAATGGTGCCAAGAAGTTTTACCTTGATTGGTCAAATGATAAACCCCGCTTTGACTCTGCTCTTGTGTTTGCCAAGCAGCCAATAACGCCACCAGCCCATCAGCAATACTTTCACTGCTGGTGGGCGCACCAAACTGATCCGCTACAATGCGCAAGCTATCACGCTCGCTGGCTAGGCGAATAATGGTTTTTAAAAAGTTTTTACCATACGCGCCATATACCCAACTGGTACGTAAAATCAAATGTGGCAAACCTATCGCGCCAATCGCTTCTTCACCCGCTAACTTACTTTTGCCATAAATACTCAGTGGATTCACATCATCAGTTTCCACATAATCTGTTATTTTTGACCCATCGTAAACATAATCGGTTGAAAAATGAATGAGTGCAGCGTTTAGCTTTGTCGCTTCTTCAGCCAAAGTTTGCGGCGCAATCGCATTAATCGCATAGGCTAAATCAGGCTCTGATTCAGCCTTATCAACCGCTGTATACGCGGCTGGATTAATAATTAAATCAGGCTGAATAGTTTGTACAACGCGACGAATAGCATCTTTATCGCTTAAATCAAGTTGTTCTCGATTGAGGGCGAAGACTTGATGATGAATGAGTTTTTTTTGTAATGCATGACCAACTTGGCCATTGACACCCGTTAATAGAATTTTTTTCACTGGATTTCTAGCGTTAAGTTAAGGTTATATAAACTTTTTTGCATCTTGCAGACTTAAGCCCATATTATCTTTGCCAGATAATAGTGGGCTAGCTTGTGTAGGCCATTGAATCGCCACGGTTGGGTCATCCCATTTGAGGCAGCATTCGTGCTGTGGCGCATAAAAATCGGTTGTTTTATACAAAAATTCGGCTGTATCTGATAACACTAAAAACCCGTGTGCAAACCCTGGCGGTATCCACATTTGTCGTTTGTTTTCACCCGACAAAATTGCCGACGCCCATTGACCGAAGGTAGCAGAAGATTCACGCATATCGACTGCTACATCAAATACTTCACCAAGGGTCACACGTACCAATTTACCTTGCGCGTGTTCAATTTGGTAATGTAAGCCACGCAATACATTTTTAGCGGACTTTGAATGATTATCTTGCACAAAATGTGCGTTCAAACCTGTCGCCTGCTCAAACACTTTGGCATTGAAACTTTCGTAAAAAAAGCCTCTATCATCGCCAAACACTTTGGGCTCAAAAATAATCACTTCTGGAATGCTGGTTTTTACAATATTCATTAAAATACTCGTTCTGTAAGCACTAATTTAAGATATTGGCCGTAGCCATTTTTAGCATATTTATTGGCCATCACTTCTAACTGCGCCGCATCAATAAATCCCATGCGATAAGCTATTTCTTCAGGACAAGCAATTTTTAAACCTTGGCGTTTTTCAATGGTTTCAATAAAAGTGCCCGCCTCAAGCAGAGATTCATGCGTGCCAGTGTCTAACCAAGCCATGCCGCGCCCCATCACTTCTACTTGTAATTCATCCCATTCTAAGTATTTGCGATTGACATCGGTGATTTCCAACTCACCACGTGCAGACGGTTGCATATTTTTGGCGATGTCGACTACGCGGTTATCGTAAAAATATAAACCGGTTACTGCATAGCGCGATTTAGGCTGTTTGGGCTTTTCTTCCAGGCTAATTGCTTTACCAGCGGCATTAAATTCCACCACGCCATAACGCTCAGGGTCATGCACAGGATAAGCAAATACCGTCGCACCTTTGGTACGTTTTGCTGCATTTTGCGCCATTAATGCTAATTCGTGACCATAAAAAATATTATCCCCCAGCACCAATGCACAGGGCTCATTGCCAATAAATTGTTCACCAATAATAAACGCTTGCGCTAAGCCATCGGGTGAAGGCTGTACGGCGTACTGAATATCCATGCCCCATTGCGCGCCATCACCTAATAACTCTTTAAAGCGCGGCGTATCTTGCGGCGTAGATATAATTAATACTTCGCGTATACCAGCTAGCATCAGTGCCGATAATGGATAGTAAATCATCGGTTTATCGTAAACAGGCAATAATTGCTTAGAAACAACCTGCGTCACTGGATACAGGCGCGTACCTGACCCGCCCGCTAATACTATCCCTTTCATGCTAACTCCTCGCCGCGTTCTATGTAATTTTGATTCACCCAGTTTTTATATTCACCGCTGGTCACATTATCAACCCAATCTTGATGCGTTAAATACCAAGTAACGGTTTTATGAATGCCTGTTTCAAATGTTTCAGCAGGTTTCCAGCCTAGCTCGCGTTCAATTTTGGTGGCATCAATGGCATAACGTTGGTCGTGTCCTGGCCTATCGGTGACATATGTAATTTGATCGCGATAACTACCCGCTTGCTTTGGCTTTTGTTGATCTAAGATATCGCACAGCGTATATACAACTTCTAAATTGGTTTTTTCATTCCAGCCGCCGATATTATAAGTTTCACCCACTTTTCCAGCCTCCAACACCCGTCTAATCGCGCTGCAGTGATCTTCTACATACAGCCAATCGCGCACATTGCTACCATTGCCATAAATAGGTAGCGGTTTACCACTTAATGCATGGTGAATCACCAATGGAATGAGCTTTTCAGGAAAGTGGTATGGCCCATAGTTATTAGAGCAATTTGTGGTTAACATCGGCATGCCATAAGTATGATGATAGGCGCGTACCAAATGATCAGAAGCTGCTTTAGAGGCTGAATATGGGCTATTAGGTTCGTATGGATTAGTCTCTTTAAAAGCTGGGTCAGTGGCGCTAAGTGATCCATATACTTCATCGGTTGATACATGCAAAAATCTAAAATTTGTTTTATCAATTTCGTGTAAGTCACTCCAATAAGCGCGTGCGGCTTCTAATAAATTAAATGTGCCCACAATATTGGTTTGAATAAATTCACCGGGTGCATGAATTGACCTGTCTACATGGCTTTCTGCTGCAAAGTTAACAATGGCGCGTGGCTGGTATTGTTTTAACAAAGCATCAACAATAGTTCTGTCACCAATATCACCATGCACAAATACGTGGTCTGAATGCGCTTCGATATCAGCAAGATTGGCTAAATTGCCCGCGTATGTGAGCTTATCTAAGGTAACGCACGCGCCAAAACCGCCTTTTACCCAATTTAAAACGAAATTACTGCCAATAAAGCCAGCGCCGCCTGTAACAATGATGCAATTTTTCATGTGATTAGAACCTATCTTAAATGACTGCTAATGATTGTTCGTTTCTAGTTTAAAGGCAGCAATATTACCATTGCTTTGCGCCAGCCTTAACTAGACTATCTAAATACGTTGCATGCGTAGTTAACTCACCCGCATCTGCTTTTAAAACTTTTAAAGCAATTTGTTTATTATCACCCATGTGCACTTGCATTTGCGGCTCAGATTGCCCTAAATCCATCATCAAGCTATCTTGTCCGCGTGTCATGGCCATGTAAACATCAGCCAATAATTCGGCATCTAATAGTGCGCCATGCAATGTGCGTCTAGCATTATCAATGCCAAAATGCCGACATAAAGCGTCCAAATTATTACGTTGTCCAGGACGAGAATCTTTTGCCATTCTAAGCGTGTCAGTGATTTTATCGCAAAATGCTTCTATTGGCTGTAGCCCGATGTGGCCAAGCTCACTGTTTAAAAAGCCCACATCAAACGGCGCATTATGAATAATCAACTCGGAGCCACTAATAAACGTAATTAAATCTTGTGCAATGGCGGCGAATAAAGGCTTATCTTGCAAAAATTCGAGTGAAATGCCATGTACCTCTTGTGCGGCGGGGTCGATTTCACGCTGTGGATTTAGATAAACATGAAAGTGATTGTTGCTTGGGCGGCGGTTAATCATCTCCACGGCGGCAATCTCAATAATGCGATGGCCTTGCGCAGGATAAAGCCCAGTTGTTTCGGTATCTAAAAATATTTGTCGCATACTTAACCCATTTTTTATGATAAGAATGCTGCAACGCCAATATTGGCAAGCGCATCAGCGCGCTCATTGCCCACATTACCCGCATGCCCCTTTACCCAAATCCATTCAATTTGGTGTTGATTTGCTAAATGGTCTAGCACTTTCCATAAATCATCATTTTTAACTGGCTTTTTGTCTGCAGTGCGCCAATTGCGAGCTTTCCAGCCAACAATCCATTCTGATATACCTTTTTGTACATAGGATGAATCAGTATAAATTTTCACATTGGATGGTTTTTTTAAAGCTTCAAGCGCGCGAATCACTGCTGTGAGCTCCATGCGATTATTGGTAGTCAGCGATTCGCCGCCACTTAAGGTTTTTTCTTTGCCTTCGCAGATGAGCCAAGCACCCCAACCACCAGGACCAGGATTACCTTTACAGGCGCCATCTGCATATATTTCGACTAAGTTTGACATTGATTACAATCACTTCTTTTCTAATTTTTGTTGCTGATGCGGTTTCGTTTTTTGTGAACTACTGACCGCCAATCGCGATTTTAACGAATTTTTCTTCCAATTGGGTTTTAAAAGATGCATATTGACCACACGTTTTTTAGCGACAATAAAGTAAACACCCCCCATCATTGGCCACCAGCGACTGCCTAATTTATCTGTCAATGCAAAGCGATTGAGCCATTGTAGATTATTGATTGGTGGCTCATAACAATGCATTTGGCCACTCACGTATTCCATCCCCAATAAAGCCAGCCAATCTTTAATGCGCGATAGCTTAAAAAAATGTCCATGCCATGGGTAACTTTTATCTTGGCTTATGATTTTTTTGACGCCCCAAGCACTGATTGGGTTGAAGCCCGTTATGATTAAATGCCCTTCTGGCACTAAAATGCGCTCTGCCTCACGCAAGGTTTGATGCGGATTTTCACTAAATTCCAACACATGTGGCAAGCAAATTAAGTCAATACAGCTTTCGCTAAACGGCAAATAATCGCTCTCGCATAGCACTTCACCAGCATGATTACCCACATGCAAAATATGCGGTATACGTGAATTTTTCAGCGTATCTAATTGTGTTAAGCCAAGCTGCACAGCATTAAAACCAAAAATATCACCCACAGCCGCATCATACATTTGCTGCTCTTTTTGCAGTAAATATTGACCTAAAGTGGTTGTTAACCAAGTATTTTGCTGCGTGAGTTTCATTAGTTGTATTGTTGCATTAATGTGTGACAAAATTGCTTATTACACTTAAATTAATGGGATTGAATTTTAGTCGCTTTAAAACATGCACAACTATGCTGCACATTATTTCTATTCCCGCCTTTGAAGACAATTATATATGGCTTTTGCATAACGAAAAGCATGCAGTAGTTATTGACCCTGGTGATGCATTACCTGTGATTGCAGCGCTACAAAAATACAATTTAACACTTGATGCTATTTTAATTACGCATCACCATGCAGACCATATTGGCGGCGTAGAAAAGCTTCTCGAATATGCACATTTACATGCAAATTCAGATGTGCAAGTATACGCACCGCAATATGAGTCATTTACATTCAAGCACACTGCAGTGGCTGAAAATGATTTAATTAGTCTGCCAGAAATGGATTTGCAGTTACGCGTCATGTGGTTGCCTGGCCATACGCTGGGGCATATTGCTTTTTATAATGATGACTATTTATTTTGTGGTGACACGCTATTCAGCGCGGGCTGTGGCAGGCTATTTGAAGGCACGCCAGCGCAAATGTTGCATTCACTTAACCGTCTAAAACAGTTAAATTTAACAACCCAAGTTTTTTGCACGCATGAATACACTGCTAAAAACGTGGCTTTTGCGCTGACCTTGGAGCCAAGCAATCAAGCATTGGTAAACCGACAAATAAAAGTACAAGCGTTACGCCAAAAACAATTACCTACATTGCCTACAACAATTCAGCTGGAATTAAGTACCAATCCTTTTTTACGCTGCAATCAAGCTGAAATATGGCACAATTCACATGCTGAAAATAATCAAGAGCTATCAGTTTTTACTGCAATTAGAATGTTAAGAAATCATTATTAATCATGAACATATATTGTATTAGTCAAGTAAAACTTTTACTTGACTAATACTTTAGCCATCGCTACCATGCAATACGCTTTTGTTAAATAAATGCCTTAAATGTTAATGTTAGGAACGTGTATCTACATCACTTTATTACATGCGTACAGCAAAGTTAAACCGCAAAAATTAATCAATAGCCTGCTGTTTGCTACCGCTATATCTGTGAATATTTTTGGCGCTTTTTATGCCAGTCCTTCACATGCGGTGACTAATGTTGCTGGCGTCGAAATTGAAATAATCACTGAAACGCTAGATGGTGATTTAGTTGTCGACCCTGTGCAAGATTTTTTAGGTGTGATTGAAACGGATGACAGCACGCAACTCAGCGATGAACAAGGACTAGAAATTAGTGGTGATTTATGGTCACGTATTAAAGACGGTTATGCCATGCCCAACATTCAATCGCCTTACACCAGCAATCATGAAACTTGGTATGCCGCGCGACCTGAATACATCCAACGCATGCTGGAGCGCAGCCAACGTTACTTGTTTCATATTGTTGAAGAAGTTGAAAAGCGTGGCATCCCAACTGAAATAGCCCTATTACCGATGATTGAAAGTGCTTTTAACCCACAAGCTTACTCGCGCAGCAAGGCTTCTGGCATTTGGCAATTTATTCCTTCTACTGGTAAAAGTTTTGGCTTACAACAAAACTGGTGGGTAGATAATCGCCGTGATGTGACTGCTGCCACGAACGCCGCGCTCACTTATTTACAAAAATTACATGGCATGTTTGGCACTTGGGATTTAGCATTAGCGGCTTACAACGCTGGCGAAGGCACGGTACAGCGCGCTATTAATAAAAACCGCAGTAAGGGTTTGCCAACTGATTATCAAAGCCTGAGCTTGCCGCCAGAAACCAGAAACTATGTTCCAAAACTGCAGGCCATTAAAAATATCCTCACGCATCCAGAGCGTTTTGGCCTACAAATCAAGCCTATTCCCAACCGCGCTTATTTTGCACGGGTTACAACACCGAAACAAATTGACGCTAAATTAGCCGCAGAATTAGCTGAAATATCATTTGAAGAATTCAGCTCACTTAACCCAAGTTACAACCGCCCAGTAATCACGGCAACCAGTGAAAAGCATCAACTATTGTTGCCAGTGTGGGCGGCAGAACGTTTTGCAACCAATCTCGCTAATTACGATAAACCACTCACCAATTGGCAAACATATAACGCTAAACGGGGTGAACGCATGGATAATATTGCGCAAAAATTTAGTATTAATGTGGGTCAATTACGCAATATTAACGGCTTGTCATCTTCTAATAAAGTCCGTATTTCTCAACCAATTTTGGTACCAATTAGTGATAATAATCAAACTATTGCAATGAATGATAGTGTCATTGATGTGGATGAGTTGGCACAAAACAGCGTGCATAATATTGAAAATGCCAGTGAACCTAATTTAACGCGTCCTGTCATTTACAAGGTAAAAAAGGGCGACACGCTACAAGCACTGGCAAAAAAACATGGTACTACTAGCGAAGCCTTGATTAAACTTAACCAATTAAATAGCAGCAAAATCAATATCGGGCAAAGCATTCAATTAACACAGGCAAAATACGCTAGCGCTAAAGCCAACAATATTAATGCTCGAAAAATAATGAAAGTTAAACATGGTACTCCGTCTAAAAAGAAATCATCACATCGCCTAAAAACACAGTCTAACATTCGATTCAGATAATCATCTATTTAATCAATTTGCGCTATTAAACGATTTAATCATCAACATTTTTATGCTACAAAATATGAAATTAAATCGGGCTTCAACGTTATTCCTCATCTACTTTTTAAGTGCATTTGCATTGCTATCTTGCAGTAAACCAGCGCAAGATGCGTTAGATTACACACAGCCATTTACAGCTGAAACGGGTGGCACATTAATTGATGCTTCTACCGCCGAACCTTCAGGCTTAATTTATATGGTCGCGGGCGAATCTGCTGCTGCATCAGTATCCGGCAATATTTTCAATAAATTACTAAAATATAATAAAAATCTAGATTTAGAAGGTGAGCTAGCCCAAAGTTGGAACGTATCAAACGACCAAAAAACCATTATTTTTAAGTTAAAGCCCAATCTAAAATGGGCAGATGGCAAGCCGTTAACCAGTCAAGATGTGTTGTTTACATGGCAATTAGTAACCGATGAAAAAACCCGCAGTCCTTACGCTTCTGATTATCAACTGGTTAAAAAAGTTGATGTGCCAGATGCGTTAACTTTTAGCGTTACTTACGATCAAGCTTACGCGCCCGCGTTAGATAGTTGGGCTGGCTTACAAATTCTGCCAAAACATTTGCTTGAGAATCAAGATATTCATACCACAGCTTTTGCGCGCAATCCGGTTGGCAGTCATTATTACAAATTGGATAAATGGACGCATGGCGAGAATCTTAAGCTGTCACGTAACCCTTTATCGGTGCTTGGCCCAGCAAGAATTGATCAGTTAGTCACGCGTATCATCCCTGATAATTCGGCGCAGTTTTTAGAGTTAATGGCAGATAACATTGATTTAATGGGTTTGGACCCGATTAAATATTCGCGCATTATCCCTGCGCGCCCAGAACTGCAAAAAAAGTTGGCGCTGTATAAAGAACTGGGCAACAGTTACACGTATATGGGTTTTAATCTTAAACACAAACCTTTTGATGATATTCGCGTGCGTAAAGCCATTAACTACGCGATTGACAAACAAGAAATTATTGACGGCGTTTATTTGGGTTTAGGCATCAATATCGCTTCCCCCTACAAACCAGGCACACGCTGGAGTAACCCTGATTTAAAACCCTATGCTTATAATCCTGCTAAAGCGAAAGCTTTACTCAAAGAAGCGGGTTTTACAGATGCGGATGGTGATGGCATTTTAGAGCGTGATGGCAAGCCATTTGCATTTGAAATCATCACTAATCAAAATAAAGAACGCGAAAAATCAGCCGTTTTGATTCAACGCAGGCTAAAAGATGTGGGCATTGATGTGCAAATTCGCGCCATTGAGTGGGCCAGTTTTATTAGTCGCTTTATCAAAACGGGTGATTTTGATGTGGTGGTGCTAGGCTGGGGTTTGGGTTTAGATCCAGATCAATATAATATCTGGCATTCCAGCCAAAACCAACCTGGCCAATTTAACTTTATTGGCTATAATAATCTGCAAATAGATGCGCTTTTAGAGCAAGGCCGCTTAGAACTTAACCCTGAAAAACGCATGAAAATCTATCATGAATTTTCAAAAGTTTTATTGGAAGATTGTCCTATTATTTATTTATCTGCGGGTTATGGTTTAACAGCCATCCATAAGCGCGTAAAAGGCATTGATACACCCGTGCCGCCTGCGGGCATCGGGCACAATTCACATGAATGGTATATTCCCAGCCAGTTAAGACGCGCAGATACTGGGCGCAACCAGATAGCTGAAAATTAACGAAAAAATATGCTTAAGTATTTAATCAAACGCGTACTTTGGATGATTCCATTACTGATTGGAATTAGCTTAATTTCGTTTTTTATCATGCACTTAGCGCCAGGCGACATCACTAATAATGAATCGGCATTTAATCCAAAAGCCTCAGAAGAATCGCGGCAAAAATTACGCGAGCTTTACAATTTAGATAAGCCTGTGATTGTGCAATATGGTTTATGGTTAAAGCGCATGGGTACGCTGGATTTCGGCAATTCGTTTGCATCGCATCAAAAACCGGTATTTTGGCAAACCACCGATAAAGATGGCAATGTAACTAAAGGCATGATTCAGGAAGCGCTGCCGATCACCTTGATGATTAATATTTTAGGCTTAATCATCACCTTAAGTTTGGCGATTCCTTTAGGTATTATCGCCGCGCGCAAGTATACATTGTGGCAAGACAAATCGATTACCTTGTTTAATTTTATCGGCTTCTCTATTCCTGGCTTTTGGTTATCGTTGCTACTGATGTATTGGCTGGGCGTGATGAATAACTGGTTGCCGATTTCCGGATTACATAGCATTAATTACGAGTCGTTCGATACTTGGGGAAAAATCAAAGACAGCGTTAGCCATCTGATTCTGCCTGTGCTCATTCCTTCATTAACAGGCTTGGCCGGCATCACCCTATTTGTTAAAAACGGCATGTTAGATGTGTTCCATCAAGATTACATCACCACGGCGCGTGCTAAAGGCCTAAACGAACATAAAGTGGTTTATACCCACGCGCTACGTAACGCCTTATTACCTTTAATTACCATTATTGGTTTATCGATTCCAGGTTTAATTGGCGGCTCCGTCATTGCCGAAACTATTTTTGCGATTCCGGGCATGGGTAAATTGTTTTTTGATAGCGTCATGATGCGCGATTTTCCAGTGATTATGGGCATTTTAACCATTGGTTCAGCCTTAACCTTAATTGGTAATTTACTGGCTGATATTGCTTATGCTTGGGCTGATCCGCGTGTGCGTCGTGGCGTGGTTAGAGAGTAATCAGCGTGAATAAAACTATCCTTAAAAAAGCCTTAAGTAACCCGCTGGCGTTAGTCGGTTTCGTGATCATCGTCAGCGTTTTTATACTGGCGATGCTAGCGCCAATTATTTCGCCTTTCGACCCCAATAATATCGACGTTAAAGCCATTCTTTTGGCGCCATCATGGCAACATTGGATGGGCACAGACGGACTTGGACGCGATGTGTTAAGCCGCATGCTGCATGGCGGCCGCATTTCACTGCTAGTAGGCTTGGTTGCGGTTGGTATTGCAACCGCCATTGGCATCGTGCTGGGCGCCATTGCTGGTTATTATCGCGGTTGGGTCGATACTTTTATCATGCGTTTGGTCGATGTGATGTTATCTATTCCCAGCTTCTTTTTAATATTAGCCGTTATCGCTTTTTTAACGCCTTCTATTTGGAATATTATGATTGTTATCGGCTTAACTTCTTGGATGGGCGTTACGCGCCTAGTGCGGGCAGAATTTTTAAGCTTAAGTGGGCGCGAATTTGTATTAGCATCGCGCACATTAGGCGCAAAAGATGCGCGACTTATTTTCACGCATCTATTACCTAATAGCTTAACGCCTATCATCGTGAGCGCGGTGCTGGGAGTAGCAGGTGCGGTGTTACTGGAATCTGGCTTAAGCTTTTTAGGGCTTGGCGTACAGGCGCCGCAAGCATCTTGGGGCAACATTTTAACCGATGGCAAAGAATATATTCAGTTTGCTTGGTGGTTATCGCTGTTTCCTGGGCTTGCCATCTTAATTACCGTGTTAGGGTATAATTTGCTTGGCGAGGGCTTGCGCGACGCGTTAGACCCCAGATCAAATATTAAGTAATTTAAATGGTTAAGTTATTTGTTGCTTGGTGAACAAAGTCAATGAACAGGACGCGATATGGGATTTTTAGCAGGAAAAAAAATATTAATTGCAGGCTTATTAAGTAATCGCTCAATTGCCTATGGTATTGCCGCCGCCATGAAACGCGAAGGCGCAGAACTGGCTTTTACTTATCAAATGGAAAAACACGCAGACCGCGTTGCGGGTTTAGCTGCAGATTTTGATTCTAAAATTGTGCTGCCTTGCGATGTAGCAGAAGATACACAAATTGAAGCCTTATTTCCTGCATTAAACAAACACTGGGATGGCTTAGATGGCGTTGTTCACTCCTTGGCTTTCGTACCAAAAGTAGCACTCGATGGCGATTATTTAGATGCCGTTAATCGCGAATATTTCCGCATCGCGCACGACATCAGCTCATACAGCTTTTCGGCACTCGCCAAAGCGGCTTACCCAATGATGCAAGGCCGCAAAGGCAGCTTATTAACTTTAAGTTACTTAGGCGCAGAACGCACCATGCCAAACTATAACGTGATGGGCGTTGCTAAAGCCAGTTTAGAAGCCAATGTGCGCTATTTGGCGCAAAGCTTAGGCCCACGTGGTATTCGGGTTAACGCAGTTTCTGCAGGGCCCATTAAAACCCTAGCAGCTTCTGGTATTGCAGATTTTGATAAGATGATTGGTTTTAACGAACGTCATGCCGCTTTGCGTCGCAATGTGACCATTGAAGAAGTCGGCAATACCGCCGCATTTTTATGTAGCGATTTAGCCTCAGGCATAACTGGCGAAATTACTTATGTGGATGGCGGCATGAATATCACTGCTGCTGGTCAAATAAATTAAGCGCTCAGTTGATTAACTGGCTAAGCATTTAACAATAAAAAAGCCGATATAAAAATGTCGGCTTTTTTATTTGCTTAAAACATACGCAATATTAATTACCTGAATTTGATTCAAGCAACTTACGGTTAACGACTACTTTACCTTTTGCTTTAAGCGATTTTCCGTAAGCGTTGATGTACTCCGCTGCTACCGCTTCTTGAAACTCGGCTTCTGCCGTTTCTCGCACATGTGCATCTAAAGTGTTATCAATCCCAATCAATTGCACAATGGTATAAGCCTTGTTGCCATCCATGTAACCCGCATAAGCAGGCAATTGGCTGCTATCTATTTTAAACGCTTGCTTCATCACAGAATCCGTTAAGCCTTGCGCATTTTTACGATCAACCGTCACTGGTGGAATCCAATCAAGCTCAACTTTACTGTTGCCGGCTTTAAGTGCTGTTAACGCTGCCATGCCTTTATCAGTGGCCATTTTAGTTGCTTGCTCAAGCTTAAGCAAAGCCTCAATGCCGCCTTTAACTTCATCAAAGGTGCGAGGTGAAACTGGCTTATATTCAAGCACACGTGCTGAAACTAAATTGTTAGGCGTTACTTCAACTGCTTCAGCATTTCTTTTTTCTTTTAACACCGCATCAGAAAAAATCTGGTTCATTAATTTGTCATTTTTAAAAAATTTAGCACCATCTTCGCGACTCATCCAAGGGCTCGTTTGTACCTGTAAGCCAAATTTTTCTGCGGCAGGTTTTAAGCTACCCGATTGCTCATAGACCGTATTGCTAAAATCATCGGCCAGTTCTGCATATTTAATTTGTGCTTTTTGGAAGATTAACTCGGCTTTAATTTGCGGCTTCATACTGTCAAAAGAAGATGATTGTCCAGTAATGCCATTCAATTTTATAATGTGATAACCAAACTCTGACTCCACTAAATCACTGATTTGGTCTACTTTCATCGCAAAAACAGTATCCTCAAAAGGTTTAACCATTGCGCCACGGCCAAAACTACCTAAATCGCCACCTTTAGTAGCAGAACCAGGGTCTTGAGAGTTTTTAATGGCCAATTCTTCAAAGCGAGATGGGTCATTTTTAAGCTGCATCAAAATATTGGCTGCTGTCTCTTTTGCTTTTTCCTTATCTTCAGCGGTGGCTGTAACGCCGAAGCCAATTAAAATATGGCTAGCTTGACGCTGCTCATCACCTTGAAATTTAGCAATATTTTCATCATAAAACTGTTTCACTTCTGCATCTGTCACTTGCACCTTAGAAACCAAACCAGCCGCTGACAACAACACAAACTCTAACTTAACCTGTTCTGGCACCTTAAATTTATCTTGATGCTTTTCGTAATAAGCCTTCACTTGCTCAGGTGTCACCTTGGTTTGCGAAATAAATTGTGCTGTTTTAATTTCTGCAAAACTGACTTCACGTTGTTGATAAGCAAACTTAAGCGCATGCTCTGCCACACTTTTTGGCACAGACACGAGCAAACCTAAACCTTCACGCGCTTGCTGATTTAATAACTCATTACGTCGATCATTTTCAAACTTACTGGCTGTTAACTTATTTTGCGCGAGTGTTTTTTGATAAAGATCCTCTGAGAATTTACCTTCCTGCTGAAAATCTGGGATGCCCAAAATATAAGTGCTTAGTTGCTCATCACTTATTTTAAAGTTGGCTCGTTGAATCTCTTCATTAACCAAACGGCGCGTTATTAATCCATCTAATACAGATTGCTTTAATTGAAGGCTTTGCAATAAATCAGCATCTACTTTTTGACCCTCGGATTGTAGACGACTACGCACATTATCAATTGCATTGCTGTATTCCTGAATCGAAATTTTATCGCCATTTACCTTAGCAATGGCAACATTGCTACCCGCATCATTAAAATAAGAATCAATACCAAATAATGCGAATGGAATAGTAATTAATGCCAAAATAGCCTTAGCTATCCAGCCTTGAGTTTGATTGCGAATTGCATCTAACATAGCTTAACCTTCTAAATTTTAGCGCTTTGAAATAGTAAATCAACGATTGAAACAAACCCGACAATTATATAACAATTGTGCTTTTAAACGCCCATTTTAGCGCTTACATTGCAATCTATTGATTGCGTGAGCCTTGATTAAGTTTCTCAACAAGACTGTTGGAATAATAAACTTAAATCAGAGCCGATTTAAAATTTTAGTATTGAACCCAGCTTAAAATAACAAAAAGCGAGCCGTAAGCTCGCTTTTAAATGTTGGCGGAGTGGACGGGACTCGAACCCGCGACCCCCGGCGTGACAGGCCGGTATTCTAACCAACTGAACTACCACTCCAGTTTTGTTGCAATTTTTCTTGCATTTTACTTTTACTAATTTAACTTAACCAACTCGACTGTATCAAAATTAAAGAGTGCTAATAACTAGCACTCTTAATGAATTATGAGGCAATTTTTGTTAGTTATTGGTGGGTGCTAACGGGGTCGAACCGCTGACATTCGCCTTGTAAGGGCGACGCTCTACCAACTGAGCTAAGCACCCTGTGCTATTCACAACTGCTGGCTTTAATGAAATGAATAAATAGAATTTACTTGATTAAAGCCATCTAACTAACTGTGTTTTAGTCACTAATTGCTTAATCACTAAAGACCATTAGTTTACAGCATCTTTGAGTGCTTTACCAGCCCTAAACTTAGGAGAATTTGCAGCTTTAATACTAATTGTTGCACCTGTACGAGGATTGCGGCCATTGCGTGCCTCACGCTTACCAACATAAAACGAACCAAAACCAATTAAAGTGACTAAATCACCTTTTTTAAGTGCTTTAGTGATAGCAGCGGTAGTTGCGTCTAGCGCGCGACCTGCGGCAGCTTTTGAAATGCCAGCTGATTTTGCAATATCATCAATCAATTCTGATTTGTTCACGAGTAATCCCCTCAAATGTTGTTAACTAAAAAAACAGGCGTATCCTGTTATGACTTTATATCAAGCTACAAAAGCCTGTGTCAAGGCTTTGCGGCCTATTTTGCTACATAAATAGCAAATTAATGCAAAATAAATTATATTCTGGTTAAAACTAGTGTGTCACAGGCACGTTAACATCTGGTTCGGCGTCAGCAACTACTGCTGCAATTTCAACTGTTTTTTCTACTAGAGGCTTAGGTACGCTTTCTAAAGCAAGTTCCAATACTTGATCGATCCATTTAACAGGATGAATTTGTAAGTGACTTTTAATATTTTCTGGAATTTCCACTAAATCTTTTACATTGGCTTCTGGAATTAGCACCGTTTTAATGCCGCCTCTGTGGGCTGCCAATAGTTTTTCTTTTAAACCGCCAATTGGCAATACTTCGCCACGCAGGGTTATCTCTCCAGTCATCGCCACATCTGCACGCGCTGGAATGCCTGTTAAAACAGAAACTAGGGCTGTGGTTAGCCCAATACCTGCACTAGGTCCATCTTTAGGCGTAGCACCTTCTGGCAAGTGGATATGAATATCTTTCTTTTCATAAAAATCTTCCGCAATACCTAAGCGCGCGGCGCGACTGCGCACCACACTCATTGCCGCTTGCACCGACTCTTGCATCACATCACCTAATTTACCAGTGGTAATGGTTTTGCCTTTACCAGGTAATAATACTGCCTCAATAGTTAACAATTCACCACCAACCGACGTCCACGCCAGCCCAGTCACTTGTCCAACTTGATTATCTTTAGCAGCAATGCCGTAATCATAGCGATATACGCCCAAATATTTTTCTAGATTTTTAGAAGTAACACTAATTTTTTTTGCTATTGTGGCTATAGATTGTTTTGTTAATACATCGGTAGTGCGACGCACTTTTTTTGCATGGGTTTGGTTCAATAGCAATTCCTTGACTACTTTGCGGCAAATTTTAGCAATTTCTTGCTCAAGCCGACGCACGCCTGCTTCACGTGTGTAATAGCGCACAATGTCACGAATCACTGATTCAGAAATGTTAATTTCAGTTGCTTTAAGTCCATGTGTTTTAAGTTCTTTGGGCAACAGATACTTCATCGCAATATTAATTTTTTCGTCTTCTGTGTAGCCCGCCAAACGAATAATTTCCATGCGATCTAGTAATGGCGCTGGAATATTCATGGTATTAGCAGTAGCCACGAACATTACATCAGATAAATCATATTCCACTTCAATATAATGGTCAGCAAAAGTATGATTTTGCTCCGGATCAAGCACTTCTAACAACGCAGATGAAGGGTCACCACGCATATCCTGGCCCATTTTATCTACTTCATCTAACAAGAATAAGGGATTTTTAACCGCCACTTTAGTCATGCTTTGTATGACTTTGCCTGGCATTGAGCCAATATATGTGCGCCTATGACCACGGATTTCAGCTTCATCACGCACGCCACCTAATGCCATGCGAATAAATTTACGATTAACCGCTTTGGCAATACTTTGCCCAAGTGAGGTTTTACCAACGCCTGGCGGACCAACTAAACATAGTATCGGCGCTTTAAGCTTACCCACGCGTTGTTGTACTGCCAAATACTCCACAATACGTTCTTTCACTTTGTCTAGACCGTAATGATCGGCATCTAAAATATCCATGGCTGATTGCAAATCTTTACTAATCTTAGTTCTTTTCTTCCACGGCAAATTCACCAAAGTATCAATATAATTGCGCACCACAGATGCTTCAGCCGACATGGGAGACATCATTTTTAATTTTTTAAGCTCTGCGTTGACTTTGGTGTGCGCTTCTTTAGACATGCCAGACTCTTTGATGCGTTTTTCTAAGTCATCTAGCTCTGCATTTTCGTCTTGTTCACCCAACTCTTTTTGAATCGCTTTTACTTGCTCATTCAAGTAATACTCGCGCTGACTTTTTTCCATTTGGCGCTTAACACGGCCACGGATACGCTTTTCAACCTGCAATATATCGATTTCAGATTCCATTAAATGCAATAAATGCTCTAAACGCTCTGTCACGCTTAACATTTCAAGGATTTTCTGTTTTTCCTCTAATTTAAGGGTTAAGTGCGCAGAAATCGTATCGGCTAAACGCCCTGCTTCATTGATTGTGGCCAGTGAAGTTAAAATTTCGGGTGGGATTTTTTTATTTAATTTAACGTATTGATCAAACTGCGTAAAAACCGTGCGCATCAATGCTTCTGTTTCGCTATCATTCTCAATTGGGTCGGCGATTTTTTCGGCTTTAGCCAAAAAACATTCTTCGGTTTCAATAAATTCTGAAACGCGCACGCGATGCA
This sequence comes from Methylotenera sp., assembly GCA_046594885.1. Lineage (GTDB taxonomy): Bacteria > Pseudomonadota > Gammaproteobacteria > Burkholderiales > Methylophilaceae > Methylotenera_A. The sequence goes on along the minus strand of JBKJRD010000012.1, from coordinate 1,159 downwards.
AGCCTTCAACCAGCACTTTTACAGTGCCATCTGGCAACTTTAACATCTGCAATACGGTCGCTAACGTACCAATTTCATACAAATCTTGGGCATCTGGCTCATCTTTATTGGCTGATTTTTGCGCCACTAATAAAATTTGTTTATTCGTGTCAGATGCAATTTCTAAGGCTTTAACCGATTTTGCGCGGCCGACAAAAAGCGGGATAACCAAATGCGGATACACCACCACATCGCGCAGTGGCAATAGCGGCATCAAGTCATCTGACACATTTGCTTTAGACCTAACACTGGATAAATCATCTGAAAAAGTTTGTTCTGTCATAAAATACTTTCAAGGTCGCATAGACACTAAATCTGGCAGGCAAGCTACCTATGCTATTAGGTTGGGAACATACTTTGATAGTTCAAGAGCGATTGCTAAATAAATCGTTTATAGTCATTAACCTATATGAATGACTATAAACCAGTGAGTTTTAATTGCAATAGCCTTTTACAGCGAGAGGAATTGATAAATTGGGGAGATATTAACTGGCTGATTCAGCTTTTTTTTGCGTATTTAGCTTGGGCGTGTCCTGAAAAATCATGAGCGGCTGAGACTCGCCTTTGATGGTTCCCTCATCAATGACCACTTTACTTAAGTTTTCTATCGACGGCAGATCGTACATGACTTCAAGTAATGAATGCTCAAGTATAGAGCGCAGGCCACGCGCGCCAGTTTTACGCTCCAAAGCTTTTTTAGCGATTAAAAGTAAGGCTGATTCTCTAAACTCTAGATCAACGCCTTCCATCTTAAATAACTTCATATATTGCTTAGTTAACGCATTTTTTGGCTCAACTAATATCGTCATTAATGCCGCTTCATCTAGCGATTCTAACGTTGCAACTACTGGCAAACGGCCAATAAATTCAGGAATCAAGCCAAATTTAATTAAATCTTCTGGCTCTACATCACGCAATACTGCGCCCACTTCGCGCAAATCATCTTTACTTTTAACTTCTGCACCAAAGCCAATGCCACCTTTTTCAGAGCGTCTACGAATCACTTTATCAAGGCCATCAAAAGCGCCACCGCAAATAAACAAGATATTGGTCGTATCCAGTTGCACAAATTCTTGATTCGGATGTTTGCGGCCGCCTTGTGGTGGCACAGAGGCAATCG
>JBKJRD010000072.1:0-16723 GCA_046594885.1 Methylotenera sp. | reverse complement strand
CTCAGAGAGAACGGATTTACAGTCCGTCGCCTTTAACCACTCGGCCACCCCTCCTAACCGAACCCGCGATTATGCTGATTTTTTGACATGCTGTCAAACAAATTGAGCAAATATTTATCGATTGAAGCTTACTATGTTTCGCACTAAAAACAGCACCAAATAAACTTTAATGACTGTGTGGATTTTTGAGTAATCATTTGGTGCCGGATGTCGGAATCGAACTGACGACCTTCGCATTACAAGTGCGCTGCTCTACCAACTGAGCTAATCCGGCTTTTTCTTGAGAGCGAGACTATAACAATATTATTTATTGTCGCCAAGCCCCTTTAGGGAAATAAATGTGTTTTTATCCTATTTATTTTTTGAATACTGATTGATGAATAGTTACTTAACAATGGTTAGCGTTGGTTTTTTCTTAGTCGGCGTAGTTGCTGACTTTGATGACTCCACTTTAGAATCGGCGGCGGCATTGTTATTGGCAGAAACATCTTCTGTGTTGATTTCAAAGAACATGCCTTGTCCATTTTCTCTTGCAAAAATACCCTTAACCGCGCTCATCGGCACATAAATATGCTGTGAAACGCCGCTAAATCGCGCTGAAAACACGATGGCTTCATTGTCCATGTGTAAATCTTTGGTTGAAGAATGGTTAAGATTCAATACAATTTCGCCCTCTTTTACAAAGGCAATTGGCACGCGCGTTTGCTGATTGACTGCCACCAACAAATGCGGCGTTAAATGACTATCCACACACCATTCATGAATGGCGCGAATCATATATGGCTTAGTGGATATTAAGTCGCTCATGTTTTAGATTATTTGCGCATGGCTTTTTCTGAAGGCGTCATTGCTTCCGCATACAAAGGACGTGAAAATAAACGTTCAGCATACTTCAACAAAGGTGCAGCTTGGTTTGGCAACTCAATACCATAGTGACCTAAGCGCCAAAGTAGCGGCGTCACAGCAACGTCTAACATGGAATAATCATCACCCAACAAATAATTCTGCTTGCTGAAAATAGGCACAATTTGCGTTAAATTATCGCGAATGGTTTTACGTGCTTTATCAGCCACTTCTTGATTATCCGATTCCACATCTTTAATGTGATCAAACAAATCTTTTTCAAAATTGTATAAAAACAATCTGGCACGTGCGCGCATGACTGGGTCAGCAGGCATCAATTGTGGATGCGGAAAACGCTCATCAATATACTCATTGATAATGTTAGCTTCACTTAACACCAAATCACGCTCAACTAATACAGGCACTGCGTTATAAGGATTTAACACCGCCAAATCTTCTGGTTTATTGGCTAAATCCACATCAATCACTTCAAAATCCATGCCTTTTTCAAACAGCACAATGCGGCAGCGATGACTAAAAGGATCAACTGTGCCTGAATATAATTTCATCATAATGGTTATTCTTTCTTAATTAGAAATGCGTTTTAATAATTAGTATGTTTGTATTTCTATTTAACTGTATTGCCTATAAATGCAGCGCTTACTTAATGTCTTTCCAGTATTCATTTTTAAGTTTTTTTGCTAATACCAATAGCACACCTAAAAATAGCAATACCCACCAGCCCATGTGCTTGCGGCTCTGCTTACCAGGCTCTGCCATAAAAGCCATATAATTGGTCAAATCTGCAGCAAACGCATTGTATTCAGAAGGCGTTAACTTACCAGGCTTCACCAACTCCAGTTGATGCGTTTCGTGATTCAATACTTGCTCACCTTGCAACTCATACAACACATGCGGCATCGCTACTTTAGGATACACCGTGTTATTCCAGCCTGTTGGCGTTGTGCTGTCGCGATAGAAACCACGCATATAGGCGTAAACCCAATCTGCCCCCCGCGCGCGCACTTCTACAGACAAGTCTGGCGGCGTGACGCCAAACCATTTTTTAGCTTCTGCTGGGTCCATCGACACTTGCATGGTATCGCCGACTTTTTCACCTGCAAACAGTAAATTGTCTTTAATTTGCTTTTCAGTAAAACCAATATCCACTAATCGGTTATAACGCATATATTTTGCGCTATGGCAATTCAAACAATAATTCACAAAAGTATGTGCGCCACGTTGTAACGAAGCTTGATCGTTTGGATCAATTGGTGCGGTTACCGTAATTTCTGATTCGCTAGCAAATACAATTAACGGCAAAAATGCCAACAAAGTTAATCGTTTTTTCATGTTAAGTTTTTTCATATTAATCCTGCACTCTCTCTGGCACAGGCTTGGTTTTATCTTTTGCGGTATACCAAGGCATTAAGATAAAGAACAGGAAATAAATGGCAGTAAAGATGCGTGCAACCACTGTTGCGCGATCTGCGCCACTTAACCAAGCACCAAATTGTCCCCAAACATTGGAAGGCACAGTACCTAAATAACCCAGCACTAAAAAGCTCACCACAAACGCGGCAAGCCAGCGTTTATACAATGCACCGCGATAGCGAATCGACTTTACTGGACTCTTGTCTAACCAAGGCAATAAAGCAAATATCATGACCGACAAGCCCATTGCGGCAACACCTGGAAACTGTGAGTTCATAATCGGCGGTACTGCACGTAAGATTGAGTAGTAAGGCGTGAAATACCACACTGGTGCAATATGGGCGGGTGTTTTTAGCGGATCGGCAGGAATGAAATTATTGGCCTCAATAAAGTAGCCACCCATTTCTGGCGCAAAAAACAAGATGCTGGCGAATACAATGGCAAATACCACTACGCCGACTAAATCTTTAACCGTGTAATAAGGATGAAAAGGAATACCATCCAACGGAATACCTGTTTTTTTGTCTTTTTTGGCTTTAATTTCAATGCCATCAGGGTTGTTAGAGCCCACTTCATGCAAGGCCACCAAATGTACTGCGACTAAACCGGCCAACACAAACGGCAAGGCAATGACATGGAATGCAAAAAAGCGATTCAAGGTTGCATCAGAAATCAGATAATCGCCACGTAGCCATTCTGATAAATCTGGGCCAATAAATGGAATGGTTGCAAACAAGTTCACAATCACTTGCGCGCCCCAGTAAGACATTTGGCCCCAAGGCAATAGGTAGCCAAAAAACGCTTCACCCATTAATACCAAGAAAATACTCACGCCAAATAACCAAATAAGCTCTCTTGGGTTGCGATATGAGCCGTAAATTAAACCGCGGAACATATGCAGGTAAATCACCACAAAAAACATGGAAGCGCCCGTAGAGTGCATATAGCGAATGATATTGCCGCCAAATACATCGCGCATAATGTATTCAACCGATGCAAACGCTTGTTGTGCATCTGGCTTGTAATGCATGGTTAAGAAAATGCCGGTGACGATTTGCAATACCAAAATTAATAAGGCTAACGAACCAAAAAAATACCAAAAATTAAAGTTTTTTGGGGCGTAATATTCGGTTAAGTGCGCTTTTACAAAGCTGCTGACAGGCAAACGTGCATCTATCCAGCCCATCAAACCGCTGGATTCTGCTTTTAGTTTATCTTGCGCCATGATTACGCCTCGGCTTTCGCATCAACACCAATCAGCAGAGTTGTTTCAGTTAAATATTGATACGGCGGAACAACAAGATTAATCGGAGCGGGTGAGCCTTTAAACACGCGGCCTGCTAAATCGAATTTTGAACCATGACATGGACAGAAAAAACCGCCAGCCCAGTTTTCACCCATATCGCCACCCGCCTGCAATTTAGCCGTTGGTGAACAACCAAGATGCGTACAAATGCCGACGACAACTGCCATATTGGGCTTAATTGAACGACCAGTATTCTTGCAATACGCAGGCTGTTGCGCAACCTCACAATTTGGGTCAGATAGTTGATCGTTAAGCTTTGGCAATTCCGCTGTCATTTCATCGGTGCGATTAATAATCCACACAGGCTGACCACGCCATTCGGCTGTAATCATGCTGCCTGGCTCAATTTTGCTAATATCCACTTCAACTGGCGCACCAGCTGCTTTTGCGCGCTCGCTTGGCAACATGCTGCCTACAAATGGCACTGCAACTGCTGCTGCGCCCAATGCGCCAACACCTGCAGTTGCCGCAATTAAAAATTTACGTTTTTGTTGATTAACGGCTGTGGGTGCCGAAAAGGAAAGTGCATGGTTACTAAGGTTAGTATTGCTAACGTGCTCTTTGTCAATGCTGTTGTCTGACATTGTTGTCCTTAAACTTACCTTTTTGGGGTAATTTTTGTTGATGATTGCGCTTTAAATCAATAGTGGTTAATTGCAAAGCGCATGATTATACAATTAATTCAGAAAATAAACCAAACTTAATTGTATAAGTGTTTGAAATAAAACAATTATTATCGTCTTTTTACTAAACCTTAAACAGGGTTATCGCAATCAATAAAGTGATGCGTTAACCCAAATTTTTGCACCAAATGCTCACCTAACGCTTGTATGCCATAACGTTCTGTGGCGTGATGGCCTGCTGCAATATAAGACACGCCTGTTTCGCGCGCGATATGTACAGTCGGCTCAGAAATTTCTCCGCTAATATAAACATCCACATTAGCAGCAACTGCTTGTTCAATATAGCCTTGCGCAGCACCAGTACATATCGCCACTTTTTGTACTAATTTTTCACCATCACCAATCACTTGTGCAACACGATTTAGTTTTAAATCAATCATTTGTGCAAAATCTTTGAGTGCGCAAGGCTGAGTTAATTCCGCCAATAGCAGCATATTTGGCTCATTTTTATTTTTCTGGCCTGCCCAGCCAGTTGCCCTAATGCCTAACTTTTTAGCCAGCATCACATTGTTGCCAAGCTCAGCATGCGCATCCAGTGGTAGATGATAAGCAAATAAGTTAATGTCGTGCTCTAGCAAAAATTGAATACGGCGTTTTTTAATGCCCACTATTGGCGCTGCTTCGCCACGCCAAAAATAGCCGTGATGCACTAATATTGCATCGGCTTTTACAGCTAACGCCGCTTCTAACAAGTTATAACTAGCAGTTACGCCAGTCACAATCCGCTGCACATCTGGCCTACCTTCTACTTGCAAACCATTTGGACAATAGTCGTTAAAACCTTCAGGCTGCAATAATTGGTTTAAATAGTTGGTTAAGTCGTTTAATTTCATGCGTTTTTACCTTTATTTCACCTATAATTGTGCATATTATTTTAACAGCTAATACCATGCAAAGAATCTGGCTTATTTTTGCGCAATCTGTCACTGCTTGTTTGGGTTTACTATTTGTGTTGCGATTATTCTATCCGCAGCTACTAACTGCTGCGCATGAACCAATTGTGATTCAACAGGTAGAATCGAAAGCAACGATTAACACCAGCCAAACTGGTAGCTACAGCGATGCGGCCAAAAAAGCCATGCCTGCGGTGGTGAATATTTTTACTTCCAGTCAAAAAGCGCTGGTTAATCCGCATCAACAGTATAAAGATGATCCGTTGTTTAGACATTTTTTTGGCGACCAACTCGATGATGAGAATGAGCAACCAGAGAATAGTTTAGGTAGTGGCGTGATTATTAGCGCCCAGGGTTTGATTTTAACTAACGACCACGTGGTGGCTAGCGCAGATGAAATTGAGATTTTATTATCTGATGGCAGAAAATTACCTGCACAAGTGGTGGGCACAGACCCAGAAACCGACTTAGCGCTGATTAAAGTAGATGCTGAAAAGTTACCTTATATCACATTCGCTGCGGCAGACACACTGGATATTGGTGATGTGGTATTAGCGATTGGTAACCCATTTGGCGTTGGTCAAACGGTGACACAAGGCATTGTGAGTGCACTTGGCCGTAATCATTTGGGCATTAATACCTTCGAAAACTTTATTCAAACGGATGCTTCTATTAACCCAGGCAATTCTGGCGGCGCACTCATTGATACTGAAGGTAATTTGGTTGGTATCAACAGCGCAATTTACTCGCGCAGCGGCGGCTCTATGGGTATTGGTTTTGCTATTCCAGCAAGTTTAGCCAAACAGGTGATGGAACAGATTGCGACAAGCGGTTCCGTGACGCGTGGCTGGATTGGCATTGAAGCGCAAGATATTACGCCAGAACTGGCCGAATCATTTAAATTAAGCGTAGCTGAAGGCTCTTTAATAGCTGGTGTGTTACGTAACAGCCCTGCAGATGCTGCTGGCATTAAGGCTGGTGATGTGCTACTGGCAATTAACGGCCGCGTCGTCACTGATAGTAGCGGTATGCTCAATATTATTGCGGTGTTAAAACCGAATGAAAAAGCGATATTAACGGTAGTTAGATTAGGTCAAGAAATCAAAATTCCGGTGATTATTGGTAAAAGACCCAAGCCAATGCTTGCAAAAAGATAGTTTTTACGCCTGTATTTTATGCTTTGATGGAATTGATTTTAGGCTTGGTGTACATCGCAACAACAATGCCCAACTCATACAAAATCCACAAAGGTACTGCGAGCATAAATTGAGAAATAATATCGGGTGGCGTAAAAATAGCGCCCAACACAAAAGCCCCTACAATAACGTAGCCGCGCGCTTCTTTTAATTGCGCTACACTCACCCAGCCAAACCTTGCAATTAAAACAACGGCAATAGGCACTTCAAAAGCTAAGCCAAATGCCATAAATAAAGTGATGACGAAATCTAAATATTCACCAATATCGGTCATCACAGAAACACCAACTGGTGCGCTATTCACAATAAAACCGAACACGGTGGGAAAAACCGCAAAGTAAGCAAACGCCATACCGGTCACAAACAATATTGTGCTCATCATAATGACTGGCACCATGAGTTTTTTTTCGTGGCTGTATAAACCAGGCGAAACAAATGCCCACATTTGATACAAAGTATGTGGCAAGGCAATCACAAAAGCGGCCAGCATCGCTACTTTCATTGGCACAAAAAAAGGTGTTGTCACCGCGGTTGCAATCATTTGCCCGCCAGCTGGCAGTTTGGCCAGCATGGGCGCCGCGAGCAGCGCATAAATCTGATTGGCAAACGGAAATAAACAGATAAAAACAAGCACAAAACCCAGCACGATTCTAAGCAAACGATTGCGTAGCTCAATCAAATGCGAAATAAAATTTTCCGTTGGGGTGCCCATATTGATTACATCTCAACTTTTTTGATTTTGTTAACCGCTTTTTTAGCGAGTTTTTTAATGGATGTTTTATCTGATGCAGGTAATTTTGAGGCGTGCACATCAGATTTTGCTTTGTTAATTCGCGGCTTGCGCACTGGTTTTTGCTCAGCCAATTTAGGCTTTGCATCATCTTGTTGGCCGATCATGCTATTTTCAATTGTGGCCACTTGCTGTTGCATGTTAGATTGCGCTAAATCTACAGACTGCTTAATTTCTTGCTGCAACTTCTGCAATTCTTCAAATCGCAATTCGCGGCTCACTTCTTCTTTAACCTGCCCCACATAGCGCTGAACGCGACCTGTGAGCGCACCAATCGTGCGCGCCACCTTAGGTAGCTTTTCTGGACCAATCACCATCAAAGCAACAATGGTGATGATGAATAGCTCTGAAAAAGAAATACCAAACACGGTGAGGGCTTAGTAACAGACTTATTGCTTGGTCTTACTGGTCACTTCGCCTTCAATAGTTGTGCTAGTGTCAGCGCCTCTGCTTGCAGCTTCTTTGGCAACTTTATCTTGCGCGCTTTGATCTTGTTCATTTTGCATGGCTTTTTTAAATTCATTCACCGCGCCACCCACGTCACTGCCCATATTGCGCAATTTTTTTGTGCCAAATATCAGCACCACTACCAACAAAACAATTAACCAATGCCATAAACTAAATGATCCCATAACGTTCTCCTAAAACTTAACCATAAAAGTTAACCCATTTTTATGGTTAACTATTGCCGCCGCCAAATACATGTACATGAAGATGAAATACTTCTTGACCGCCTTCACGCCCTGTATTAATCAGCGTTTTAAATCCAAGCAAGCCTTGTTCTTGAGCCAGTTTAGGCGCCAGCAATAAAGCTTTGCCCAATAAAGATTCATGCGCTTGCGTGCAGTCTTTTAAAGTTTCAAAATGCAATTTTGGCACGATTAAAAAATGTACTTTTGCCATCGGCTTAATGTCATGAAAGGCAATAAAACAATCGTCTTCATAGATTTTTTTAGCAGGTATTTCGCCGTTAATAATCTTACAAAAAATGCAGTCTGTGCGCATTATTGGCTGCGACTTTCTTTCTCTGCAATGCCAGACAAGCCTTCACGACGCGCCAATTCATCTAACACATCTTGTAGCTTCAAGTCGGCTTTGGCTAGCATAATCAAGGTATGAAACCATAAATCAGCGGTTTCATAAATAATGTCTTGTTTGTGACCATTTTTGGCAGCAATCACCGTTTCAGTCGCCTCTTCGCCCACTTTTTTCAGTATGCTATCCATGCCTTTGGCATACAGTTTTGCCACATAAGACGATTCTGGATCAGCACTTTTGCGCTGTTCCAACAACTCACTTAATCGTGCTAATACATCATTCATGTTTGTATATTTCGTCTGGGTTTTTAATCACTGCTTGGTCAATTAACCACTGATTATTATCCAGCTTCTTAAAAAAGCAGTTATGTCTACCTGTGTGACAAGCAATGCCGCCGACTTGCTCAACATTAATCAAAATAACATCTTCATCACAATCTAAGCGAATTTCGTGTAATTTTTGAATATGGCCAGATTCTTCACCTTTACGCCACAATTTATTGCGCGAGCGTGACCAGTAAACGGCTTGTTTGGTGTCACTGGTTAGTTGCAAAGCTTCACGGTTCATCCAAGCAAACATTAATACTTTTCCTGTACCAAATTCTTGTGTAATCACTGGCACCAAGCCGTTTACATCCCAATTAATTTCATCTAGCCAGCTCAAAGTCTCACCTCAATATTGTGGCTACGCATATATTCTTTTGCTTGGCTTACGGTATATTCACCATAATGAAAAATACTGGCAGCCAGCACTGCATCTGCGCCGCCAATGGTGACGCCATCGACTAAATGCTGCAAATTGCCCACACCGCCAGAAGCAATTAATGGCACATCTACTGCGTCCGAAATCGCACGGTTTAAGGGGTTATTGAAGCCAATTTTTGTACCATCTCTATCCATGCTGGTGACTAACAATTCGCCTGCACCAAGACTCACCATATATTGCGCCCATTTCACTGCATCTAAGCCTGTGGCTTTGCGGCCACCATGCGTAAATACTTCCCACTCGAACGCTTGATTGTCTACCTTTTTTGCATCAATGGCTACCACAATGCATTGTGAGCCAAAGCGCGCGGCGGCATCTTGTACCATTTGCGGATTTAACACAGCAGTGGTGTTAATACTGACTTTATCAGCGCCTGCGTTTAATAAGCGCCGCACATCTTCTACCTTGCGTACGCCACCGCCCACTGTTAATGGTATAAATACTTGGCTAGCCACTTGCTCAATAATATGTAAAATTAGCCCACGATTGTCTGAGCTAGCCGTGATATCTAAAAACGTAAGCTCATCTGCGCCTTGGTCATCATAGCGTTTGGCAATCTCAACCGGGTCTCCTGCATCGCGCAGTTCTAAAAAATTGATGCCTTTCACCACGCGACCATCAGTCACATCCAGGCAAGGAATAATGCGTTTTGCCAAGGCCATTAATAGATTTGCTTCATCACTTTTTGCTGGTTTTAAAGTGTTAAGTCAGTGAATCTGCGAGGCTTTGTGCGGCGGCAAAATCGAGTGTACCTTCGTAAATTGCACGGCCTGTAATGGTACCAATAATGCCTTCACTCGCTACAGCGCACAATTTGCGCACATCATCTAAATTAGTTACGCCGCCTGATGCAATCACAGGGATGGTCAAGGCCTGCGCCAATGCAACTGTTGCTTCAATGTTCACGCCAGTTAACATGCCATCGCGGCCAATATCAGTATAAACAATCGCGTTCACACCATAATCTTCAAACTTTTTGGCTAAATCAATTACGTCATGCCCTGTGAGTTTTGACCAGCCATCAATCGCTACTTTACCTTCTTTGGCATCTAAACCGACCATAATTTGACCTGGAAAAGCATAACAAGCTTCATGCAAAAAGCCTGGCGTTTTAACAGCTGCGGTGCCAATAATAACGTAATCGATACCATCATCTAAGTAACGCTCAATGGTTTCTAAATCACGAATACCGCCGCCTAATTGAATTGGAATTTCACCTTTAACGGCATTCACAATCGATTTAATCGCATCTTCATTCACAGGCTTTCCTGCAAATGCACCGTTTAAATCGACCAAATGCAACCGTTTGCCACCTTGGTCAACCCAATGTCGTGCCATCGCAGCTGGATCTTCTGAAAATACGGTTGACTCCTCCATAAGGCCCTGTTTTAAACGTACGCAGTGGCCATCTTTGAGATCAATTGCAGGAATAATAAGCATGATTGTGTTGAATAAAAGTACAAAAAAATGAATGAAATTTAATCGTTAACCAATTAAATTGTTAAGGTTTCCAATATACAAAATTACGCAGTAATTGCAAGCCAGCATGCGCACTTTTTTCGACGTGAAATTGTGTTGCAAATATATTGTTCTGCGCTATTGCACTACAAAAACGCTCGGGATACGCAGTTTCACCTGCCACCAAATTAGCGTCTTTTGGTTGTGCATAGTAACTATGCACATGATAAAAGCGAGTAGCTTCATCAATATCTTGCCACAATGCATGCGCTCTGGATTGATACACTTGATTCCAGCCCATATGTGGAATTTTTAACTTTTCATGATTAAGCATTTGATTTGCAGCAAATCGCTTTACCTCACCTTTAAACAAGCCTAAACCAGCCGTATCACCCTCTTCAGAATGCTCAAACAGCAGTTGCATACCAATGCAAATACCCAAAAAAGGCTTGTTGGCTGCGGCATGTAAAATGGCGGTACGTAAATTTCTGCTATCTAATTCGCGCATACAATCTGGCATCGCGCCTTGGCCTGGAAAAATCACGCGTTCGGCTTGCTGTAATTGAGCTGCATCGCTTGTCACTACAACGTTTTTACCATGCGCGACATGCTCAACCGCTTTTGAAACTGAGCGCAAATTGCCCATGCCGTAATCAACGACTGCAATATCTATTTTACGCATTTACTTAAATCACAATGCTTATAAACTACCTTTGGTAGATGGCATAATACCAGCCATGCGCGCATCAGGCGTAACGGCCATACGCAAGGCGCGGCCAAATGCTTTGAATATAGTTTCTGCTTGGTGATGTGAATTATGACCTTTTAAGTTATCAATGTGCAAAGTGACATTAGCATGATTCACAAAGCCTTGAAAAAACTCATGCACCAAATCCACATCAAATTCACCAATTGCAGCGCGCGTGAACTCACAGTTAAATTCCAAACCAGGGCGGCCTGATAAATCTAATACCACACGACTTAATGCTTCATCTAATGGCACATAAGCATGGCCATAACGATTAATGCCTTTTTTGTCGCCCACGGCTTTTGCAAACGCTTGGCCTAGCGTAATGCCAATATCTTCAACGGTATGATGCGCGTCGATATGCAAATCACCTTTGGCTTGAACATTAATATCCATCATGCCATGACGCGCGATTTGATCTAGCATATGGTCTAAAAAACCAAGCCCTGTATTCAATTGCGAAGTGCCATTACCATCGATATTAATGGAAACAGTAATTTGTGTTTCTAAGGTATTTCGTGTGACATCAGCTTGGCGCATGGGTAACTTAAATGAAAACAATCAATAATTTAAGTGTATTTTAACTCAAACTGTCGGTTAGGCGCAAAATTGCCACAAATAAACTCAACAAATTAAAAAGCCGACTATAAGTCGGCTTTTTTACTACCACAATTAAACCAGATTAGTTTGCTGAGCCTGATGCATCTTTAGCAGCATCGACCAAATCACCTGATGCTTCTGGTGCGGCTGCATCTGCAGGTGCCATTTCAGACTGTGCTGCTGGAGCCATTTCTTCAGCAGGCACTGTTTCCATTGGTGCAGCATCTTCCATTGCTGGTGTATCAGCTGCTGGCATTGATTCTTCCACTACTGGCGCTGAATCTGCAGGCATTTCGTCAGTTGAGTTGCCACCTTTTAGTAGAAATAAACCAATTAATATAGCAGCGGCAATTAGTATATAAGGTAAATATTTACCCATGCCACCCGCTGATGCTGAACTACCACGTGCTAAACCTGTGATTTCAGCTGCTGAAGCTGCCGGATCTGCTGCGCCGTAAATCGCTGCACCTGCAACCACAATATCTGCACCTGCATCGACCACTTGACGCACGGTTGCCGCTTTAACGCCACCAGCAACAGACACTTTAGCGCCAGTATTTAAACCAGCGACCATAGCTAAATCATTAAAAGGTGTTTGCCCAGCCGCTTGTTGATCCAAACCAGTGTGCACGCCAATAATGTGTGCGCCTAATTTAGCCACTTCTAATGTGCGTGCTTTTTTGTCAGCTACGTTGATCAAATCTACTTGCGCCATTTTTCCGTATTTATTAGCAACATCGATGACACCTTTAATAGTACCGATATCAGCAGTACCCAAAACTGTACAGATATCTGCACCCGCTTTGTAAAACGGCTCAGCTTCGTAAAAACCAGCATCCATGGTTTTTAAATCAACTAAGATTTTGTTGTTTGGGAATTTTGCACGTAATGTTTTTAATAATTCGATACCATTGTGTTTAATACAAGGTGTACCGATCTCTAAAATATCTACGTGTGGTGCCACTTTGGTTGCCAACGCAACTGTTGCGTCAAAATCTAGTGAATCTAATGCCATTTGGGTTTGTGCCATGGTGTTTATTCCTCCGAGCTCGCTAATAATTTAATTAAAAGTGTCCGATTAAAATTATTGGATTAAAAAATTAATATTCTGTAGTTATTTTGTTTTAATTCAACGTAATTTTACAAAATACTGTTTGCACATTTTGTACATTTCAGCATCATAACCGCAATTGATTATTTATTTCAACAATTTGCGCATATTTTGATTATAAAACAAGTACTTTAGCTGAAGTTAAGCACTGCTGAATGATTTAAGCTGTATTTAAAATCAGTTTAAGCGCTTGAATAAGGTTAATGGATTGCGCATCTGTGCCAATCGTAATGCGTAAATATGGCGCAATTCGACTGGGCTTTTTAAAATGCCGCACAATAATATGATGTTGTCTTAACTTTTCTGCCAAAACGGCACCATCAATTTTGCCATGTTTAGTAAAAATAAAGTTTGCACCAGATGGCAAACTGTCGAAATTAAGCGCTTTTAAGTCGTTAACTAATTTCTGTCGCGTCGCGATAACTTTTGCACAAGTTTGTTCAAAATAATCATGATCTTGCATGGCAGCAATTGCGCCTGCTTCGGCAAATCGGTCAATCGGATAAGAGTTAAAACTGTCTTTCACCCGCATTAACGCTTCAATTAAAACCTTATTTCCCAAGGCGTAGCCGACCCGTAAGCCTGCCAATGAGCGCGCTTTGGATAAAGTTTGCGTGACTAATAAATTAGGGTAAGTATTAATTAACTTAACTGCAGATTCGGTACCAAAATCGACATAAGCCTCATCAATCACCACAACCGAATGGGTATTTTGACGTAAAAGCTTTTCAATTTGAGAAAGCGCTAGCGGAATACCAGTTGGCGCATTTGGGTTAGGAAAGATTATGCCGCCGTTTGGGCGTGCATAATCATGAATGTCGATTTTAAATTGCTTATTTAACGCAATGGTTTCGTATTCAATGCCATACAAACTACAGTACACAGGATAAAAACTATAGCTAATATCAGGGAATAACAAGGGTTTGTCGTGTTTTAACAAAGCTTGAAAAACATGCGCTAATACTTCATCAGAGCCATTTCCCACAAATACTTGATTCGCTTGCAAACCAAAGTTTTGTGCAATTGCAGCTTTTAATTTGTCAGAATTAGGGTCTGGATACAGCCTTAAGCTTTCAGCCGCCTGTAATTTTAATACTTCAATCACTTTAGGGCTTGGGCCATAAGGGTTTTCATTGGTATTGAGCTTAACTAAATTAGTTAATTTCGGCTGCTCACCCGGTACATAAGGCGTCAGCTGATGGACAACATCACTCCAAAACTTACTCATAAAACCTGCTACAGTTTAAAACTTGTTGCATTATTTCAACCGATATTCAGCTGATTTGGCGTGCGCTGTTAAACCTTCACCGTGCGCAAGCGTAGCAGCAATCTTGCCCAATTTTTGCGCGCCATCTTGCGATACCATAATCAAGCTAGAGCGTTTTTGAAAATCATATACGCCTAATGGACTTGAAAATCTGGCCGTACGCGATGTTGGCAGCACGTGGTTAGGCCCTGCGCAATAATCACCCAATGCTTCACAAGTATCACGCCCCATAAAAATAGCACCCGCATGCTTAATTTTTTTGCTCATTTCTAACGGGTTTTCTACCGATAATTCCAGATGCTCTGGCGCTATATAATTACTGATTTCAATCGCTTCGTCTAAATCTTTGGTCAAAATCAATGCACCACGGTCTGAAATCGAGGTGTTGATAATATCTTTACGCGGCATGGTTTCAACTAATTTTTGCATGCTGGTAGCAACTGCGTCTAAAAATGCTGCGTCTGGACTTAATAAAATAGATTGTGCTAATTCGTCATGCTCCGCTTGACTAAACAAATCCATCGCTATCCAATCAGCATTCGTTTTGCCGTCGCAAATCACTAAAATTTCAGACGGTCCTGCGACCATATCAATGCCCACCACGCCAAATACGCGGCGCTTGGCGGCGGCGACATACGCATTACCAGGGCCTACTATTTTATCCACCTGCGGAACCGTTTGCGTGCCATAGGCCATCGCGCCAACAGCCTGCGCGCCGCCGATACAAAATATGCGATCAACGCCTGCAATTGCAGCGGCAGCTAATACTAATGCGTTTTTTTCGCCATTTGGCGTTGGCACCACCATGATTAACTCTTGAACGCCTGCCACTTTTGCTGGAATGGCATTCATTAATACGCTAGACGGATAAGCCGCTTTACCGCCTGGCACATATAAGCCTACGCGGTCTAGTGAGGTTACTTGTTGACCAAGCAAAGTACCATCGGCCTCGGTATAGCTCCATGATTGCATCAACTGTTTTTCGTGGTAATTTTTTACTCTATCGGCTGCCGCTTGCAAAGCTTCACGCTGATTGGCCGGCAAAGCGTTTAATGCTGCTTGTAATTCAGCTTGGCTAATTTCAAGCTCGGCCAAAGTGATGGCACTGGTTTTATCAAAGCGATTGGTGTATTCCAACACTGCAGCATCGCCACGTTTTTTAACATCTTTTAAAATATTGGCGACAACCACATCGATGGAATCATCCTGCGCGGTTTCAAACGCCAATAAAGCTTTTAAATCGGCATCAAATGTGCTGTCTTTTGTGGATAAACGTCTAATCTGCATGACTTAACACTCTCAAAATCTTAAAAATCGCACTATTTTATTGCGGCTGAAAAACAATCTACAATCGGCTGCAGCTGCGCGCGATTGAGTTTTAATGAGGCCTGATTCACGACCAATCGCGAGCTGATATCGCCCACAAACTCTACTGCTTTGAGATTATTGGCGCGTAAAGTTCCGCCGGTGCTCACCAAATCGACAATCACATCGGCCAAACCCACCAAAGGACCTAGCTCCATTGAGCCGTAAAGCTTGATTAAATCGACATGCATGCCTTTTGCCGCAAAGTGCTCACGCGCGGTTTTAACGTATTTTGTCACCACTTTAAGCCGCGCACCTTGACGAATGCTAGCTTCATAATCAAAACCTTCGCGCACCGCCACCATCATTTTGCATTTGGCAATTTGCAAATCCAGCGGCTGATACAAGCCTTCGCCACCATGCTCGTCCAGCACGTCTTTGCCGGCAATGCCCAAATCAGCCGCGCCGTATTGCACATAAGTTGGCACGTCGGTCGCGCGCACAATAATCAGGCGCACGTCTTCTCTGTTTGTGCCAATAATTAATTTGCGCGATGATTCAGGATCTTCAGCCGCATAAATACCTGCCGCCGCCAACAGTGGCGTGGTTTCTTCAAATATTCTGCCTTTACTTAATGCAATCGTAATCATGATTTTTTGCTTGCTTTTGAGGGTTAAGTCTAATTAAACTAGTGCGCGCGGCGCACTTTTGCGCCTAACTTGGTTAACTTTTCTTCCAAGTATTCATAACCGCGATCTAGATGATAAATGCGCTCAATCACGGTTTCGCCCCTGGCCACTAATCCCGCCAACACCAAACTAGCCGAAGCGCGTAAATCAGTCGCCATCACAATCGCACCATCTAAATACTCCACACCTTGCACCAAAGCTGTATTGCCATCAATACTAATATCGGCGCCTAAACGCTGCATTTCTTGCACATGCATAAAGCGATTTTCAAAAATCGTTTCGGTGACTTTTGCCACACCTGTTGCGACTGTATTCAATGCCATAAATTGCGCTTGCATATCGGTCGGGAAAGCAGGATGCGGCGCAGTGCGGATATTCACCGCTTTTAATTTGCCATCACTTTTCACGGTGATACTACTTGCGTCACTGGTGACGGTTGCGCCTGCATCGCGTAATTTTTCAATCACCGCATCTAGCAAATCAGCGCGCGCGTTTAGCAATTTCACTTGGCCACCTGTCATTGCGGCGGCCACCATATATGTGCCTGCTTCAATACGGTCACAAACAATATTATGATTGGCGCCACTGAGTTTTTCT
>JBKJRD010000075.1:0-45810 GCA_046594885.1 Methylotenera sp. | reverse complement strand
CTCTTTGCTGATTATTACCTTATCTTTTATTCCAGTATTTACCCTAGAAGCGCAAGAGGGAAAACTATTTGCACCACTTGCATTCACTAAAACTTATGCCATGGCAGCGGCAGCGGGCTTATCTGTTACGTTAATCCCAGTATTAATGACCCTGTTTATTCGTGGGCATATTCGGCCTGAGCAGGATAATCCGCTCAATCGGGGCTTAATTGCGCTTTATAAGCCCATGCTAAGTAAAGTGCTGCATTACCCAAAAACCACCCTTGCCCTAGCTTTAGCTTTGGTTGTGTTGACTTTGTATCCTCTAGGTAAACTGGGTAGTGAGTTTATGCCGCCGTTGGATGAGGGCGATTTGCTGTATATGCCTACCGCACTGCCTGGCTTATCGATAGCAAAAGCGTCTGAGATTTTGCAATTGACTGATAGGTTGATTAAAACAGTACCAGAAGTGAAATCGGTATTTGGTAAAACAGGGCGCGCAGAAACCGCAACCGACCCAGCGCCGCTAGAGATGTTGGAAACCACCATTCAATTTAAACCCCGTTCAGAATGGCGTGCAGGGATGACGCCAGAAAAACTGGTAGAGGAACTTGATGCCAGATTGAAAATACCTGGCATGGCCAATGTGTGGGTGCAACCCATACGTAACCGTATCGATATGCTTTCTACTGGCATTAAAAGTCCAGTCGGCATTAAAATTGGCGGTGCTGATTTAGATACGCTAGAAAGACTAGGCGGCGAAGTAGAGCGGCTGATGAAGAAAGTGCCAGGCGCCAGCTCTGTGATTGCGGAGCGTGTTACAGGTGGCCGCTACATTGATATCAAAATAGACAGGCTTAAAATTGCGCGTTATGGTTTAAACACAGATGACGTGCAGTCTTTTATTTCAACCGCGATTGGTGGTGATAATATCGCTGAAAAAATTGAAGGCTTGGCACGTTTTCCGATTAATGTGCGATTTCCAAGAGAGCTTCGCGATTCGGTAGAAAAGCTTAAATCCTTGCCCATGATCACTGAGCAAGGTGCGACGGTTCCACTGGGTGAGGTTGCCACAATAAAAGTAACCGATGGCCCGCCCATGATTAAGAGTGAAAATGCGCGCCCTAATGTGTGGGTATATGTAGATATACAAGACCGCGATTTAGGTGGCTTTGTTAAAGATGCGAAAGCCATGCTGGATAAAGAATTGCAGCTACCTGCAGGTTACTCACTTGCCTGGTCTGGTCAGTTTGAATATTTTGAGCGTGCCACCAAACGCTTAAGTTATGTGGTGCCAATGACCATTGGCATTATCTTTATTTTGCTGTTTTTAGCGTTTAAGCGTATGACGCCTGCATTATTAATTTTAGGAAGCCTGCCATTTGCATTAGTTGGTGCTGTTTGGTTTCTTTATCTGCTAGGACATCATTTCTCTATTGCCAGTGGTGTCGGTATGATTGCGTTATCAGGATTAGCGGCTGAATTTGGTATCATCATGCTAGTGTATTTAGATGATGCAATTGAACGCTACCGAGCGGCGGGAAAACTGAATAATAAAGAAGATTTATATGCCGCTTTGATTGAAGGAGCAGCGTTGCGCGTGCGCCCAAAAGCCATGACAGTGGCAGTGATATTGGCTGGTTTAATCCCCATTTTAATCGGCACTGGCACAGGGTCAGAGGCCATGAGTCGTATCGCCGCACCCATGGTTGGCGGCATGCTCACTGCGCCTTTGCTCTCATTATTTGTGCTACCAGCGGCTTACATGCTCATTAACCGAACCTATCATCAAGGTAATAAAATATGACCTATATTATCATCAAGTATTTAATTACAGCTGGCGTGGTAGTTTTGGTTTCTGAGCTTGCTAAAGCCAGTGATAAATTAGGCGGCTTTATTGCAGCTTTGCCATTGGTCACCCTGTTAGCATTAATCTGGCTGCATGTTGAAAACCAGCCAATCGTTAAACTTGCCAACCACGCTTATTATACTTTTTGGTATGTAATACCCACCTTACCCATGTTTTTGTTGTTTCCATATTTATTGCCTAAGTGGGGCTTTTGGTTAACTTTAACCAGTTGTATTGTGTTTACTTTACTGATTTTTTACTTCTACGTGATTTGCTTAAAGCGTTTTGGTATTCATTTACTTTAAGCGATTTATTGTGAAGCAAGTGGATGAAAAAAAAAGCTGGGATATATTCTGCAAAATTATTGATAACTTTGGCGATATTGGCGTGTGTTGGCGCTTGGCAAAACAATTGCAAAGTGAATATAAACTAAACATTCGACTTTGGATAGATGATTTAAACGCCGCGCAAAAAATCATTCCACAGTTAAATGTGCATTTAAATCGGCAAATTATTGATGATATTTATGTGTTAAGTTGGCATGCACAGACAAAGTTTACAGACGCTTCTGATATTGTGATTGAAGCATTTTCCTGCGAATTGCCATCTGAATATATTGGCGAGATGGTGCAAAAAAAATCCACATGGATTAATTTAGAATATTTATCAGCCGAATCTTGGGTGGCCGATTTTCATGCAAAGCCTTCCCCGCGAGCCAATGGATTAACACGCTATTTTTACTTTCCCGGATTTACACAAGCCACTGGCGGTTTAATAAGAGAAAATAATATTATCCATCAAAATCAGCATCTTTCCAGTGATAAAAGCCAGCAAAATTTGTTTTGGCAAAGTGTTAACTTAACCAATAATAAGCACTTAAAAGTATCATTATTTTGTTATCCACACGCGCCAATTGAATCGCTATTAATGGTGATGGCTGAATCGAATCAGCCAATTCATTGCTATGTGCCAGCCAGCAATATTTTGTCAAAAGTTGCGGATTTTTTTGGGTTAAGTCATTTGAATATAGGCGAAAACTATCAGCTTAAACAGCTTAATTTGCATATATTACCGTTTTTAAGCCAGGCGGATTATGACCAATTGTTAAGTGTTTGTGATATCAACTTTGTGCGCGGCGAAGATAGTTGGATACGCGCGATTTGGGCAGCGAAGCCATTTATTTGGCAAC
This sequence comes from Methylotenera sp., assembly GCA_046594885.1. Classification (GTDB taxonomy): domain Bacteria; phylum Pseudomonadota; class Gammaproteobacteria; order Burkholderiales; family Methylophilaceae; genus Methylotenera_A. The sequence goes on along the minus strand of JBKJRD010000075.1, from coordinate 42,793 downwards.
CTTACTTTCAAGCAGAAAATACGCATATTCAAAAATTAAGCGCTTTTTTAGATTTGTTTTATGCAAACTTAAATGCAAAGCAAGCGGTTTTGCACATCCATCATGCTTGGGTGAGCGGGCAAATAACTGCAACTATCTGGCAAGCTTATTTAAACCATTTAATCGACATTTCTGCTCATACTTTGCTGCAATCGCAACAGTTAGCAAGGCAAACTGATTTAGCCAAACAATTGGTGATTTTTTGCAATAAAAACTAGTTAAGGTATAATGCGCGGCTTGATTCCAACCCAATGCTTGATATTCCAAAACAATTAATCGTAAGGCAACTCAATGAAAACAGCTCAAGAACTCCGCGCCGGTAACGTGATTATGGCTGATGGCGTGCCATTAGTCGTGGTGAAAGCCGAATACAATAAATCTGGCCGCAGCACTGCTGTGGTTAAAATGAAGTTTAAAAACTTGTTGACAGATGCGCCATCTGAAACGATTTACGGCGCAGGCGATAAATTTGACATTATTGTGCTTGAGAAAAAAGAGGCGACTTACTCTTACTTTGCCGATCCAACTTATGTGTTTATGGATGCAGAATATAACCAATATGATGTAGACGCAGAGTTTATGCAAGACGCGCTACCATTTTTAGAAGACGCAATGCTAGTGGATATTCGTTTTTATGAAGGTAAAGCCATTTCAGTTGAATTACCAACCACTGTGGTGCGCGAAGTAACTTACACAGAGCCAGCCGTAAAAGGCGACACATCAGGCAAGGTAATGAAGCCAGCTAAATTGGCGACAGGTTTTGAAATTCCTGTGCCATTGTTTGTTGCGCAAGGCGACAAAATTGAAATCGATACGCGCACAGGCGAATATCGTAACCGTGTATTGAAATAATCATTTCATGCAATTAAAAAGGCGCTTTAAGCGCCTTTTTTATTATGTGGTTTTAAGAAGCCGTACCACCCACCGTCAAGCCATCAATTTTAAGCGTTGGCTGACCAACGCCCACAGGCACGCTTTGCCCTTCTTTGCCACAAGTGCCAACGCCAGAATCCAGTTGCATATCGTTGCCAATCATTGAAACACGGGTTAATACGTCTGGCCCGTTGCCAATTAGCGTTGCGCCCTTAACGGGATAGGTGATTTTTCCATCTTCAATCATATAGGCTTCGGCAGCGCTAAACACAAATTTGCCGCTGGTGATATCTACTTGTCCGCCACCAAAATTGGCGGCATAGAGGCCTTTTTTAACCGATTTAATAATCTCGGCAGGATCTTTATCGCCATTGTGCATATAAGTATTGGTCATGCGCGGCATGGGGATGTGCGCGTAACTTTCGCGCCGTCCATTACCTGTTAGCGGCATATTCATTAAGCGTGCGTTTAAGCTGTCTTGAATATAACCACACAAAATGCCATCTTCAATCAGCACGGTTTTGTTAGTTTGGTTGCCTTCATCATCCATGCTAAGTGAGCCGCGACGGTCAGTTAATGTGCCGTCATCGACAATAGTGATGCCTTTAGCCGCGACCTGTTTGCCCATCATATTGGCGAATGCGCTGCTGCCTTTGCGGTTGAAATCTCCTTCCAATCCGTGGCCAATCGCCTCATGCAGTAAAATGCCAGGCCAACCTGCGCCTAATACGACTGTCATGCTACCAGCAGGGGCGGGGCGCGCATCTAAATTCACCAAGGCTTGATGCACGGCTTTTTGTGCATATTCTTGCAAGATTTCATCGGTAAAATAGCTATAATCAAAACGGCCGCCGCCGCCGCTACCACCTTGTTCGCGGCGACCATTTTGTTCAACATGCACCTGCACCGAAATACGTACCAAAGGGCGCACATCAGCCGCCATCACGCCGTCACTTCTGGCCACCATAATCACTTCATATTCACCTGCAATGCTGGCCATGACTTGTGTTACGCGAGGATCAACCGCTTTTGCAAGCTGTTCTAAACGTTCAAGCAATTTCACTTTCGCGTCGGCACTCAAGCTGGCAATTGGATCTTGTGGCAAATAAAGCTGCTTGTTTTGATTAGTGACGATGCTTTGCTTTTTATTGAAAGCGCCGGTTTGTTGCAAGCCTAAAGCCGCAATCGATTTAGTAGCGTTGGCTGCACTATTTAAAGCGCTTAAGTTAATGTCATCAGAGTAGGCAAAAGCGGTTTTTTCACCACTTACTGCGCGCACGCCCACACCTTGATCAATACTGAAGTTGCCCGATTTGACCTGACCTTCTTCTAAGCCCCACGATTCGCTACGGCTGTATTGAAAATACAAATCCGCATAGTCGACTTGATGCGACATCATGTGACCAAGCACGCCTTGCAGTGCGTTGGTGTCAAGCCCTGTCGGTTTTAATAGCACATTTTGTGCAGTATCAAAGTGGCTAGATTTCGTTAGGTTTAGTTGTTCTATTTTCATAATATGAATATGGTGACGTAAGTTGTATTTACTATACCCGCATCGTGAATAAGTGCGTTAAGTAAATTCTGGATATCAGTCTAGCGATATAAACGACTCATTAAGCAAGCGTTTAAATAATGGCTTTAAATGGCTTTGATGGTTTTGTGTTTAAGCGCTGGCAAGCTACTGCGTAAGCTGGTTTGATAATCGCGATTCACATTGGCAATCACGATGCCAGAGCCGCGCGGTAAACGATCTAAAATCACGCCCCATGGGTCAACAATCATGCTATTGCCATGCGTTTCGCGCCCAGATACATGATAGCCACCTTGTGCAGGTGCTATCACATAACATAAGTTTTCTATGGCACGCGCACGGATTAAGCTTTCCCAATGCGCTTTGCCAGTGGTCTCGGTAAACGCAGACGGCACCACAATCATATCCACTTCGCCCATGGCCCGATATAACTCTGGAAAGCGTAAATCGTAGCAAATAGACAAGCCGATTTTGCCGTAGGGCGTTTCAACCACTACCACTTGATCGCCCGATTCAATGGTGTTTTCTTCGTGATAATGCTCGGTGCCTAAATCTAGACCAAACAAATGGATTTTATCATAACGCGCGACTTGCTCGCCTTTATCGTTAAATACCAAACAACTATTACGTACTTTTTTTGCAGAGCTGCTAACGATTGGCACAGTGCCGCCGATCAGCCAAATTTGATGTTCTTTAGCCATTTTGGCTAAAAATTGTTGTATCGGGCCACCGCCTAATTTGGTGCCAGCGCTTGATTTCGTTCCATCACCCGCAACTTCACGTGCCGCTACTTTGTCGGTTTCTTTTGCACCCATAATGCAAAAATACTCAGGCAAAACAACTATTTTTGCACCTTGCGCAGCCGCTAAGGCAATTAAACGTTCTGCCTCAATCAGATTAGCATTCACATAAGGGCTAGATGCCATTTGAATGCCTGCCACTTTGACGCTGCCTGCTAATGCGTGTTGTAATGCTGGATTATTTTTTTTGGTTAAGTTAGCCATGTTAAATTAAGCTTCATCATTGTGTTAATGGAGAGGTGTTACTCGGATCTTGCGCTGGATTTTTGTCTGATTTTACCTCTATTGGGTTATCCCATGTACCAATAATCCTATATTCGGTGGATGCAATTTTATTAAATGGATCTTTGAGTATTTTTTGCGCAACAAATGCTGCTGCGCCAACAATTGGTCCGCCAACCAATGCGGCAAGCGATAAGCTATCGCTAACATTTGGGGTTACTTTTATGGTTAAGTTCTGCGTTTCGGTTTTCAAATTCGTTTCGCCTTTAATCAGCGCTTGGGCGGCTGGGCCAGCCATCAAAAAATCGTTACTGCTTACAATGCCATTATCAATTTTAGCGGTGGCGCTAATTTTATCAAATGCGAACCCCTCGCTAAATAAATCTCTGAAATCTAGACTTAATCGTCTAGGTAAGCTCTGCAAAGTTAATAGGCCCAACAAACGCCCGACACCAGGTTTTACTTTCAATACCTGACCTTTGGTCGCCTCAACAGTTAAGTTACCATTCAAGCGAGTGACATCGAATTCATGGGGGCTGCCAGCCCAATTAAGGTTTCCTGAAATGCTAGCGTTACCACCTTTAACGGCGTCAGGCTCACCAAAGCGCAGTAAGGTTTTACCAATATTATTAGACGTTAACAATACAATTAAACTGGTATTGGGATTGCGTGTCCAATTGTGCCAATTTCCTTGCACCGATAAGGTGCTATCAGGGTTAGTTAAGCTCAGTTTCTGGATCACCCAATCTTCACCATTTTCGAATGTATTTAAATTAAGCAAACCTAGTTTTTTAGCACCCATTTCAAACTGATCAGCCACAATATCTAAAGCAGGATAGGATTGTGCAAGCTTTTTAAATTCTCTTTTTGGCTTAGTTTTTAAGCTGCCAATTGGCGAGCTAGTCGATTGTGGAATAACTGATTTCGGGATAATAAGGCGCTTAAGTCGCGCAGTTATTTTGCCGTTATCTGCGCTTTGCCATTCAATATCGCCCGATACTTCTTGCGAATCTACAGCCATCTTAAAACCAGTTGCGCTGGGTTGTGCAGTGATTTTTAAGGCATTAATTGCACGCTCTGCAACAATCAGTTGATCAATAGCGATATCCGCTTTTTTAATAACGGGTAGATCGGTTTTTGCTACAGAATTTTGTGCTGAATCTTGCTCAGAGTTTTGCGCAGAATTTTGCGCAGAATTTTGTATGTACAGTGTTAACCAATCATCTGTGTCAATCACGTCTAACTTTCCATGCACAATTAATCCAGACTGGGAAGGGTTATTTGCCGCTGCATTAATGCCAATATCGCCTTGCTCAAAAGTCAATTGTCCCGCTCGGTTATTGCGTAATAATTTTGCAGATAACAATTGACCATAATTCACATGAATGAGGTCACTACTGCTATCCATTTGTTTTTTATCCACACGCAGATTTAATTCTTGTTGCGCTATTTTATTAAATGGCGGTGGCAGATTTATGGCCATACCAACTAAATTTGAGTGAAAATTCATGTTAACTATTGCAGATTTAATACTGATTTCGCTTGCCCAATTAGCGTAACCGAACATTTTCTCAGTGAACACGTTTGACATCATTTTTTTAATACCCGAGTCATGTACGCGGCCATTTGCACTAATCAAAATGGTTTTATCTGCGCGCGTAGAAAAGTTGAATTGAACAGGTCCGCCTAATAGTTCTGCCCGCACATTTTTTGCGCTCACACCGTTTTCATTAAACGTTAAGCTGCCGTTAATTTTGCTTAATTCGGGCAAACCTGTGCTGGCATCAGTTAAAATTTCGCCATCGCTTAGTTTATAAACGCCTTTATAAGTTGTGGCCTCAACATTTTTTAGTGGAATATTTAAGTTTAAAAATAGTGTGCCTTGACCCGCGACTTTCAGATGATCGGTAAACCCAAGCGCCACCTGTTTTACAGGGCTTTCGTTTATGAATCGAATGCCATCAGATACTTGACCTTCTGCTTTGCTAACAATCTGTAGGATAGGTTTATCGGCATCTAGTTGCGCAATCTGGGCGCGGCTTTTAATCAGTTTTATACCAAGCACATCGCCAGTATTGGCGGTTAACAGCATGCTTTTCCCCTCAAATAAAAGGTCTAAGCCAAGGTTACGAATGACAGGCCAATCGCTACCATATGCCAATACTGCATCGCTTACTTTGGCAGATGCTTTGAATACGCCCAACGTAGCATCTGGTTTTTGCTGGTTGTTTACAAATGGGAAATCCGCTAAATGTCCTTTAACGGTTAAGTTAATATCTTCTGCTCGGCCAGCTAGAATTGAGGTATCTAACCAATGTAGCGTCTCTTCGCCCAAAATAATCGGGTAGTAAAAAGGCGCATATTTGGCATCGCCTTTATTAAACTTAGCCGTCAAATCGAGATAACCACCTTTTGCTTTTTGCATATCAAAACTGGCATTAAATGTGCCTATGATGTGCGGACTGCTGATGTGTATATCTTTCGCATTAATAGTGGCTTTTTGATTATGAATTTTCCAGTCAATTTTGCCAGTTAACTTGTCTGCAGGGATAGGCCAGCGCAAGATATTTTTAAAATCGAGTAGGGCTTTTTTAGTGTTTAATAGCATGCTGCCACGCGCTTCACTTGCCTCAATCGAGCCACTCAAATGACTAAAGCCAGGCACTTTTTGAAAGGCTTGAATGCCCAGTTGACTGAAGTTGGTGTTTATTTGATACCGGTCGAGCTTATTGTTAATGGTTTCCCAACTTAAACGCAGCGCGTTTAAAGTGCCGGTTGGCGCAAAGCCATCTAATTGCGCTTGCATATCGCTAGGCAAATCAATTTGGGTAGCCATCTGTTTTAAAGCGTCTAAATTAAATGTATCAACTTGGATTTCGGCTTTTGACCAAGCTTGGTTATTTTTAATGGCACGCGCATAACTGCCGCTGCCACGGCGAATATTTAAGCCATTATTGGTGTTAAGTGTGATATTTTTTGCAGTGAAAGTTTGCGTATTATTTTTGTCTTGCCATTGCACCTCGCCCGAAAATTTTTCGGCAATAAAAGGCACAGTTTGGTTTTTAGTTACCACCACCAAATGCTTAATTGCCGCCTGTGTTTTTACGCTGTGGATACGCGCATTGGCAAAAGTTAACCAAACTTTCGCGCTGCCAACACCATTTTTAATATCAATTGGATAATCCAACCATGGCTTGTAAGCACTTAGCTCGGTTTGTTTAAGGTCAATAAAAAAATCACCATGCCATGTTTTGATGTTGGCAACGTCTCGTCCAATAAAACGCCCATTGGCAAACATTTTTTGTGGTGAGCCAACCGAGGGAAACGCAGACATGATCAATTGGTGTTGATTGATTAAGCTATGCAAAACGGGGTTGTGCAGGGTTAAGTTAAATTGGTTAAGCGATAAAGCAGGCGCTTGGCGTAAATCGTCCTGCCAAATGATGCGTGCATTTTTAATGTTTACTTCACGCTGGCGTAATAGCCAATTCATCAATTCAGGTTTAGATTCGCCCTTTAAAGCAAAGCCAGCCAGATAAATGCTGCCGTCCATTTCTCGCCGAATAGTCAGCGCTGGTTGATGCACGATTAATGAATTGAGTTTGGGTTGAAGCATCGGCACGCTTAACCAAGAAAGGCTGGCTTCTACATTATTCAAGTGCAGCGCAACACGCTTTTCAGCATCAAATATATCCAAATTATGTAAGGCAATGTGTGGCGAAAAGCTATCCCAACCAGTCACAATGTCACCAATGGTGACCTTTTGCCCAATCAGGCTGGATAGATGCGCGGCAATGCCGTCTTTATATTGATCGATATTGGGAAAAATCACAAAGCGTAATGTGAGTGCCGTGATGAGTATCGCAGCAATTAACAGGCCTAGACCAAGCATTGCCCAGCGGGCTATTTTTTTTAGTGTGATCATTAATTCGCGTGACTTAAGCCTTGTGCAGAAACAACAACAGTTTGATTTAAACAGATTTTAAAGCGTTATTTTACTTGAAAAAAACAGCTAAACCTGTAAACAAAACGTAAACAAAGCTTAACTTTATTTTCACAATACAATTCACTTGCTTGTATTGCTTGAGATTGCTTTAGAATAACGCCTTTTGGCGAATTTGGCTGACGCTCTTTGCTTGGTGTTTTAAAGTGTGCATAACTAAAGTATGGATAAATATTGATTCAATTTAGAAACTTAAGTCTTTTTCGTGGCGTAAAAGTGTTGTTAGAAGCAGCCTCTTTTCAGCTTCATACTGGCCATAAAGTGGGTTTAATCGGTGCTAATGGCGCAGGTAAATCATCACTTTTTGCTTTGTTGCGTGGCGAATTGCAGCAAGAAGTGGGCGATTTAGAAATGCCGCCAAACTGGGTGATTGCACATGTGGCGCAAGAAACGTCTGGCTTAAATTTAGCCGCGTTGCAATTTACGCTGGAAGGCGATGCAGAGCTAACCGAGATTGAAGCGGCATTAGTACAAGCTGAAACACAGCATCAAGGCGAAAAAATTGCCGAACTGCACCAGCGATTAAGTGATATTGAAGGCTATTCAGCCAAAGCGCGTGCATCGAGTTTATTAGATGGTTTGGGCTTTAGTCAGGCTGACTTAACCCGTTGTGTGAGTGAGTTTTCTGGTGGTTGGCGTGTGCGGCTTAATTTAGCACGCGCGTTAATGTGCCGCAGTGATTTGTTATTATTGGATGAACCAACTAACCATTTAGATTTGGATGCAGTAATCTGGCTAGAAGGATGGCTACGTGATTATCGCGGCACGCTGTTATTAATTTCTCACGATAGAGATTTTTTAGATAACGTAATTGATACCGTGCTGCATATTGAGCAGCAACGCATTACGCTGTATCGCGGCGGATATAGTGATTTTGAGCGGCAACGTGCCGAAAAGCTGGCTTTGCAACAAGCCATGTTTGAAAAGCAGCAACGCAAAGTGGCCCATTTACATAGTTATATTGATCGCTTTAGGGTGCAAGCCACCAAAGCGCGCCAAGCGCAAAGCCGCATTAAAGCACTAGAGCGTATGGAAATGATTTCAGCCGCGCATGTGGATTCACAATTTAGCTTTGAATTTCGTGCACCGATTGCTGCACCTGACCCGCTATTGGTGCTGGATGATATTGACGCAGGTTACGCTGACAAGACCATTCTCAATAAAGTGGTGATGGCGATTCGGCCAGGAGAGCGTATTGGTTTATTGGGAAAAAATGGCGCAGGTAAATCTACTTTAATTAAGTTGCTGGCGGCAGAATTAAAGCCATTGGCAGGCAAAAGGGTGGAAGGCAAAGACTTAAATATTGGCTATTTTGCCCAGCATCAATTAGAGCAATTGCGCCCACATGAATCGCCTTTGCAGCATATGTTGCGTCTTGAACTTGAATTAAAAATTCCCGCAACGCGCGAACAAGAACTTTTAAATTATCTAGGCGGCTTTGATTTTAAGGGCGACATGGCGCGCGCCAGCTGCGAAAATTTTTCGGGTGGCGAAAAATCGCGTTTGGCTTTGGCGCTATTGATTTGGACGCGTCCGAATTTGTTGTTATTAGATGAGCCGACCAACCATTTGGATTTGGAAATGCGCCATGCGTTGACCTTGGCTTTGCAAGATTACCAAGGTGGCGTGATTTTGGTTTCGCATGATAGAGCCTTGCTACGCGCCACTTGTGACAATTTTGTGTTGGTTGCTAATGGCATGGCGGAAAGCTTTGATGGTGATTTAGAGGATTACAAAGACTGGTTAGCCACTACTAAACTACAACATAAAACAGCAGTTAACACTGAAATAACGCTCAAAAAAAATGATTACGCGCAAACTAAAGCTGAAAGGCAAGCGCGAATTGTCGCACGCAGGCCAATGCTAAAAGAAACAGAGCAAATTGAGAAAAATCTGGAAAAATTAAACGCTGAAAAAACATTATTGGATGCGCGCGCCAGTGAAGCCAGTTTATATGATGCGAATAATAAAGCCGAATTACAGCAGCTATTGAAACGCCAAGCAGCATTAATTGATGCAATTGATACTGCCGAAATGCGTTGGTTGACGCTGCATGAGCAGTTAGAGGCTTTACCAGAATTTTAGTTAACCCATCAAAAAGGTCAAAAAATGGATTATTCGACACGTTTAACACTTTTACACACACTGTGTTATGCAGAAACATTTGATGATGGCGCAAAGCCGAATATAAGCTTAGATGATTATTCTGTGCTTGATTCTGCGCATTATTTAGCCACTTTTGTCACTTTTAGGGCGATTCAACAAGCAGGCCGCCAGCCAGCGGATGAGTTGCACACTAATTTCGATATACTCAGTGTGTATCAAGCCTATGCCATGTTGGTATTTGCGTTTTTAAGCATACCGTTAAGGCATCAAGCTGAACAGCAAAATGAAGCTGCGCCTGACTTAACAGCAGCGCAAATCACCATCGCAAAAACCCTGTTTGCAGGGATTAACGATGCAGAATTAATTGAAATTATAGAATCAGGCTTTCATAAATTTCAACTGATTGGCGATGCTCAGGCTGAGCACTGGGCTGAGTTTAGAGAAAACCTAGATAAATTAACGGTGAGCTTTGTCATTGCAGGAACGGACGACGAAAGCCCACATAGTAAAGAAGAAGTATTGCCATTATTTGGCCAATTATTAAGCCAGTTGTGCGAAGCATTTGAGCGTGATTAACGCTTGCAACTTAACATTTGAACGTTAAGCTTTAAAAAGTTAAGCTAAAAAGTTAACCCATAAAAAGCATTAAAAAGCCTGCAAATTGCATTGCAGGCTTTTTTGTTTACACAGTATTAATGGAATTAATTGACTGTTGATGCATTTTACCTTGGCGCTGGATGGTTTCTATAGCGGGTTGGCTCATATTGGCCTGGACCTCTTTTATTGAAGCCATGATGCCCTGGGCCTTGATGCCTTGGCACATCGAACTCGCGTGCTAAGGCGCGTTGTTCAGGCGTTAGCAATGCGGTAATTCTAGCCTCTGTTTTTAAACGACTCATGGCTTTATCTTTTTCAATACGCGCTAATTGGTCGGTTAATTGTTGTGCTCTCGCTTCATCGAATATATCCGCTTTGCCCAGTGCATGAATCGCCTCCATTGTTTCACGATGCTGTATATGCTGTGCATATTTAGCGGGCGCCTGCTCGTGCTTAATGGCAAAGATTTTATCTTGCTGATCTTGCGTTAAATTGAGCGCATACAAATGCGGCGGTATGCCAGGCTCGCCCCGATGACCGCCATGTTCAAAGCCGTGGCCACGCATATTGTCATGTGCGCCATAATGTTTGCCAGGTTCTGCATGGCTTAATGCAGAAAATGGTAAGGCAATCGCCAGCGTTGATATTGCCAATAGTTGTTTAATTGATAAATGTTTCATTTGTTGATTCCTTTTTTTAGTTAACATTAAAAAATGTCTGTTGCAAAAATCCTATGGTGTTGCCTTTTAGGATGTTGCCATTGTGCAACCGCTAGTTGTAAAACGCTGTTAAGACTGTGTAAATCTGCGTAAAGCTGACGGATTAAGCTTGTTGATGGTTTTGCGACTGGTTATGATGCATTAGGCCTTTTAAGGTGCTCATTAATCATCAAGATAAATACATCACTATGGATAAAATTTTACTGATAGACGACGATATAGAGCTAGTTGAAATGCTCAAAGAGTATATTGAGCTTGAAAGCTTTTTAGTGAACACTGCACATGATGGCGAGACTGGTTTGCAAGTGTTGCAATCGGATAGTTATGATCTGGTGGTGTTAGATGTGATGATGCCAATACTAAATGGCATTGATACTTTGCGACGCATTCGGCAAAAAAGCAATATTCCTGTGGTGATGCTCACCGCCAAAGGCGATGAGGCTGATCGTATTGTTGGCTTAGAGTTAGGCGCAGATGACTATGTGCCAAAACCTTGTACGCCACGCGAGCTTGTTGCCCGCATCAGGGCGATTTTAAGGCGAGCTAAACCACAAAGGAGCCAAGCCAAAATAATCACGCTAAATGCGCTCACTTTAGTGCCAGAACAACGGCGTGTAGAATGGTCTGGCAAGCCATTGTTGCTGACAAGTACAGAGTTTAATCTATTAGAAGTGTTGGTAGAGCGCGCAGGAAACGTAGTGAGCAAGCAAACATTATCTGAATTAGCGCTGGGTCGCCCAATGGCAAAATTTGACCGCAATATTGATGTGCACATGAGCAGTGTGCGGCAAAAATTAAGCGCTGCAGCTGGTGGAAAACAGTTAATCCAAACCGTGTACCGGCTGGGTTATCAATATTTAAAATAATCTATATCAATTTTAGTGACTATTTTTTAATGCATTTTAAGTGTTAAGTATAGGCAAAAACCAATGCAATTAAGCAATTAAACCAAGCATTATGGGCAGACTTTACTGGAAATTTTTTCTATTTTTCTTTTTTGCGCAATTGACTGCCGTGTTGGTGGTGAGTTTGGCTTTTAGCCTAGTTAACGATAAACGCGATAGAGAAAGGCGCTTGATTGATGGCGCGCCACCTGCGAAAACCATGGTGTTTGCCGCAGCGAGTACCTTGCAGGTCAGTGGCGTAGCTGCGTTAAAATCTTTGCTAGCTATCTGGTTAACTGAGCCAATGCCGCAACTTTATGCGGTGAATGAAGAGGGTGTAGATTTATTAAAGCGCAATTTGCCAAACGGCATTCACAAAGAATCATTAGCGGCCTTGGCTACGGATAATCAAAATCGTGCAATCCAAAGAATCCACGCCAATGACGGACATGATTACTGGCTATTTGTAGAGTCTCACGCTAAAAAGCCACCACCTGCGCATTTTTATGGTGTCAAAATACAGCATAATGTCAGACATTTATTTCCTGTCATGCCGTTGATTATAGGTGCTTTTGTCAGCTTATTATTTGCAGCCATGCTCGCTTGGTATTTTTCTGAACCGATTAAACAATTAAGGCTGGCTTTTGAAAGTGCTGCCAATGGTAATTTAGAAGCTCGCGTCGGCAACGTGATGCAAGGCAGGCAAGATGAATTAGCTGATTTAGGCAGCGCTTTTGATGTCATGGTCAGCCGCGTCAGTCAATTAGTTCAAAGCCAAATACATTTAATGCATCAAGTTTCACATGAATTGCGTTCGCCGCTAGCGCGTTTACAGATTGCCATTGGCTTAATCAAGCAGCAATTAACACAATCAGATGCGCCAGCTCAGATAAATGAAAAAATCCATACATCGCTTAATCGCATTGAGACTGAATCAATGAGAATGGATCAATTGGTCGGTGAGTTGCTAACCTTATCCCGCTTAGAGTCCGGCGTTACTGCATTGCAAAAAGAGCGTGTTGATTTGCATGAGTTGCTACAAGAATTGGTGGAAGATGCCAATTTTGAAGGCATCGCCAACAATGTCAACGTAGACTATGTGCCAATTGCCAATATTTTTGTGCAGGCGCAAGCCGATTTATTACAGCGCGCAATTGATAATATTCTGCGCAATGCGATCAAATATACAGCTGCCAATACAACCGTTAGGCTGACTACGGCGCTGGATAAAGCAAATGATAACGTGGTTTTAACGATTACAGATGCGGGTAATGGCGTCTTAGAAAGCGAGCTAGAGGGCATTTTTAAACCTTTTTATCGTGCAAATAACGCTCAATCTGCAAGCGGATATGGCTTGGGCTTGGCAATCGCAAAACAAATCATCGAATCACATGGCGGTACAGTAAAAGCAGTCAATATCGCCAGTGCTGGTTTGCGGGTAATCATTCTATTGCCAATTGGTGAATAAGATTCAATCGGGTGGGGTGAAAATAATGCATGCATTACAGCCATGTAAATCTAAATTGCAATAATAAGCGTATAAGAACAGGCGTACCAAAAAACTACACCATAAAAATCAACTGTGCGGTAGACTTGTGCGCGACAATCCTTCTTTATTTTTTAAATTGATTATGCTTAAACCAATCAGATCGATGTTGGGCTTTATCATGCTCATCACAACTAGCGCTTGTAGCCCTATTAAAATTTTAAATGCAGCGGTGCCAGAAAGTGCTTATCAGCTTCAAGCTGGTGTAGCCTACGGCGATTTACCAAGGCAAAAGCTGGATATTTATACGCCAAAACAAGCTTCATCCGTGACCGATGCACGAAAAGTAGTGATATTTTTCTACGGCGGTAGTTGGGATTCAGGCAGTCGTAGCGACTACAAATTTGTTGGTGAAGCCTTGGCGTCACAAGGATTTGTCGTGGTTATTCCAGATTACCGTGTGTATCCTGATGTCTTATTTCCAGCCTTAATGGCAGACCCTGCACTTGCCGCACGCTGGGTAAAAGACCACATTCAACAATACACGGGTGATCGTAATCAGGTTTTTTTGGCAGGCCACTCAGCCGGCGCGCATATGGCGGTTATGTTAGGCGTCAATGCAGCGTATTTAGCTAAACAGTCACTTAAACCAACTGATTTTTCTGGCATTATTGGTTTGGCAGGCCCTTATGATTTTTTACCACTTAAATCAGACCGATTAAAAACCATTTTTGGGCCAGAATCCGAACAATGGAAATCGCAGCCGATTAATTTTGTAGATGGCAAAAATCCTCCTATGTTGCTGGCCGTCGGTTTAAATGACGGCACGGTTTGGCCGAGAAATACGTTTAACTTAGCTGAAAAAATCAAAAAAAATAATGGCACAGTGCAAGTGGTTAAGTTTGAAAATTATGGCCACATTGATATGGCTGCAAAATTAGCAAAACCTTTGCGCGGAAATGGCGAGTTATTAAAAGCGGTGACTGATTTTATACAAACAACACCAGCGGCAATTGTTGGTACAAATTTACCCTAAATGTTTAGTGTGCGTATCGGCTCAAAAAATCTGCAAAATAGCTTACCGCAGTTTTTTCGGTGCAATGTTCATGTGCAAATGCTAAACCTGCAGCGCTTAGCCGGCTATTTTTAGTTGAGTCTTCCCACAAAGATTTAATTTTCTCAGATAAATCATCCGCATTTTTAGGCTCGCAAAACAAACCAGTTTTATCATCAAAAATATAATCTTGCACACCTAAAGAATTGGTCACAACAATGGCTTTGTTGAAAAACATGGCAGAAACAATGGTCACGTGACCACATGGCACTTGGTTGTCTCTGAGCGGTAATACCATCAATTCGCAATGCGCTAATATATTTTGCGCTTGGATTAATGGAATGTTGGTATAGATTTTTACATTATCGGGAATGCTTAAGTTGTCAATTGAGTCAGCATTTGCTACTAATACCAGTCTAATGTGCGGTAGTTTTTTCATGGCAGCAAACAGCGTCGCATAATCTCTGCCTTGGCTACCAAGCGCACAGATATAGCGTCCATGTTCAATTGGCGCTTCAGTTAAATCAACTTTTGGTGCATGTACTGCCCAATGCAACATATCAATTTTTTCGATGGGAATATCAAAATAATCTGCGTAAAGTTTCCGCTCTACACTTGAGTAAGTTGCAAATTTGCTAGGGTGCTGAAATGCTTTAGTCATTAAGCTGCGCTGTTTGCCGTTGGGCAAATCTGTAAAATTAAACGAATACACTAAATGTGGTGTTTCAGGAGATGCAATTTTAGCCAGATTGCCAGCGTATAAAGCTGGTCTTGGGCCATGAGAAACCAGTACCGAAGAGTGTTTTCTAGCCATGTTGACCGCTTTTACAGCAGCGATTGAACGGGCAATAGAATCTTTTTTAGGTAATAATGAGGGTAGGTTAACCGCCAAGCTTGAGTAATGATGCCATTCATCATCAGTATGCTTAAACTCATCACGCAGCCAGTTCCAGTGAGTAGTCAAGTCGCTTAGGTTGATGATATGCATATTTATTCTGTCAACTTAACACACAAAATCAACTAATTTCTCTGGTAGCCAAAAATTGAATAGCAGGATAGCGCTCTTGCGCCATTTGCAAATTAACACGATTCGGCGCTAGGTAAACGTATTCTTCGTTGCCATCTAAGCCGACATTAAAGCCATATTTGTCAGCAATCGCATGCAAGTCTGCGTCACTACCACGCAACCAGCGCGCGGTGTAGCAATCGTAGCTTTCAAATACTACATCTACACCATATTCATGCTCTAAACGATGTGCGACAACGTCAAACTGCAATAATCCAACCGCACCTAAAATCAGGTCGTTGGATAATAAGGGGCGAAATAATTGCGAAGCGCCTTCCTCAGCCAGTTGTTGCAAACCTTTTTGCAGTTGCTTCATTTTAAGCGGATTTTTTAAGCGGGCACGGCGGAAAAATTCAGGCGCAAATGAAGGAATGCCGGTAAATTTCAGCTCCTCACCTTCGCTAAACGTATCGCCAACTTTAATGGTGCCGTGATTAGGGATACCGATAATATCGCCAGAATACGCTTCATCCATGGTGGTGCGGTCGCGCGCCATAAAAGTAATGGCGTTATTTACTGCCATTAATTTGCCAGTAGACACTTGCTTGATTTTCATGCCTCGCTCAAAACGGCCAGAGCATACACGTAAAAAAGCAATACGATCGCGATGTTTTGGGTCCATATTTGCTTGAATTTTAAATACAAAACCTGAAAATTTCGGCTCATCTGGGGGTATTTCACGGCTGGCAGTTTTGCGAGTCAGCGGAGCAGGGGATAAATCGACCACTGCATCTAGTAATGATTGCACGCCAAAATTATTCACCGCAGAGCCAAAAAATACGGGCGTTTGTTTGCCACTTAAATAGCGCTCTGCGTTAAATTGATTGGATGCGCCACGCACCAACTCAATATCAACGCGCAATTCTTGTGCCTGACGGCCGATTAATTCATCCAGCCGTGGGTTATACAGCCCTTGAATCGTCTCAGATGTGCCTTTATCGGCGCGTGGGTCAAAAAACAAAACGCTATCGTTGACTAGACTATAAACACCGCGAAACGATTTCCCCATGCCGATAGGCCAAGTCATGGGCGCGCATTCCATACCTAATGTCGTTTCAATTTCGTCTAGCAACTCAATCGGCGCGCGGCTTTCGCGGTCTAGCTTATTAATAAACGTGATAATCGGCGTGTCGCGCATGCGGCAAACATTGAGCAATTTAATGGTTTGCGCTTCTACACCATTGACAGAATCAATTACCATCACTGCCGAATCTACAGCGGTTAATGTGCGGTAAGTATCTTCTGAAAAGTCATCATGGCCAGGTGTATCCAGCAAGTTAATCATATGCTCACGATACGGAAACTGCATCACAGATGAAGTGACCGAAATACCGCGTTGCTTTTCTAGCTCCATCCAATCTGATGTCGCATGGCGTGCGGCTTTACGGCCGCGCACTTCACCAGCAACCTGAATTGCACCGCCAAACCACAATAGTTTTTCAGTGAGGGTGGTTTTACCAGCATCAGGGTGGGAAATAATGGCGAAAGTGCGGCGGCGGCTGATTTCTTGTTCTAAATTCATAAAAGCTTATTTAAATAATTATATATATTTTAGCTTAAATTAATATTAATGCTGGAATAAAGCTCTGATGCTACTCAGTAAAAATTAATAAAATAAAGGTTTTATGCAATCCAATTCAAAACTCCATGGACTATAGCCACTTAAATAAAATTACAATTTTTTGTTAAAATAGATTTTTAATCAATTACCTTAAGGTGCTAAGGCATGAAATTACAGATTCTGGAAGCATATTCTGGCGGTCATTATACTAATTATATTGAAAGTTTATTGCCCGAGCTTAAAACAGCTCTTTTGAATAATCAATTAAGTGAAGTGGTTATTACTATAACCAAAGATCATTATGAGCGTTTTTTGCATACGGAGTTAACTAAAAAAAACGAAGAAGAAAAGCTAAATTTAAGGTTTGATGCTAGCCTCGAAGACGTAGGACCTGCAAATACTTGGCAAAATAAACTGCACTTATACAAGGCCTATCAGAAAGCTATTAAGCGGGAACGCGCAGATGTCATACTAAGAGTAACTGCTGATTATGATATAGCTTTTGATGCATTACTTAAATATGTACCAAAATTTAAAAAAAATTGGCGATGTAAATCAATTGGTATTTTTCATTACGGTTTTCCTAGAGATGGAAAGCTCAATTGGAAAGAGCAGATCAAGCAGTTCGGATTCGAGTTTTGTTGGAAGTACTCAACTTGGGATACACTTTTTTTTGTTAACCCAGTCGTTTACGAAAGTGCCTCAAGACAACGCATATTGGCATCAAAGACTCTAAAGTTATTGCCTGACCCTGTTCTTCATAATTTAAAACTCAATGTCACGCAATCTCGACTGACTCTTGGTGTGCCAGTGGATGGTATTTATATTGGGTTTGTAGGAATGATGGATGCTAGAAAAGCTATACCAGAACTAATAGAAGCTTTTAAAGCTAGCAATAGTGGTGAAAACTGTCGTTTGTTGTTAATGGGGCAAATGAACCAACTTTACTTTGAATTAATTGAAAAAAATTACCAAGATTTAATTGATCACGGCAAAGTTATTATAGTTAATCGCCACCTGTCTACAAAAGAAGTGCAGCTAGGGTATGCCGCAATTGATATTCATGCTTTATTGCAGTATAGAAGGATGAATCTATCAGCAAATTTACTAAAAGCGGTAGTTGCAAGAAGGATGATTATTGCAGATGAATGTGGCTATACAGGAATGATGCTTAAAAGATTTAATTTAGGTGAAATTTGTAATGTTAATGATAGTGAATCTATTAAAGTTGCCATAAATAATGCTAAAAAAAACTTAGAGCACTTTGAGTTAAATAGCAAAGCTTTAAAGCTTTCTGAGTTTCACCACCCAGATAACTTTTCAAAAACGTTAATGAATGCAATTTTACAGCACAGTCAGTTTGTGGGTGACCAGTCTCTCAAGACTTGGGAATGGGTTTGCGCAGAGGTTTGAAAATTCATCAATTATTTGTTTGCCTAATAAACAAACTATTTTTTAAATACCTTTTTATTTAAGATCACTAAATAATCTTTGAATGGTTGATAGGTTTTAAAAAGTAAGTTGATAAAATAATTTGAGTTAACTACTGGTTCATTCAGTTTTGAGTAGTGAGTCTTAAATAAAAAATGATGCTTGTGTGCTCGATTTGTAGTAAAAATGCTGTACACAAAGTTTAGTTCAACATTAGAACGTACTAATCTATGGGGATAGTATTCAAGATGCTTTGTGATAGCCATAGTGTAAGCGATAGGCCCGGTAACCCTTAGCACGCCAATCTCACCAGTATGATGCAAAAATGGACTGTAATTTTTGATGTTATTACATACGTTTTCAATTACTGCTTTTAAAAAAGGGTGTCCCTTTACAGAGGCAATATGCCACTGTTGAAATTCTCCAAATTTATTTTTCAAATCAACATAAAAACCAGATTTTTCATAAGGCTGCCCAGTATCGTTTTGCCAGTGTGACAATAAGTACTTATCATCCGCATGAATAATCTCATTTAAAGGCTTAGATAAGCTGCTTTTTATGTCTAAGTAAATACCTCCCTCGTTATATATGAGTAGATACCTAAAAAAATCGACTCTAGCAGCGCCATATTTCGGGTTAATTTTCTTATAAATATCAACTAATTTTGGAAAGTAAGTTTCAATATAAGTTTGAATATCATGGTCATCATAAAGTTTAAACTTCCAGTTTGGGTTTATTGATTTTAGCAAATCAATATTATTTTGAATTTCAATTGGTAGAGTCTTACTTGGGTAGCTTTGGTGTACAACTTGGGGAATTGACGTTCCCATAGCGATGGTGGACACATCATTGTAATTTCCACACTGGTTCAAGCCTCTACCTATTATGGAAGCAAATTTATTTAATTTATACATATTAAAGTAAGAGTTTAAATCCTATTGCTGGATATTATTGGGGTTTAGATCAAATATAATCACACTTTAACCACTTCTTTCAATTGCTCCAGTATCGCTGGATTATCCAATGTTGATATATCTGAAGTAATTTCTTCGCCTTTTGCTAGGCTGCGCAACAGCCTGCGCATAATCTTGCCGCTGCGGGTTTTTGGTAAATTGTCACCAAACCTTATTTCATCAGGTTTAGCAATCGGGCCGATTTCTTTACCTACCCAGTTACGTAAATTTTCGACAATTTTTTTGGCCTCTTCTCCAGTTGGTCTAGCACCTTTTAGCACCACATAAGCCACCACGGATTCGCCTTTAATATCATGTGGTTTACCGACTACTGCGGCTTCTGCCACGAGTGGATTTGAAACCAATGCAGATTCAATCTCCATCGTGCCTAGCCTGTGACCAGACACATTGAGTACGTCATCAATACGACCCATAATAGTGAAGTTGCCAGTTTTCGCATCACGCACTGCGCCATCGCCTGCTAAATATAATTTGCCACCTAAGTCAGCGGGGTAATAGTTCGTAACGAAACGTTCTGGGTCGTTGTAGATGGTGCGTATCATGGATGGCCATGGCTTTTTAATCACTAACAATCCGCCAGTGCCCCAAGGCAAATCTTTACCTGTTTCATCGACCACGTCAATCACAATGCCGGGGAATGGCATGTTGCAAGAGCCTGGTGTTAACGCATGGGCGCCTGGTAATGGCGTTATGACGTGGCCACCTGTTTCTGTTTGCCAAAAAGTATCGGCAATTGGACAATGACCGCCGCCAACTTGCTCAAAATACCACATCCACGCTTCTGGATTAATCGGCTCGCCTACAGTGCCTAATAATCGCAAACTCGTTAAATCATAATTTTTAGGATGTGTACTTGCATCGGTTTCGCTGGATTTAATGAGTGAGCGAATAGCAGTTGGCGCCGTGTAAAAAATAGATACTTTGTGCTTTTCAATCATCTGCCAAAAGCGTCCAGCATTTGGATAGGTAGGAATGCCTTCGAAAACTACTTGAGTGGCACCCATTGCCAATGGTCCATAAGTCACATAGCTATGTCCAGTAATCCAGCCCACATCTGCTGTACACCAGTAAACATCATTGGGTTTTACATCAAACGTCCAGCGCATGGTGTTCATGGCATGCAATAAATAGCCAGCAGAGCTATGTTGTACACCTTTTGGTTTGCCTGTTGAACCGCTTGTATATAACAAGAACAGTGGGTGTTCTGCATTCACCATCACTGGCTCACATTCTTCTGCCTGGCCCGCGATTAAGTCGCTCCACCAGATATCTTTTTCGTTCCATGCCACTTCTTGTCCAGTTTTTTTAAGCACAATTACTTTTTGGATGGCTTCACATCCGCCCATGGAGACACCTTCATCTACAGCCGCTTTTAATGGCAATGTTTTGCCGCCACGAAACTGACCATCTGAAGTAATCACTGCAATCGCACCTGCGTCAATCATGCGTTCATTCAGGCTTTTGGCAGAAAAGCCGCCAAATACCACGCTATGGATTAAGCCTAAGCGAGCACAGGCTTGCATGGCGACTATCGCCTCAATGCCCATAGGCAAGTAAATAATGACACGCGAGCCGAATGGCAAATTAAGGGTTTTTAAGCCGTTAGCAAACTGGCACACTTGATGATATAGCTCAAGATAGGTGACCGTTCTCGATTCCCCGTTATCGGCTTCAAAAATAATCGCAATTTTATTGGGAATGGTAGCTAAATGCTTATCTAGACAGTTAACAGAAACGTTTAACTCGCCATCTTCAAACCATTTGTAAAACGGCGCGTTTGCTACATTGAGCGTTTTGGTAAACGGTTGATGCCATACCAATAATTCGCGTGCCAATTTTGCCCAGAAACCCTCATAATCCGCTTCGGCTTCAGCACAAAGTGCATGATATGCATCCATGCCAGAAACATTGGCCTGCGCTTTAAATGCTTCACTCGGATGAAAGACGCGATTTTCGGTTAAAACAGATTCAATAGCCATGCAAAGCAACCCCCAATTTGCCATTTATGAATGACATTTACTTTTTATAATCATGTTTAAGGTAACATGTAACACAATAGTTAACCAATATATTACCTTAAAAAACCCATGCTAACACTGGATAAATATTTATCTCCAACGCAAGCGCCAACGGCTTTTGAGGCTGGATTGCAACAGGTCGTTAACTGCAGTTTGTATGCTGCGCGACTGCTTGCAACAAATGACCTATTGCTAAAAGATTTGCTAGAAAATCATACGCAACCCTATGCGCGTCAAAGCATGCAAGTATTTTTAGATGATCATAAAGCCATAGAAGAAATTGCCCTAAAAAAAGTGTTAAGACAGTTACGCCAGCGTGTCATGTTAAGGGTAATTTATCGCGATTTAAACCAATTGTGCGATTTAAATGAGGTGATGCAAACTATTTCAGATTTGGCTGAGATCACCATTCAAGCAGCGGTTAATTTTCATTATGCGCTGCTGGCAAATAGCTATGGCAAGCCGTGCAATAGCGCAGGCAAGCCGCAACAGATGATTGTGGTTGGAATGGGCAAGTTGGGTGGCTGTGAGTTAAATGTGTCGTCCGATGTAGATTTAATATTCAGTTTTGAAGAAGAGGGCGAAACACTTAGTGATAACAATCCAGCCAATGTCATCAGCAATCAGGACTTTTTTAATAAGCTGGGCAAAAAAGTGATATCAGCGCTGGATGACGTAACTGAAGATGGTTTTGTGTTCAGAATGGATATGCGTTTGCGGCCATTTGGCGCTGAGGGTGTGTTGGTACCAAATTGCGATGCGCTAGAAGCGTATTACCAAGACAATGGTCGTGAGTGGGAGCGCTATGCGTGGATAAAAGGCCGTGTTGTGGCTGGGCCTGATGCGATGATTACCAAGTTGTTAAAGCCATTTGTGTTCCGAAAATATCTCGACTACAACGCTTTAGCCAGTTTGCGCGATTTAAAATTGCAAATTCAGCGTGATGTACTGCAAAAAGGCCTGCAAGACAACATTAAATTAGGCCGCGGTGGCATACGCGAGATTGAATTTATTGCACAAGTTTTTCAGCTGATACGCGGTGGAACAGATGTCAGTTTGCAAATAAAACCCACTTTATTAGTATTGAAACTATTACAAAACAAAGACTTATTGCCACAAAAAACAGTCAGTGAATTAACAGCTGCTTATGTATTTCTAAGAAATTTAGAACATAGACTCATGTATGTGGACGACCAGCAAACGCAGGATTTACCCAAAAATGACACAACGCAAGCGCGCATAGCCAGCACAATGCAGTTTAAAACTTGGCAAAGTTTTTTAGCACAGTTGAATGCGCATAGACAAAACGTACAGCTACATTTTGATGCCACTTTTAATAGTGAAGCATCGTCAGTCAACGCTAAAATTAGCCAAACTGACCAACAGTATGAAACCGAAATTGCACTTTGGCAACAAACACTTGAGCCTGATATTGCGCTACTAACGTTATCTGATGCAGGCTATCAAGATGCGAACGAAGCTTTGCAGCGCTTAAAAATGTTACGGGCGAGCAGTCGATATAAACAGCTACCAGAAAACAGCCGCCAGCGATTCGATCGCTTAATGCCATTAGTCATTGCCATTGCTGCAAATGAGCAAAATAGTGATGTTGCCTTATTACGCAGCATTAGTTTGCTGGAAGATATTTGCCGTCGCGCAAGTTATTTGGCGCTATTAACAGAATATCCACAAGCGTTAAATTTGCTGATTAAGCTATGCGCTGCCAGCCCTTGGTTGGCGCAATATTTATCGGCACATCCCATTTTATTGGATGAATTATTGGATTCACGCACCTTATACACAGCGCCAGATTTTGCATTATTAAAGGCGGAATTAAGTGAAAAAATGCAACATCTACAAAATGACACCGAAGCGCAGATGGATGCCATGCGGCATTTTAAACATGCCAGCATTTTAAAATTTGCCGCGCAAGATGTGGCAAATGCGTTGCCATTAGAAATCTTATCGGATTATTTAAGCAACTTGGCCGATGTGATCGTACAAGTGAGTTTGCCCATTATTTGGGATAGTCTGAAATTTAAGCATATCGATACGCCATATTTTGCCGTCATCGGTTATGGCAAGTTAGGTAGTAAAGAATTAGGCTATATGTCTGATTTAGATATCATATTTCTTTATAGTCATTCGCATGAAGATGCTAGAAACGACAATGCGGCTGAAAACGCTAATGACGATAAATTGCAAAGCAGCGGAAACACCGCTGAAATCTATGCGCGTTTCGCACAACGTATTAATAACTGGTTTAACAGCATCACCAATGCCGGTTTGCTGTATGAAACCGATTTGCAGTTACGGCCAGATGGCAATAGCGGCTTGCTGGTGAGCAGTATCGACGCATTTAAAGAATATCAGATCAATAAAGCGTGGGTGTGGGAACATCAAGCATTAACCCGCGCGCGATTTATTGCAGGCGATGCCAATATTGGCAAAGCATTCGAACAAGTGCGTGTGCAAGTATTGAGTCAACAGCGCGATGTGGATGTACTTAAAAAATCGGTGATTGAAATGCGCGAAAAAATGCGCGTAAGCCATCAACTCCAAGCAGGAATGTTTGATATTAAACACGATGCAGGCGGCATTATTGATGTGGAATTTTTAGTGCAATTTTTAGTGTTAAGTCATGCCAGCAAACATGCAGAATTAACCGAAAATATCGGCAATATTGCGTTATTAAAGTTGCTGGCTTCATTGAATATCATTGAAGTATCAGCCGCAGAAAATGTCGCTGTGGCTTATCGAGAGTATAGAAAAATGCAACATGCGCTTAAGTTGCAAGGGGTGACACAAACAAAAGTAGAAGCTAGCGCAGTTGCAGCGCACATTCTTGCCGTAAGTGCTTTATGGCAACAGGTTTTTACAAATTAAAAACTTATCCGTTCCAAACCTTAGCATAAGCTTCAAGCAAGCGCTGATGCATCACGCTGCCTTCCATATTTGCACCTAAGGTTTCTAAACCAAAATACTGTTCTTTGCGGTTCAATAATTGATGTGCTTGTTGCAATGTTTCTGCGCCATAAAGCAGGGTTAAATTCGCTTCAAAATTAGCCGTATCTTTCGATTCTGCTATCTCTTTAATTTGCACAATATGTGCAATACAACGGTAAACACGGGCACGTTTTTCTGGTAATTCACCGAACTGTGCAATCCATGCACAGCCATTTAAAATTTCATCTGTGTCTTCTGCCGCCAGCGCAGCCAGCGTTTTTAATTCGCCAGCGCGTAAATCAACCCATGTGGTATTGGGGTCTGCGCAAAGGCCGATTAATGTGGTCACTGGCAATTCATCTGCCAGCTCTAAATCAAGCAAAGTTTCTAGTAATTCAGCAGATTCTGCTTGGCTTAATTCTGGTAAACGTAATGCAAAAGGGCGCACCAAATTGCCCACTGTATTGTTTTCCCACTGCAATTCTTCTACTGGGTAAATCTCACTCATGCCCGGCACAAATATGCGGCAGGCGTACACGCCTAAATGCGTAAAATCCGCAATATACATGTCATGACCGCTGTTATGTATGGTATTGACACACCAATTGTAATCTTCTTCGGTTGCTTTTGTTGTTAAAGATGAGCCGCCAAAGTTCCAATCCACAAACGCGTAATCTGGTGTGCTGCGCAAAAAGTCCCAGCTTATGACGCCACTAGAGTCCACAAAATGAATCTCCAAGTTTTGCGAATCGGCGATTTCTTCCATATCAAAGCCTGGAGCTGCAAAACCTTTTAAGCCTGCTCCATTTTCACCCAGCGCACGGCCTTGTAACAGCTCAGTCAATGCGCGCTCTAGCGCGACTTCAAAGCGTGGATGCGCACCAAAGCTGGCAAAGCAACCTTGATCCTCAGGGTGCAATAGCGTCACGTTCATGACTGGATATTGGCCACCAAGTGAAGCGTCTTTGACCAATATGCCATAACCTGCATCGCGCAAACCTTTAATGCCAGCCGCAATGCGTTGGTAGCGGTTTAACACACTTTCAGGCACATCCGGCAGGCAAATACCTTCACGAATAATTTTGTATTTAATGTCACGCTCGAAAATTTCTGCGAGCGCCTGCGTACGCGCTTCCATCATGGTGTTGCCAGCGCTCATGCCATTACTGACGTACAAATTACCAATTAAATTCACAGGGAACAATACGGTTTTGCTATCACGTAAACGCGTATAGGGGATTGCGCAAATACCACGATCTTTATTGCCAGAGTTTAAATCAATCAAATTGCTGGCAGGGCAAGTGCCTTCTGGGTTATAAAACTTTTGCAATTCAGGTGTTAATATTTGCTTTGGCCATTTTTCATCCTTTAACTTAATCCATTGCTCATTCGGATAATGTACAAAGTCTTTGTTGGCGATTTTTTCGCCTAAGTAAAAGTGTGTCCAAAAGTAATTGGTGCTTAAACGCTCAAAATATTCGCCCAATGCACTGGCTCTGGCGGCCAATTGGGAAGCGCCTTTGCCGTTGGTAAACAAGCGCGGGCAGTCTTTATCAATTACATGTACAGACCAAATGCCCTCAATCTCATTGAGCCATGATTTTTCTTCGGTGTGGATGCTTAGCGCCAATAATTTGGCTTGCAGAGTCGCGATGGATGATTCTAGAGATGCATCTTTACTG
Organism: Methylotenera sp.; assembly: GCA_046594885.1. Taxonomy (GTDB): domain Bacteria; phylum Pseudomonadota; class Gammaproteobacteria; order Burkholderiales; family Methylophilaceae; genus Methylotenera_A. The sequence goes on along the minus strand of JBKJRD010000075.1, from coordinate 16,801 downwards.
GGGATAAAGGTTTCATTTGCGCTAGATTGAGAAGCAATAAAGGTGTCGGTCATGAAATTAAGCCGCTAAATAAATAAGGCTAGCAGAATATCATGCGCACGCTTTAACCACTTAAATATTGTTTTGAGTTAACATGCGAATTAACTCAAATTAAAAGGCGTTTATGAAAAAAATCGACAAAACACCTTTTTGGGTAACGCTGGCTTATGCCAATGTGCACACCCGTAAAATGGCGCTAATTACGTTAATTTTCTGCGTAGTGTTTGCTTTATATTGTGTACCTTGGGTACATTTTTCACGTAAACCCATGGTCGGCAGATTGTTTTTGATTCACGATTGGAACTGGTTTGCCATGATGATTCCGATGACGATTTGGTATTGGATGAGTTTAAAGTGGGTGGATAAAAACGCGGGATGGTTATCTTAATGCATAACCATCGCGATGAGGCAAGACGGGAATTTTTAATTAAGCAAAGTTGCTTTGCAACGCAAAATAATCGCATCATTCCATTGGCTTGCTAAACCTGATAAATTGTTGAGAGCCGATTCAAAAACAGCTGATTAGCATTTACATGATTGGTGATGATTTATTAGGCTATATTACCGCTATTAAGGTATTGTTATTTAAGTAATAATACGCTTAAAGATAATGTTTCAATCTTAGTATTAAATAGGACAAAAATCATGAGCAACCAAAACAAAATAAGCAAAACGCGTCGCACGCTAATCGGTTTTTTAGCATTTCAACCCCTGGCCTATTTGTTTTTAAGCCAATTGCCTAAAGAAATTGTGGCTAACGACAGCGATATAATTATTGTTAATGGATGGGTTTTACTCAAAACCGATTTTTGAACAAGTTTAGTTTTTTAGCGATGTCTTAAAATACTTAACTAAAACCACTTACTTTAAATGTGAACATGTCATGCTAATAGACCTTAATCAAGCGGCAAAAACCTTTAAATCTAAACAATATGACGTTTGCATCTGCGGCGCAGGCCCAGCAGGCATTACTGTTGCAATAACGCTTGCTAAGAAAGGCAAGCGTGTTGCCCTGCTAGAGGGTGGTGGATTAGAGTACAGCGAGGCATCTCAACAGCTTTATGCAGGTAAAAGTGTTGGTGAGAACGATTTTAACGCAGTGCAAACACTGCGCTTGCGTTATCTTGGTGGCGCTTCCAATCATTGGGCAGGAATGTGCTCTTATTTTGATGAGTTTGATTTTGAAAACAAGCCAAATGCAAGTTTACCTGGATGGCCAATAGCCAGAAAAGATATTTTCGAGTATTTTGATGATGCTAAAGAGATTCTGGATTTACCTAAAGACGCTTTTATTGAAAAAAAGACTTGGCCTGGAAGCCACTTTAAATATTTTAATCATGCATTCAGTCCGCCCACAAGATTTAATAGTAAATACATAGATGCGCTTTCAAATTCTAAGTTGATTGATTTAATCATTCATGCCAATTTAACTAAAATACATCTAAAAGATAATTTATCCACAGTCGAACATTTGGAAGTCACTAATTATAAAAAGCAAAAAGCTTTAATTAAAGCAAAAGAATTTGTGTTGACGATGGGCAGTGTAGCAAACGCGAGAATGTTACTGGCTAACAACTCACAATTAACCAGTGGTATAGGTAATCAATCTAACATGGTTGGCAAGTGTTTTATGGAACACATCAATGTGAGTTATGGCAGATTTGTGGTCGATAACCCAGCTTTTTGGGCTGCGGGTGGTATCAATTTGCAGCCCAAAAGTGCGCTCATGCAAAAGCACCAAATAGGTAACGGTGTGATTTCGTTTAATCCTAGTGCTAAACCAGTCAGTTATGGCAGAACCAAAGTGCTTAAACAATCCTTGAGAAACTTGGTATGCAAATCAGAAACTGCGACTAATTTATCCAGAAATCTAGTGAATTTTGATTGCGAAGGCGATGGTATTATCAGCTCCATGATTGAACAAGCTCCTAATTTGAATAGCCGAATAACTTTAGACCAAGAAAAAGATATGTTTGGCATTCCCAGGTTAATTTTGGATTGGCAGTTTAACCAAAAAGATAGGCAGACCATAAAAATTATCGGCATAGAAGCTGCAAAAGAATTAGCGAGATTAGGCGTGGCAAGAGTGCAATTAGCGGATTATGTTTTAAATACAGAAATTCCTCTAATAAATTTTTCACCTCACGCGCATCACATGGGTACAACGAGAATGGCCGAATCCAGCAAGTATGGCGTAGCAGATAAAAACCAGAAAGTATTTGGAACAGATAATTTATATATTGCTGGTTCAAGCGTTTTTTCGACTGGTGGGGGATGTAACCCAACCTTTACTTTGGTGATGCTGGCTTCTAGATTAGGCAACCATTTGTCTCAAGTTTGATGTATAAAATTGACCTTGAGATAAAATTATAGTGTTAACAAAACTAACATTTTAGCTAAACCAGCATTTATGGACTATGCGTATCGCTATTTTGCATGTGTAGATATTTTGCAGCGTCTAAACATTAAGCTAAAAAATTAACTTAATTACATGCTCCAACGTAACGCTGCAGTATGTACAGGGCTGTCCCAATGTTGTTTTATTTCTTTATCTAATAAGCATAACGTAATGGATGCACCTGCCATATCAAGTGCTGTCACATAATTGCCAACCAAAGAGCGGCTGATTTTAATATGGTGCTTTTCTAGTAGTGTTACTGCACAATCGTAGATTAAATACAGTTCCATTAATGGTGTGGCGCCAAATCCATTAATCAATAATAAAGCTTCAGCATTTAGCTCAATATTTCTCGCTTTAAAATCCGCCAAAATAGCTGCTACTAAATCTTCAACTATCTGATTGGCTTCACGCATCACTTCACGTTTGCGACCGGGCTCGCCATGTATACCCACGCCCATTTCAATTTCGCTGTCTGCAATATCAAAAGTAGGGCGGCCAGCCGCTGGTACGGTGCAGCTAGTTAAAGCCACGCCAATACTGGCGGTGCGCTGATTGACTTTATCGCCTAGCGCTTTGCAGGCTTGTAAATTGGCACCGGTTTCTGCCAAACTGCCCACACATTTTTCTACAATCATGGTGCCAGCCACACCGCGACGGCCAGTGGTATAAGTGCTGTTGGTGACAGCGCAGTCGTCAGATGTTAATACAGTGGCGTTTTCAATGTTGAGCATTTCTGCTGCCATTTCAAAATTCATCACGTCGCCTGCATAATTTTTAACGATGAATAAAACGCCCTTATCCGCGTGTACAGCTTGAGCTGCGGCCAGCATTTGATCTGGCGTGGGCGAGGTAAACACATGGCCGGGGCAAGCGGCATCTAACATGCCAAAACCAATGAAGCCAGCGTGTAATGGCTCATGCCCAGAACCGCCGCCTGAAATAATCGCCACTTTACTTTTTGCCTTGATTTTGCGGGTTAAGTAGGTGGGTTCAAGACTTAAATAAACGATGTCTGCGTGTGCTGCAGCAAAACCAGATAAGCTTTCAATTAAAAGATTATCCACATTGTTAACGAATTTTTTCATTGAATTTTTACCTTTTGACTTTAGATTTAAACCAGTAAATCGCACACGGTATTGACCATCACTTGGCAACTTTTAGCACCTGCATCCAAGTGCCCAATCGCGCGTTCACCCAAACCTGCCGCGCGGCCTTTGCTGGCAATTAAATTGCGGGTGGATTCCAAGCCAACGTCTGCCGCCAGCTGAATGGCTTGGCAAATTTCAGCCAAACTTTTACCTTGTGCAGCACTTAGAGTAAACGTGGTAGATACAGGAATCAGCACATCTAACATGGTTTTTTCGCCTAGATTGGCTTTGCCACGCTGCATAATGCCTTGCACGCCAGCAGCAAATGCAGCGGCTATTTCAAGCGCATTGTTGCCACCATTTTGTTTAATGACTTTTGCCATAGCCATAAAAAAGCTGGCGAATAATGGCCCAGAAGCGCCGCCGATTGTGCTTAATAGTTTTAAGCCGATTTTGTTTAACGCTTCATCCGCGGGCAAAGGTAGTAATTCGTTATACATGCCTGCAATTATTTCGGTACCGCGTTTCATATTAATATAATGGTCGCCATCGCCAATCGCGCGGTCTAGCGATTCTATTGCAGATTCGTTGGCCACAATTGCGGCGTGAATCGCTAGACTGGCAGTTAGTATAAAAGTAGTTTTCATATGCTTAGTTTAAAACTAAAGCTTTATTTTTTGCACTATTTTTAGTGTTAAGTAAGGCAAATAACTGTGCCAAGATAAATAAAAAAGTCAGACTAACGTAACTAATTCAATAAAGTTAAGTCACATCAATTGTTAAATATTTTTAGGGAATAACATGAAACAATTTTTAAGCGCAATGCTTTTGGTGTTAGCTTTTGTTGGGTTGGCGCAGGCAAATGAAGCGGTAAAAGAAATCTCAGTGAATGAAGTCAAACAATTTGTGGATAATAAAACAAAAAATGTGGCGATTTTAGATGCTAACAATGAGAATGCGCGTAAAGATGCAGGAGTTGTGCCCAGCGCGATTTTGCTAACTTCTTATAATCAATATGCCTTGACCGAACTACCAAAAGACAAAAATGCCACGCTGGTTTTTTACTGTTATAACAGCTATTGCCAAGCATCGCACGCCGCAGCAGAACGTGCGATTAGTGCAGGTTATAAAGATGCGCGTGTGATGAAAGCTGGCATTGTGGGCTGGAATAAGTTAACAAGCAAAACAGGTGCATTATAGCTTTGCCATGGGTGCGCCTGTGGCGTTGTTACAAATGCACAAATGCCTATTTTCCAATGTTAATCATAGTTAGTTATATGGCTTATTATTTCGCCAAACTATGCTTTTATCGAGCGACCATTGACCGCCCCCGACGGCAAGCAGATAACAAGCCCCCATTAGCATCGTCCAATCGAGGCGAATTTCGTGCATAAATGGCCAGAATCCATAGCTCTTGAGTTCGCGTACATAGAAAATAATGTCTGCAGTTAGCATCCAGTCATGCCCCATCCATATGGGGAATTTTGTCGCAATAATTGCCACCAGCATGGTGATAATCAGCGGGATGCTGGCAAAACGTGTGAATAGGCCAATTAATATCAGTAACCCACAAATGATTTCTAGCCAGCCCACAAAAGGGCCTGTAAATTCAGGAAAAGGAATGCCCATTTTGATAAAGCGACCTGTGCCTAATATTTCTGGATAAATGAGTTTCTGAATACCTTCAGGTATAAATACGCCTACTAGCGCCAAGCGGACGAAAATCGTCCAACGTGAGGCCTTAGTATTCAATACATCTACCAATAGTTTGCATTGCAAAATGTTCTCCATGTTTTTATTGAGCTAATCCTTGTTCGCGTGCTGGGTTAGCATGCTGGGTCTGGCGTCACGGTTGCGAAGCTTGCACATGCACGCACTGCGGCAATCTCTTCAGCAAGCTGTAATGCTTTCTCACAGCGCGCCAACGCCATACGCGCGTGATGCATCGCCGCCTCTTTCACCTTTGCATCACCCAGCAATGTAAGCGAATGCAGCGCTTTCAGCAACCGAATTGCGACCTCAATCGTACCAGCTCCGTCTCTGGCGATAGCGGTAAAAGCGTCGTCAAACATATCTTGCGCTGAGATTTCTGGAACGGCTACGCGATCATAAAAAGGCGGCGGTGATTCTGCATCTTCTTCAAACCTGCTCCAAAGCGTGAAGATACGAACCAAGGTGCCAACAATATCGATGGCAGTGCCAGGATCGTTAACCGCGGGCGATAATGCGCGGCCAGCGATTTCTGATAACACCACCAGACCAAAACGAGGGTCATCGTCAAACACCCGATCGCCACCTACAATGAAGGCTTTAATTGCCTGTGCATTGTCAATTTGGGTCTGTTCATCATAGATATATGCTAAAGGTTGGCCTGGCGCTACAAAAGTACCTGGCAATGCTGCAATCAACACGCGACAACCAGTTTTTTTTGCAAAAGCCTGTAGTGACTTAACGTCGATATGCTGAACGTATCCGACGCCAGGCGCAAATACAGGCTGACCACGCTGCATAAGTTGCGATGCAGGAGCGCCGCAAAGCGTGGGGTTTTTGCGTCGTAGCAGTAGTGCCTTGGTCGTCACATCTTCGACTTTGTCGATGGTTGGCCCCATTCGACCCAGCCGTGCGATTCGGTCTACCCATCTCACAAATGTAAATACAACCACAACAAACACACACACGGTAAGCGCGAACAGGGTAAATCGGCCTGCCGTTTCATAGAAATTATTTTTGACGGCGATGAGGGCGACAATACTGAAAATGAACGCGCCAATAAAAGTGGATAGCGCATTTTGCGACACATCGTCAGCGATCACTAATTTAATAGATCGGGGGGTCACAGTGTTGCTTGCAGATGCGTACGCCGCCACCATGGATGTCACTGCTAAGGTTGCAATCACCAACATGCTAGAAGCCATGATGGACAGCATTGTTTCTATCGAATTGGTAGAGATTTCAGGCACAAAATCTCTTAATCCAGTGCCATCGGCTATTCCAGCGGCTACTGCGCCAGCTACTGAAAATAAGCAAATGACCAATGGCTTCACCCACAGGCGCTCGCGAAGCCGTTTAAGAAAAAACATCAGTCTATCTAAGCCAAACGCCATCTCATTCCCTTTATTCACGCAACTTCCAACTTCACTGGCGGCTTTTGAACCTAATGTGATTGGTATGCGGTTTTGTTGCAATTAGCACTAGCAGTTTGTTGCATAATCTTCTTTACCAATAGCGCAATTAAGAAATTCAATTTCAAATTGATTGTCGATTATTGCAACTTGTTTGGTAAAGTTAATATACATAATATAAGTGATTCCATTAAATAGTTTAAATCCAAACCCTTAAAGCTTGCATTTTTTTAGTGTAACTTAGGTAAATCAACACATGTACAAAAAATGCGTAAAAACGCTCCAAGTTATATGCATGAAAAATGATGGCGGTTAAGTTTGAAATATAGTTGAGACAGCTTTACTTAGCCCAAAACAGATTTGCATGTGTTAAATTGTGATAATTATATTAAAGGTTATGCGATGACTAATTTACAGCAATATCGTGTCAAACTTAACACACAATTTTCACTCAAAAATTTTGATACTGCCGATCGATCTGAACGCGGTGAGCACAAAAAAGCCGATGCGTTGGAACTAGAAAAACTGGCCAGCAAAATTAACGCGCTGCAAGATATTTTATATGCACAAAACAAACGTAAAGTATTGTTGATTTTGCAGGGCATGGATGCCAGCGGCAAAGATGGCACTGTGCGCCATGTATTTAGCGAATGCGACCCGTTAGGCATTCGTTTAGCTAGCTTTAAAGGCCCAACTGAAGAAGAGTTAGCGCACGATTATTTGTGGCGTGTGCATAAACAAGTGCCGCAAAAAGGCGAAATTGTGATTTTTAATCGCAGCCATTATGAAGATGTATTAATTGTGAAAGTGCACGATTGGATTGACGATGCCGAATGCAAACGCCGTTATGCGCAGATTAATGCGTTTGAAAAACAGTTGACTGAAACGGGCACAGTGATTATTAAATGCTTTTTGCATATTTCTAAAGCTGAACAAAAAGCGCGGCTGCAAGATAGATTAGATGATCCGACTAAAACCTGGAAATTTAATCCGAACGATTTAAAAGAACGCGCACTATGGCCGCAATATATGCAGGCGTATGAAAATGCCATGCGCGCGACCAGCACCAGCTACGCGCCTTGGCATATTATTCCAGCAGATTCTAAAATGAATCGTAACTTATTGATTTCAAGATTATTATTTAACGCATTAAAAAAATTACAATTAGAATATCCAGCTGTGCCTGCTACATTTAAAACCATTTCGATTGATGATTAAACTGCCATGAGTTTGCGCGTTAGACTGAATTTATTAATCACGGCCTTGCTGTTTTTGTTTATGCTGGGTGTTGGATACGTGATTATAAAAGGCACCAAATCTTCTATTCAAGAAGGAGTAGAAGCCGCAACCAGAGTGACCGTGCAATTGTTAGATACTGTTATTGTGAGCTCTACCCAAAACCCAGAATGGGGTTATACGCACGATGTCATGCGGCGTTTTTTAGAGCATCTGGGCCATGTGCGCAGCAACGAAATTCATCTTTACAACCTTAGTGGCGCTCTAATTTTTGAGTCGCCGCCTTCAAAATACCGTGCTGATATTTCACCGCCGCAATGGTTTGAGGCGATGCTTAATCCGCATGAAAAATCTGTGACACGTTTAATCCGCTTTGGTAAATTAGATGTAACGCCAAACCCATCTGGTGCCATTCGCGAAGCGTGGAGCAAAATGCGTGTCTTATTTTGGGTTGGGCTGGGGTTTTTTGTATTACTAAACTTTATAGTCTATTGGATGTTAGGCCACTGGTTAAGGCCTTTGCAGCCGATGTTAATCGCCATTAACCAAATGGAGCAGGGCGATTTAACAACGCGATTGCCGCATTTTGATTTGCCAGAGTTTGATTCAATTGCAAAAAACTTTAACTTAATGGGTGAATCGCTACAAAAAAGCACTGCCGAAAATCAGCGTTTGGCTTTGATTGCGCAACAAACTGCAGATGCGATGATGATTCACGATTTAAACGGCAATATTTCTTTTTGGAATGCGGCAGCACAGAAAATATTTGGTTATGCTCCAGAAGATATCATTGGCAAATCGGCCAGCATCCTCATTCCAAAAGGCGAAGAGCTGGATCTAGCGCAAAATATGCGCGCCATTAACGATAAGCGTAATGTTGAGAATCATGACACACAGCGTACCGCGCGCGATGGGCGCATTATTGATGTGTCTATTTCTGCAGCGCCCTTGATAGACCCTTTGACCAATGCACTCATTGGCGATATTTGCAGTATGCGCGATATTACCGAGCGTAAACACGCTGAAATTGCCGAGCGCAAAGCTGAAGTAGCTGAAAATAAATTAGAAGAAAATCGCCAAATGACGCATTTAATTCAAAAACATATTGAAGATGAACGCCGCAGTTTGTCACGAGAATTGCACGATGAGTTGGGGCAATATGTAACCGCGATTAAGACGTTTGCGGTGGCCATTGCCAATAAAACCCGCGAAAAAGCGCCTGAAGTTGAAGCCAGCGCGCAAACGATTGTGGCAGCGGCGAATCATATTTACGATGGCATGCATAATATTATTCGACAATTACGCCCTGGCTCACTGGATAATTTGGGTTTAATTGAAACTTTAAAAGACAGTATTAGCAATATACAAAAACAGCATCCAGAGCTGACCATCCATCTCGATTTATCGGGCAAACTGGAAAATTTAGGTGAAAATTTAAATATTAATATCTATCGCATTGTCCAAGAATCGATTAATAACGTCATTAAACATGCACAAGCAAAAAACATAGAAATAAAATTGGCGGCAACTAAATCGGGTACTTTGCAGTTAACGATTAAAGATGATGGAAAAGGTATGGATATTAGTGCAGTAGATCAAACCAATCATTTTGGCTTACTGGGCATGCGTGAGCGTGTGCAAGGTTTTAAAGGTAGTTTTAATATAGAATCTGATCCTAATGCGCCGTTAGCGAACAAACAAAATACAAAAAATGCAGCCAAAAAATCAGCTGGAACCACCATTAGTATTAGCATTCCGCAAGTGGTCAAAGTTAAATAGTAGTTAAAGTTAAATTAAGTCATCAACCAAAAGGCGATAAATGAATTCAATCAATGTGATGCTTGTAGACGACCACGCGGTGGTGCGTATGGGCTTTAAAATGTTGTTAGAGTCGGCCAGCGAAATTAAAGTGATTGCTGAAGCAGAAAATGGCGAAACAGCAATTAAGCGCTACATGGAACATAAGCCAGATGTGGTGGTGATGGATATCACTATGCCTGGCATTGGCGGTATGGAAGCCATAGAACGTATTTTGGCTAAGGAAAGCCATGCCAAAATTTTGGTGCTATCGGCGCATGAAGATTCAGTGCATCCTAAGCGCGTGCTCAATGCTGGTGCGATGGGTTACTTAACCAAGCGTAGCGCCGCAGAAGAGTTAATAAAAGCGATTCGTACCGTGGCAAGTGGTAAAAAATATATTGAGGCGAGCATTGCGCAGCAAATGGCGATTCAGCAATTATCAGGTGAACAAAATCCAGTTGATGTATTAAGTGAGCGCGAGTTTGAAGTGTTTATGTCGTTGGCAAAAGGCAGAACAACCAACGAGATTGCTGAAACTTTATTTTTAAGTCCGCGCACAGTTGGCACGCATTTATATAATATCAAGCAAAAATTAAACGCCAATAATTCAGCAGAAATTGCACTCATTGCCATGCGAAGCGGCTTGATTGACCCTTGATGCAAATTAAAACTTAACCCTAAAAAAGGGTTAAGTTTTGGTTCTAGGTTGTCGGTGTAATCAGTTTTGCGTTATTGAATACTTTGAGCACCACTTTTGGTTGAGTTAACACTCAAAATGCCGCTAAAAATAATCAAGCCAATTGCAAAGTACTCAGATAAGGACAGTGTTTCATACCAAAAAAGCACGCCAAAAATGCTAGCAAATATGACGGTGGCGTAAGCCAAGCTAGCTACAATTAATGTTTTGCCCGTGCGGTAGGCGCGCGTCATAGCAAGTTGCCCAATCGTGGCGGAAACGCCTAAGCCTAACAATGTTGGCATATCTTGCCAAGTCAGTGGCGTGTAGGTTTGTATGAGCATCCAAAAGCCGCTGGCGATAGTTGAAATGAGCGTGAAGTAAAATACGGTGCGCCAATCTGGCTCGCCTAAATTACCCAATTGTTTCACATGCACATACGCAAATGCCGCACCCAACCCAGAAAGCAATCCCACTGCACCAGCGATTAAATCTTGTTTGGCGAAGCTGGGCTTTAACAACAACACTACGCCTATAAAGCCCAATAGCACCATGGCATATAAGATTGGTTTCGGTTTTTCGTGCAACATTAACGGCATCAGTAACGCCAAAAATAAGGCGGAGGTGTAATTAAGCGTGACGGCCGTCGCCAAAGGTAAATGTGCAATTGCGTAAAAGAATAAAACTAAAGAGGCAAAACCGACTACAGCGCGTGATATTTGCTTGCTTAGTACGGGTGTAGTTAACGGTAACTTTTGCGCAAAAATATAAGCGTAAATGGCGAATAAGCCAAAAAGCGAGCGATAAAAAACCAATTCTGCGCTACTAAATTTAGTTGAACCCACTTTAACTAACGCGCCCATCACCGCAAAGCCAAGTGCTGCAACAAGCATCCATAAGCTGCCTAAATTAGGCAGCTTCATAAAGGTAATACTTTGAAAGGAAGAGTTTTGGTGGAGGGAGTCATTTTTTATAGTCACGTTTAATGCGGTTGTATTTGCCGACAATACCACAACTGATCATGTTTTTAGCCGCTTTCTAATGGATAGGGATTGCTAAAAACAACTTCAGAAATTTAAATTAAATATGAAGCCACCAACGCATTTGGATGCTACTTAAAAAGAAAACTCAGCCAATGAATAAGCGGCATTTTGTGTCAGTACAATTACCTTAAACATCAGATTGTTGATTAGATTGTTATATGATTAATAGCAATCTGGAATAAGTATTCATAAAATAATTTTAATATCCAATCGTTGAACATTAATTAATCGGAAAATTCTATACCGATTTGAATACAAAGCATAATTGCGCAAAATTAGCCGTTAATTCGTGTCAAATTCTTGCTAAAAAATAGCTTTTAAGCTAATCTCAAGCCTTGTAAAGTAAGCAATTATAACTGCGTCATACTTAAGCAATTATCAGGGAGCAATTATCATGAAAAATCCACTTGAATCTGTTGCGGGCACGATTATTTCTGGGCTGATTCTGACATTTGTACTGGTGTTTTTCCTTAAAAACTTTTTGATTGCGGGCGTTTAAAATGGAAATGATGTCTGGAATTGTGCGCTGGATCCATCTGTTGTCGGGCATTACTTGGGTTGGTTTACTGTATTATTTTAATTTGGTGCAAATGGCCGCATTGAAAGATGCCGCGGCAGATGGAACAGCTGCAGGCATCACCAAACATGTTGCACCACGTGCGCTATTTTGGTTCCGCTGGTCTGCGCTTGTCACATGGATTGCAGGCGCAGGTTTATTAGGCGCTGGTTTCACGGATGCATTTTTGTTGCGTAATGGCTATGAGGGCATTGGTATTGGTGCTTGGTTGGGCACCATCATGTTGTTCAATGTTTGGGTGCTAATTTGGCCAAACCAACAGAAAATATTAGGTTTAGTGCCAGCGGATGATGCGGCCAAAGCTAAAGCGCGCCGCATTGCGATGCTGGCATCACGCACCAATATGATGCTGTCAATTCCCATGTTATTTTTTATGGCAAATGGATTAACACACCGCGCAGTGTTAGGGCTGTAATCACGATTAAGGCAATAACGGCGGCCTTAGCCGCCGTTTTGTTTTTTTGGTTTTGAATGTCTTTTAAAGCATAATGCCAAATTTTTTTGTTGATAATTTTTATATTTAGAGTAGAAATAAACGATGTCTAATTTGATCAATAGTCATTTAATGAATACTTACAACCGTCAACCAGTCACTTTTGTTAGGGGTGAAGGCGTATGGCTGTGGGACGAGCAAGGCAATCAATATTTAGATGCGCTTTCTGGTGTAGCGGTAAATGGTCTTGGGCATGCACATCCAAAATTAGTGAAAGCTATTTCTGAACAAGCGGCTAAATTAATCCATGTGTCGAATATTTATCATATCGCCGAGCAAGAAAATTTAGCGACTAAGTTAGCTGAAATATCTGGCATGGATAAAGTGTTTTTCTGTAACTCAGGTTGTGAAGCGAATGAAGCCAGTATTAAGCTGGCACGTCTTTATGCGCATAATAAAGGTATTGAAAATCCTGAAATTATTGTCATGGAGCGCTCCTTTCATGGCCGTACAATGGCGACACTTTCGGCAACGGGTAATCGCAAAGCGCAAGCGGGTTTTGAACCGCTGGTGTCTGGTTTTATCCGCGTACCCTACGATGATTTGGATGCGATTAAGCAAATCGCATCGCGCAAAAATAATGTGGTGGCGATTTTGGTTGAGCCAATTCAAGGCGAAGGTGGCATCCATATTCCTGCCAGTTTAGAAAGCTACTTTCAAGGTTTGCGTAGCATTTGCGATGAAAATGGCTGGCTAATGATGTTAGATGAAGTGCAAAGTGGCATTGGTCGCACAGGCGCTTGGTTTGCGTTTCAGCATACTGGCGTCATGCCAGATGTGATGACTTTGGCCAAGGGCTTAGGTTCTGGCGTGCCAATTGGCGCATGCTTAGCTAAAGGTTTAGCAGCGGAAACCTTTACTTACGGCAAACACGGCTCTACGTTTGGCGGCAATCCACTTGCGTCAATTGCTGGCTTAACCACTTTAAATGCCATAAAAGATGAAAATCTGCGAGAAAATGCGTTGAAAATGGGTGATTTGATTTGTGATCAACTAAAAGCAGAATTGGCAGATACGCAAGGCGTTATGGCGATTCGTCACGCAGGCTTGATGATTGGCATAGAGTTAAGCAAGCCTTGTGCTGAAATAGTGCATATGGCGCTAAGCGAGAAATTATTAATTAACGTGACCGCCGAAAAAGTAGTGCGTTTATTGCCACCGCTGGTCATCAATGAAACGGAATCGCTTGAATTGGTTGCACGTTTATCTCAATTAATTAAACAATTTTTAAGCCAATAAATTTTAAGTGAGCAATCAAGAAATTTGAGTATTGAATATGGCTGATATAAAACATTTTCTGCAATTCAATGATTTAACCACGGATGAGTTAAATCATATATTCGCGCGCACTAAATGGATAAAGCAACAATTTAAGACCTATCAGCAATATTGGCCTTTGCAAGATCGTACTTTGGTGATGATTTTTGAAAAGGCCAGCACGCGTACACGCCTGTCGTTTGAAGCGGGCATGCATCAGTTGGGCGGTTCGGCCATTTATCTAAACACGCGTGATTCGCAATTGGGGCGAGGCGAGCCAGTTGAAGACGCCGCGCAAGTGATTTCACGTATGTCAGATATCGTGATGATACGCACCTTTGAGCAGGATATTATTGAGCGTTTTGCCGCTAATTCGCGCGTGCCCGTAATTAATGGCCTAACCAATGAATATCACCCATGCCAGATTTTGGCAGACATTTTTACCTTTATTGAACAAAAAGGCTCTATACAAGGCAAAACAGTTGCGTGGATAGGGGACAGCAATAATGTCTGCAATACATGGTTGCAAGCAGCGGAGTTATTGGATTTTAATGTGCATGTATCAACCCCGCCTGGATACGAAGTAGAAGTGGAGCGCGCCAATTTATACGGCGATGATCATTTTGAAACATTCGCAGACCCAATGGAAGCCGCGCGCGGTGCTGATTTAGTGACGACTGATGTGTGGACCAGCATGGGTTTTGAAGCCGAAAATGAAGAGCGCATGCGCGATTTCGCTGATTGGCAGGTGGATAGCGATATGATGAAAGTGGCCGCTAGAGACGCAGTTTTTATGCATTGTTTGCCAGCGCATCGCGGCGAAGAAGTGGCTGCTGATGTAATTGATGGGCTGCAAAGTGTGGTGTGGGAAGAGGCAGAAAACCGCCTACACGTGCAAAAAGCATTAATGGAATATTTGCTGTTGGGCAAAGTTAATTAAGGAAAAGTTAGCGTAATGAGTACAGAAAAAAAATCAGTAAAAAAACATGTGAATAAAGTCGTTTTGGCTTACTCGGGCGGCTTAGACACGTCTGTCATTTTGAAATGGCTACAAGACGAATACCAATGCGAGGTAGTGACTTTCACTGCCGATTTAGGTCAAGGTGAAGAATTAGAACCAGCGCGCGCTAAAGCCAAAGCGGCTGGCGTTAAAGAGATTTATATTGACGATGTGCGTGAAGAATTTGTGCGTGATTTTGTGTTTCCGATGTTTCGCGCCAATACTGTGTATGAGGGTGAATACTTATTAGGCACTTCAATCGCGCGTCCATTAATCGCTAAACGCTTAATTGAAATCGCGGCGGAAACGAATGCGGATGCGATTTCTCACGGCGCAACCGGAAAAGGTAATGATCAAGTGCGTTTTGAATTGGGTGCCTATGCACTGAACCCCAATATTCAAATTATTGCGCCATGGCGTGAGTGGGATTTGCTCAGCCGTGAAAAATTGATGGCGTACGCAGAAATGCACAGCATTCCTGTGGAAATGAAGCATAAACAAGGCGGCAGTCCATATAGCATGGATGCCAATTTGCTGCATATTTCTTATGAGGGCCGCCATCTTGAAAACCCGGCGGCAGAAGCCGAAGAGTCTATGTGGCGCTGGAGCGTTAGCCCAGAAAAAGCGCCTGATGCAGCAGAGTATTTAGACATTGAATATGTGAATGGCGACCCAGTTTCTTTGAATGGCGAAGCGATGAAGCCACATGAACTATTAGCACATCTGAACAAAATCGGTGGTAAGCACGGTATTGGCCGTTTAGATTTGGTAGAAAATCGCTATGTAGGCATGAAATCGCGCGGTTGCTATGAAACGCCAGGCGGTACGATTATGCTCAAAGCACATCGTGCCATAGAAAGCATTACCTTAGATCGTGAAGTGGCGCATTTAAAAGATGATTTAATGCCACGCTATGCCAGTATGATTTACAACGGTTATTGGTGGAGCCCAGAACGTATGGCTTTGCAAACGCTGATTGATCATACGCAAAGCTCAGTGAATGGCTGGGTGCGCGTCAAGCTTTATAAGGGTAATGTGATAATTGCTGGGCGCGATAGTAAAACCAACTCGCTGTTTGATTCAACGATTGCCACTTTTGAAGATGACCATGGCGCTTATGATCAAAAAGATGCGGGTGGCTTTATCAAGCTAAACGCTTTAAGAATGCGCATTGCAGCTAATTTGCGCACTAAAAATAATCGTTAACTATTGAGCTTTACGTGCTTTAATTCAATTGTTTGTCTTGGCTTGCAATGAATTAAGCAGCTCATCTGACGCTAAAAAACGCTCAACTAACTGAGCGTTTTTTAATAACCGTTAATACCAATGGAGTAAATCAATGACGCTAGATAATAAAAAACAAAAATCGATTAAAACGCTATCTGCATTGAATTTTACTTTGGCAGATGTACGTGATGGACTGGGGCCTTTTTTGGGCGTATTTTTACTGGGAAAAGGTTGGCAACCTGATCAAATTGGATTTGTGCTAACACTTGGCGGCATTGCAGGGATGCTGGCTACCACGCCAGCTGGCGCGTTAATTGATGCAACAAAATTTAAGCGTCTAGCGGTAATGATTGCGGCTATTGCCGTTATTGTGGGCTCACTTTTAATCTTATTTTCGCCTACGTTTTATGTAACCGCTGCATCGCAAATTGGCACAGGCTTAGCGGCTGCGATTATTGCACCAGCAGTAATGGCTTTAACCTTAGGCTTGGTTGGCCAAGAAGGGTTAACCAAGCAACTTGGTAAGAATGAGGCATTCAACCACGGTGGTAACGTGGCCGCCGCAGTATTAGCAGGATTGTTTGGTTACTATTTTGGCTTGGTAGCCGTATTTGTATTAATGACAGCGTTAGCTGTGTTAAGTATCTATTTTGTTTTACAAATTAATCCTGCACATATCAATCATGCAGTGGCGCGTGGCATGGATGAATCAAGCAAGACAACAGGCAAGCCAATTTCAATCCTTAAACTATTCACACAATCTAAGCCATTAATTATATTAGCGATTACCCTGCTTTTATTTCATTTAGGCAATGCTGCCATGTTGCCTTTATTAGGCCAAT
>JBKJRD010000024.1:0-47640 GCA_046594885.1 Methylotenera sp. | reverse complement strand
CCACAAATTTATTGTGTACCACTTCATTACGCACATAAATCGGTGCGCCAAATTTTTCTAAGGCTTGCTCAACAATAATGATTGCACGGTCAACACCTGCGCAAAAGCCGCGCGGATTGGCCAAGACAATATCGACTTTGCTTTCAACTGGTTGGCTACTATTCAAATCGTTCGCACCTTGTTAATTGGGTATAATGGCAGCAATTTTTAATTCAATCGTTTTTTTTCATCGCCTGTACAATTTTATGAAAAATACAGCAACTTTACTCATTACCTGTCCAGATGCTAAAGGCATCGTGGCAGCGATTGCCGATTTTTTATATCAGCATAATGCCAATATTTTACACGCAGACCAGCATCAGGATGCAGAAAATAATCTTTTTTTAATGCGCGTGGAATGGGATATTGCTAACTTTAACTTGTTAGAGGATGATTTTGAGCCAGCATTTGCGCCAATTGCGGCTAAATTTTCTATGCAATGGCAGCTTAAAATGTCACAGCATAAAACGCGCGTCGCTATTATGGTTTCGCAATATGATCATTGTTTGGCCGATTTATTGCATCGACATAAAAGCGGCGAACTCGCTTGCGAAATTCCATTGGTCATCAGCAATCATCGCGATACCGAAAGTTTGGTCGAGTTTTACGGCATCGATTTTCACTATTTGCCTGTGACTAAAGATAGCGCGACAAGAAAAAACAATAAGGCCGAAGTTGAAGCGGCGCAGTTTGAATTATTTGCTGATTATGATATTGATTTGATTGTGCTGGCGCGCTATATGCAGATTTTGTCGCCCGAATTTGTGGCGCGTTATCCGCAAAAAATCATCAATATTCATCATTCTTTTTTACCCGCATTCATTGGCGCTCGGCCTTATCATCGCGCGTTTGAGCGTGGTGTTAAACTCATTGGCGCAACTAGTCATTATGTGACAGAAATATTAGATGAAGGCCCGATTATTGAGCAAGATATTGATCGCATTTCGCATCGTGACCAAGTGGAAGATTTGATACAAAAAGGTCGTGATTTGGAGCGCATTGTACTCAGCAAAGCCGTGCGCTGGCATATCGAAAATCGCATTTTGTTGTATACCAATAAAACGGTGATTTTTGATTAAAAATTAGTGGTTAAGTTTTTAATGAATGCTCAAGTTAACCCTTAAAAACAAACAAAAAAAGCGCGGCTGATATCACAAGGCCGCGCTTTTTTATTGATTATAACAATTACGCGGCAGGAACCATGTCTGGCAACGGCTCATAAGTGGCTTCGTCATAAGGTGCAATTTCGGGTAATCCACCGCCAGCAGATACAGCGCCGCCAGATGAAGCACAGCCTGATAAAACCATGGTGATTGCCATTAAGGCCATGACAAATTGATTCATTTCTATCTCCCTTAGTTAACATGTGATTGATTATAAGTGTTAATAAATTCAACAGCTTACTCAAGAGTTCTAGTGACTCTGCTATAAATTTACACTGAGTTAGCCAGATGTGCAACTAAGACATGAAAAACCGTTGCCAAATATCAGCGAAATTTAAGGGTTAAGTCGCTGGTGGCAACAGCGATTCTAAGGCAAATAAATCGGCAATTTGTTCGCGTTGGCGAATTAAGTGTATTTGTTCGTCATCGACCATGACTTCGGCCGCGCGCGCGCGTGTGTTGTAATTGCTGGCCATGCTCATGCCATAAGCGCCAGCCGATTTTATGGCCAATAAATCGCCTTCGGCTAAATTCAGTGCGCGATCGTGACCTAAAAAATCACCGCTTTCACAAACTGGCCCAACAATTTCATAGCTTTTTGCGTTGCCCGCGCGCGGATTGACCGCAACGATATCGTGGTAAGCATCATACAAAGCAGGCCGCATCAAGTCGTTCATAGCGGCATCCACAATGGCAAAATTCTTGCTCTGTGTATGTTTTAAATACTCTACTTTTGTCAGCAATACGCCCGCATTTCCTACCAAAGCGCGGCCTGGTTCAAACAAAACTTTAACATTTTTATGCGTTAAGTTTTTATCGTTTAATTTGGCCAAAATGGCTTTGGTGTAGATTTCAAATGCTGGCGGGGTTTCATCGGCATAGGTAATGCCGATACCGCCGCCCACATCAATATGAGAAATGGTTATATTTTTGGCGGCAAGTGCATCTACCAAACCCAAAACTAAATCTAACGCTTCAATAAACGGCGCTAATTCAGTGATTTGCGAACCGATGTGGCAATCAACGCCATGCACGGCAATATTGGGCATAGCGGCCGCTTGTTCATAAACCGCAATTGCATCTTCAAACGCCACGCCAAATTTATTATTTTTTAAACCAGTGGAAATATAAGGATGGGTTTTTGCATCAACATTTGGGTTAACGCGTAGCGAAACAGGTGCGATTTTGCCCATTTCGCCAGCCACTTTATTTAAGCGACTTAACTCACTGGCAGACTCTACATTAAAGCAAAAAATACCGGCATTTAAAGCCGCGCGCATTTCAACGGCACTTTTACCCACGCCAGAAAAAACAATCTTTTGCGCATCACCACCCGCCGCTAAAACACGTGCTAATTCGCCGCCAGAAACAATATCAAAGCCTGCGCCTAGTTGTGCGAATAAATTCAAAATAGCAATGTTGGGGTTGGCTTTTACCGCAAAACACACCAGATGATTAGTGCCAATCAAACCCGCACTAAAATCATTAAAAGCTTGTGTTAACGCCGCTTTGGAATACACATAACACGGCGTGCCAAACGCTGTAGCGATTTGAGTTAAAGCCACTTTTTCGGCATGTAATTCACCATTTTTTAGTTCAAATGCATTCACGATTAAAATTTATTCTTTAATAATTGGTTGGGCTGGCGCTGTTGGCGCATCTAAATGGCTGGAGTTGCTTGAGGCTGGTTGCTCAGGCGCTTGCGGGTAACGTTGCTCTGGAATATACAACGGCCCTTTGGTGCCGCAACTGACTAACGCAAAGCTGGCTAATGACACAAGTGCAGTAAGCAAAATTGCGGCTTTTGTTTGATGATTAGGCATGATGCAGTCACTTGTAAAAAGCGTTATTTTAGCATAAAGCGTTTTGCTGCAAGTGTTACAAAAATGCACCTAAAATAAGGGTTAAGTATCATTAAGGCTATAGTAGCAGCGCGTCTTAAGTCGTTTATTCCGCTTATCCTTTAATACGTGCCGCTTGTCAGAATCTGCTTGAAGTTAATTGCATTCAATTGCATATTACACTCGATGTAAAAAATATTGCATAGCCGATGAAGAGATGCAAACGCGTTGATGGATTTGCAATAATTAAACAACCACTTTTAAAAACGTAAAAACGATGCAAAAAAATACAACACAACGGGGTTATAACTTAATTGAACTGATGGTTATCGTCGCGATATTAAGCATTCTATTGGCCGTTGCTGTGCCATCTTATGTATCCATTACACGCTCTATAAAATTAAACTCAGTGTCAAGTGCAGTTGCTGCTAGCCTTCAGCAAGCAAAGAGCGAGGCGATTAAACTCAATCGTCGCGTGATGACCTGCGCCAGTAACGCGGCGGGTACCGATTGCCAAAATACAACTGATTGGGGCCTGCGTGGTTGGCTGGTGTGTTATGACGCCAATGCAGATGGCGCTTGTGATGCGGCTACCGCGACATTGCCAAACCCTATTCGGGTAGAAAATAAAGTCGATGCTGCTGTGATTACGGTGACAGGGCCAGCCGCACCCATCCGTTTTAACACTAATGGCAGTCAAGGCGGCGTTGGCGCAGCAGCGGTTAGCATTGCGGTAACGGGTACATGGCAAAGCGCGCCGACTAAAAGTACAGCGGTGGCGGCAACTGGCAATATTAAAACAACCAAGTTTTAACAGCTTATTAAGAGGTTACAGAAATGCATATCACTGTGATTAAAACGCATCAACGTGTTGTAAAAGGGATGCAGCATCCTAGAAGCGCTATATGTTTGCACAAAAGCCACGCACAAACTGGTTTTTCGATGATTGAAGTGTTGATAGCCTTAGTGTTAATTGCGTTTACTTTATTAGGCCAGGCCGGCTTGCAAGCCAGTGCGTTAAAGCTCAACAAAAGTGCAGATTTACGTATGCAGGCGGTTATTTTAGCAGATGAAATTTCTGAACGCATTGAGGCAAATAAAGCAATCGCCTTAGATGGCGCCTATGTGGCCGCACAATCCTCTACACCGATAAGCGCAGGCGCAGATTGTTTAGCATCCAATTGTACGGCCGCCAGCCTAGCCAATTACGATTTAAGCACATGGCAAACCAGAGTAGCTGCAACCTTGCCTGAAGCCAATTGGCAAATTACGCGCGCAGGCACAAATCCATCCACATATACCATTGTATTATCTTGGACAGACCGCCGTGACAATGCAAAATCTGTGACATATGCCACGGCTGGGACAATAGAAACCATGTCATTAACGACCAACAAAGTGGTGGCAAAATAATGCGCCGTTTCAAGCATTTCTCGCAATCTGGATTTTCAATTATCGAACTGTTAGTTGCGGTGGCGATAGGTTTGCTCATTTTATTGGGCGTAAGCAGCATGTTTTTAAATAGCCTGTTTAGCGAAAAAACAAATGATGGGTCAGCAGAAATTTTAACCAATGGACGCTATGCAATAGAAGTATTACGCAGAGACGCCTTGCATGCAGGCTACTTAGGCATTTCATCCACAGCACCAACTATTCCAACCACCAACATTGGTACAGTTGCCAATGATTGCGCTGTTGATTTTGCGGTTAATTTATCGCAACCAGTCTGGGGTAGCAACGATATTAATTCGGTCACTGCCTGCGTACCCAATGCAAATTATGCCACGGGTGATCTATTCACCATTCGCCACGCTGCACTCTCAGCTGCTACCGTATTAGATAACTCAACTTTGTATTTACGTTCTGCGTATGAGCGCACTGAGGTCTTCAAAGGCGGCAATCCACCCGCTGGATTTACGCAATTACCTAACTTTAATTATGCCATTGAGACTTCGCTATATTACGTAAGCCCTTTTACCAATAGCGCAACCGAAACGCCGCTTGTGCCTGCACTGTATCGCACCACGCTTACAGCTGGCCCAAGCATGGTTAGAAATTTGGTTGCCAGTAACATTGAAAACATGCAAATTCAATATGGCCGAACTGATACGGCGGGCAACACACGATTTTATAATGCGGATCAAATAAATAGTGCCGCCACGCCTACAGAGTGGGCAGATGTGGTTGCGGTACGTATTTGGTTATTGGTTAGAGCTAGCGCAGTAGAACCTAAATATACCAACACTACTACTTATGTACTGGGTGATAAAAACGTGACGGTCAATGATGGATTTAGGCGTCAGGTTTTTAGCACGGTTGTGCAGTTAAGAAATTTTTAATGAGATACGCCGTCGATTAAAAGGCAAATCAGGAATGTATATACAAATGACTCGAAAAAAGAAATGGGTATCTGCTCAAGGCAAGCAGCAAGGCGTGTCGTTAATTACCACGCTGGTGATGATGGGGTTACTGATGTTATTAGGCGTAACTGCCATGCGCTTATCCAAAAGCCAATTGAATTTATCCGCAAATTTACAATTTCAATCCGCTGCATTTAACGAAACAGAATCTGCTGTAGCCCTTGCGGAACGCTGGCTTGGCTCTGGTGCAAATTATAAATCTGCGGCATTCAAAACTTTTGCAAGCGGAACAGGATTGTTTCCGCTTAATTATTTCGCCAGTAACAGCATTGATCCATTAAACATGACTTGGTCTGACACCAATTCGGTGCAAGGCAGCAATGTTAATCAGCGTTATCTGATTGAATTACTGGCTGAAAATAAAACGCTGTTGCCATCAGGTAACTCCCTAGGTGGCAGGGTGTCGGCAGGATGCAATAGAGTAAACGTGTACCGCATTATTGGTCGTGGCGAAAGTAGCCGTGGCGCACTGAAATTTGTGCAAAGTGTTTATAGCGTATTGAGCTGTGCTTAAGTTGAGCAGTTCAAAGCTTGATTAGCCAAATTTACCCAAGGTTATTGTTAGATTTTTTTTGAAATAAATTGCGTTGTTTTGAGTGTTAACTATTAAACCTTATGTTGTAAAAGAGAATATCATGAGCCAAAAAACGATACTTAAATTTGCCCTTTTAGCCGTTGCGCTTTCTGTCACAGGTTATATTATTGCCGCCGCCGTATTTACACCCTCTGCACAACCAGTGGGCAGCTTAGCACAATTAGAGGTAACCAATTTTGATTTGACCAGCGGCAATGAAATTGTATTTAAAACCGATTACTTGCGAGAAAAATGGAGTGGCAATGTATACGCTTATCCAGTGAGTAAAGAAGGCGATATCAATACGCCAGCCGAATGGTGGACTGGCGGTGCTGCAATACATTTGGATAATCAAAACTTTGATACGGGCAGAAAAATAGTCACACTTAAAAGTGATGGGACAAAAATTCCATTTCGATTTGCCAGTTTATCTACTGCACAACAAAATCTGCTAGGCGCAACTACTACTGCTAGAACAAACGTTTTAAACTATGTGCGAGGTGAACGGGCTAACGAAATTGCCAAAGGTGGCGCTTTGCGTGATCGTGCGCATGTGCTGGGTGATATTTTGCATTCAAGGCCTTTTTATATGCCAAATAATGGAGAGCCTGTGTTGTTCGTAGGCGCTAACGATGGTTTGCTACATGTGATTGACGCACGTGGTGCGCAAGGGGGCGATGAATTGTGGGCTTATATGCCAGCTATGCTGATGGGAAATTTGGCTAAATTAACCGTTGACCCTTATGCGCATGACTACTTTGTGGATGGCGGCTTAAAT
This sequence comes from Methylotenera sp., assembly GCA_046594885.1. Lineage (GTDB taxonomy): Bacteria > Pseudomonadota > Gammaproteobacteria > Burkholderiales > Methylophilaceae > Methylotenera_A. The sequence goes on along the minus strand of JBKJRD010000024.1, from coordinate 40,825 downwards.
GTGGCAGATGCCGTCATTTCTGGCGTCAATAAAAAAGTGCTAGTTAGTGCCTTAGGTGCTGGCGGGCGTGGTTTATTTGCGTTAGACGTAACCAATCCAATTGTCACCAGTGAAAGTGATGCTGCCTCTAAAAGCTTGTGGGAGATTACCAATGCAAGCAGTGGCTTTGGTAATTTAGGATTTACTTATGGCACACCCGTCATCAACAAGGTGAATAGTGGTAGCGGTCAATCTGCAGTTATCGTAGCCAATGGCTATAATTCTGGCGGCGCTTCTTCTTTATTTGTGATTGATGCTGGCACTGGCGCACTGATTAAAGAAATAACTACTTCTGGTAGTGCTGGTGGTGGTTTATCTACCCCAACTTGTGTGGATAATAATAGTGACACGCGAATAGACACCTGTTATGCGGGCGATATAGACGGCAAGTTATGGAAATTTAATATGACCAGTGCAACCAGCGCCAGTTGGGGCGCAACACTGATGTATACGACTAATCCTGCGCAAGCAATTACCATGTCACCTGCAACCGTGGCACACCCCTTGGGCGGTAACATGGTCAATTTTGCCACAGGCAGAATGCTGACCACTGCCGATGAAACAGATACCGCAACGCATTATGCTTATGGCATTTGGGATCCAGCCACCAGCATTCCAAACGCTAGCATATTGAGTCAGACAATAGTGCAAAGGACTTACACCAAAGGTTCTGTATCGATTCCTGTACGTGTAAGCACAACCGACAACAAGCCCGTATGGACATCTGGTGCGGCAAATCATATTGGCTGGAAAGTGGCATTACCCAAAACAGGTGAACGTGTTGTGGGAGATGGATCATTTGTTGAGAATGGTCGCTTTTATTTTAACGGCACCAATCCAACCGTCATTAACCCAGAGCCGCAACCAAAAGGCGAAAACTGGTTAATGGAATTGGATGCATTAACAGGCGGGGTGACCAATAGCCCATTCTTAGATTTAAGTGCAGACCAATTGCTCAATAACGACGACAGAACCCGTTATGTCAGTGGCGATACCATTCCTGCTGGTGAATCCATAGGTGCTGTCAATACCACTTTCTCAGGCATAGCTTTGGGTCGATTAGTGACTGAAGGGGTTGGTTCACAGCCCATATTGGTGCAATTAACCAATTTAAATACCACTTTTACCAATCAAAACCCAGATGTAATTTTGCCACTGACTTCAACTGATCGCGGTGTAGCAGGCGGCCATTTTGATGTCGATATTTACTATCCAACTTTTGCAGGAGCAACAAGAAAACACTTTCATGAATATGATGATATCTTTAATGTCACTGGTGTGAATATGCTGCGCGCAAGTGACAGCTCGCTCAATTTATCCAATGCTATTAAGGATGAGGTAGCTGCTACTACTCCTTTTAAAGTGCTGGTGCATAATCAATATTTAAATCCTGGCGTTACGGTAGCAGTAGGCAACAATCCACATGTCAGTGTTAAGTTATATGGCAATCAAGCAAAAGAGTTGCAGGCAACAAATGTGATTAATAATGCGCCAACCTATACCCGTAACACTGCTAACTTTGAGCTGGAATTTAATATGCCAATAGATACGTTTACCGCTAAAGACTGGTGGACTAACGCGGGCGGTAGTGGTTTTGTCTCGGGGAGCAACCGAGTAGGATTACACCCAACGGTAACTGGCTGTGTGAACAAAGAGAAGAATTTTACTACCTACTATAATCCAGTTATTCCACCTGCCAATAGTTCAACTACTAAAGGCACAGCATCTACCACAGAAGGTGTACGTCACAATGGCGCATTGACTATACAGGTGATTAAAAGTAACACGACCGCTGCGCAAATTGAGCTGAATGTGCCGTTGCGCCCAGAATATGGCTGGCGTTTAAATAAGGCCAGTCATAATGCCCAGTTATTAGCGGAATATACTGTATTTTGGCATCATCCCAATGGCCAATGCTATGACGATTCTGCTTGGACGGCTTTGCCGCCAAAAGATACGTCACCGTCTAATCCATCAAGTTATAGAACACCCGTTGCCGGCTCGGATGATCCGTCAGATGGCAGTTTCCGCGCCACAGGCACCGTGGTGAATGTGCAAACAGTGGTGAGCGGTAACTTAACCACTATTACCACTGAATATTCTGATGGTGGCAAACAGCAAGTGAGCATTACCAAAAATAATAATGGCACCACAACGACCACTACAGTTAACCCAGATGGCACAACTAAAACCGTTGTGACCGCTAGTCCAGATGGCAGCACAGGTTCTGGTGGTGATGAAAAACGTAACCAAGCAAAAACAGGGCGTGTTTCTTGGTCTGAATTACTGAGAAATTAAATCATTATAAAACTTAACACTAAATTTAAGCCAATATTCACCGTTTAGCCGTTGATATTGGCCATGCAGTCTAGAGGAATGACCATGCAGATAAGCACCATGAAACCACCAGCAAGCTATGCGCGCGGCTTTAGTTTAATTGAGCTAATGATTACTGTGGCCATTATTGGCATACTTGCTTCTGTCGCATTGCCCAGTTATAGAGACTATATTATTCGGGCCAGCCGCGAGGCCGTACAAACTGAGCTTTTACAGTTGGCTAATGCGCAAGAAAAAATTTACTTAAACGCTAATGCTTACACGGGCAATTTAACCGCTGCTTATAACGGATTAACCACTGGCGGCTTAGGCAAAACCTCTGGTAACAGCGACGACAATAAATACAGTATTAGTTTAACGCCTGCAGTAGCAAGCCAAAGCTTTACGCTAACTGCAACACCAATTGCAGGCAAAACACAAGCGGGTAATGGCAATGTGACGATTAATTCAGCAGGTACGCGCACTTGGGGCATTAAAACTTGGTAATGATAGCTGGTCAGAGTCGATGGTATTAAACAATAAACTGCATCTTCTAGCGGCTAATGTGATTGCTGGCGCAATAATTGAGCGGTAATTAAGCCGTTAATTAAGCCAAATATTAACGCAGCTATCGCAAAGATTGGGATTAAATAAACAATACCGGTATGCGGAATTAACCATAATCTGACCACCAGTAATTGCCCGCCAATGTGCGCAAACGCAGCGATGATGCTTAAACTCACCGCGCTAAAATGCTTTTTTGGCAAGTGTTGTGCAAAATATAAAGCAGTTAGGCTAAGCAAAGCGCCACTTAAACTTAACACAAAAGTAGGCGCTAAAAATTGCCCAAGCAACAAACTGCTGGCGAATACGCGCAACAAACTGACCCATGCAGCAGTGGCAAACCCATATTGAAACAGCACATATAAAGTGACGATATTAGCGATGCCAGGCTTAACACCTGGTAAGGGCGAAGGTAATATGGCTTCTATCATATGCAAACCAATGGCTAAAGCGGTGAGTTTTGCAATTTGGTGATCTTGTGCAGTGGTGGTAATAAGAAGTGACCGATTTTTTAACACGTTGATTTTCTCTGTGCTCAACTTAATAATTGAGCGAATCATAAAGGCTTTTTGCGCCCATTAATTGCAAGCTGATTTGATTGGGCAAGCAAATGGCCACTTGGCCTGCGCGGCTTAACCAGCCTTGATGCACGCAATATTGATTGCGACAGGGTGATTGCGTAAAACGCACTTGACCATTTTGAATGTGGATATGTGATTCACCCAGCGCGCCTTTAACATGCAGTTCACGATTCTGATTTAAATCAAAAATACCCACAACTTGGCTAGCTTGTCTAATTTTAAGTTGGCTTGCTGGTGTTGTTATCCAGAAGTTTTGAAACATCAGCACAACGCTAACTAAACCAATTAATATCACTAACCAATCGCCCATTAATGGTTTTGGGTAATGGCTAAACTGCCTATTTTTTAGACTAAGGCTGAATCTGGGTAGCATGCTTGGCAGTAGCTGCATCTAGCCACTGAATGCGTTTGGCCATTGCGGCACTCATGACTATTTTTGTGTCTGATTCAATGATTAAGTAGTTGTCTACGCCCATATCTTTGGCCGCTTGTGCGCGTTGATTGGGTTTGGCAATAAAAATTGGTTTAGATGCAACATCTGATAAAGTTCCTGCGTTCAATTGGGGTGGAATCAATACAGTAACCGATTGCACATTTTTAACTGGATAGCCAGTTGCTGGATCGATAATATGGCAGTAGCGCTGACCATTTAACTCAAAATAGCGCTGATAATCGCCAGAGGTGCCAATTGCCCAGCCACTTTCCAGGTCAATTGTGGCAATGGCATTGGGCTGGCGCGGATGCTGAATGCCAACATGCCAAGGCTTATCTCCGCGTTTACCTAGCGCGATAATATTACCGCCAATGTTAATTAACGCGTTTTTTACGCCATGTTTACGCAATGTAAGCAAGGCTTTATCTAGAGCGTAACCCTTTGCATAACCACCTAAATCTAATTTAACACTAGGGTTTGTGCTCGATACTTTGCCATTTTTAATGACAATATCAACCATTTGAGGATTACTTTTAACCAGTTTTTTAATCTGCTGGTCATTAATCTTAACGGGCTTAAGCTCGTCATTTTGAAAACCCCAAGCCTGAATTAATTGCCCAATCGCTGGGTTAAATGCGCCTTTCGATTGAATTGAAAGGGCTGTCGCATCAGAAATTATCGCGGCGATATCGGGTTGAATAATCACAGGTAGATGGTTACGTTTAAAAGCATGATTAAATGCGCCAATTTCACTTGGTCGCCAGGCATGCAGACGGTTATGCAACTCTTGAAAATCACGGATAATCTCACCGGCTATTGCTTGCGCCTCTGCTTCAGATTCACCATAGATTGTAATATCAACTAATGTGCCAAAGACGAAACTTTGCGTATTGTTAATTGGTTCTGGTTGAGTACAACAAGTTAGTAACAAACAAATGATTATTAGTGATATTGAGCGCATAGCTGCCACTATAGCGTGCTTGATTATGGCTGGCAAATACCTTCTAACGCGCGCACAAAAATTTCGGCAGGATGACAAGGCAAATTGAAATGTTGAGTCTGCGCAGCGATTTCTACCATACCAGTGGGGCTGGTGACATTAATCTCGGTTAAGTAATCGCCAATAACATCTAAACCCACTAAAAATAAACCGTTTTCTTTTAAAACTTTACCCACAGTAGTAGCAATTTCAATATCACGCGCTGTTAATAGCTGCGTGACACCTTTGCCACCAGCCGCTAAATTGCCGCGCGTTTCGCCTGTTTTGGGTATGCGCGCCAAAGCATAAGGCAGCGGCTCGCCATTAATCACGATAATGCGTTTGTCTCCTTGCAAAATGGCAGGCAAATAACGCTGCGCCATAATGGTTTGTGAGCCGAAATTGGTTGCAGTTTCTAAAATCACGCCAATATTAAAGTCGGCTTCGGTCAGCCTGAAAATGCCAGCACCACCCATACCGTCTAGCGGTTTAATAATAATATCGTTGTGCGCTGCTAAAAATGTGCGAATCAAATCATTATTGCTAGTGACTAAAAATTCTGGCGCAAATTGTGGAAACTTGGCCACTGATAATTTTTCATTCCAACCGCGAATCGCTGCAGGATTATTGATGATGCGCGCGCCTTGGCTGTTGGCTAGCTCTAACAAATAGGTGCTATATAAATATTCATTATCAAACGGCGGGTCTTTGCGCATTAAAACTGCGCTAAATTCGCTGGGTAGCCACTCTTGGCTTTCACCTAACTGATACCACTTGTCACTTTCGCTAAAGTGAAATAAACAGGCATTAATTTTAACCAATTGATTGCTTAAAAAAACGTCATGTTGCTGGCATACGTATAAACTGTGCCCATGTTTATCCGCCTCGCGCATAATGGCGATGCTGGTGTCTTTATAGTTTTTAAGGCTACCTAAGGCGTCTAAAATAAAAAGAAATTTCACGTGTTTTGCGTGTTAAGTTAAGCGTTTAGAGGGTCGGTTTCTTGCAGTTCTATTGCCGCGGCAAGTAACGCTAAACGCGCTACCACACCATAAGCGTAAAAACGATTCGGCACCGTATCAGGCTCGCCTGCACAATCTGGCAAGCCGCATGGCGTTTCAAAAGCCAGCGGCTCAAAATGCGAGCCTGGCGCATTTAAGTTTTCATCTATCGCGCGACCTGTGTGCACGCGATAAAATCCGCCAATCACAAAGTGATCCATCATATACACAACGGGTTCGGCCACCGCATCATTAATGCTCTCAAATGTATACACGCCTTCTTGAATAATGACTTCTGAAACCTGCTGGCCTTCTTTAATCACCGACATTTTATTGCGTGCTTTGCGGTTTAAATCGCGCACATCGTCGGGCGATTTTACCGTCATAATACCCATGCCATAAGTGCCCGCGTCGGCTTTAACAATCACAAAAGGTTCTTGTGTCACGCCATATTCAATATATTTTGCCTGAATTTTGGCAAGCAATTGCTCTACTTTTTGCGCCAAACATTCTTCACCGCTACGGTCATGAAAATCAATTTCGCCACAGGTTTCAAAATAGGGATTCAATAACCACTCATCAATATCTAAAAGCGTCGAAAATTCGTTAACAACACGATTATAAGCGCTGAAATGCTGTGATTTTCGTCTAACGTGCCAGCCAGCATGTAAAGGTGGAATCAAATCTTGTTCCAGATTCTTCAGTATATCTGGCACACCACCCGATAGATCGTTATTGAGCAGTATGGCGCAACTATCAAAATCGCCTAATTCTTTGTTGATTAACTTAAGGCGATTGCCCACACGCACAACTGGTTCTAATAACAGCTTTTGACCATCATGCGTTTCAAGCGTAGTCGGTTCGGTGATTTCAGGTGAAACACTGCCCACGCGCACGTCCAAACCAGCGGCTTTCATGATATTCACCAACTCAACCACATTGCGCAGGTAATAAGTATTACGCGTGTGATTTTCGGGAATAATCATTAACCTGTGCGCCTCAGGGCAGATTTTTTCAACAGCCACTTGCGCGGCTTGCACACTTAAACTTAAAAAGTCTGGATTCAGATTATTAAAGCCACCAGGGAACAAATTAGTGTCTACGGGCGCTAATTTAAAGCCTGAATTACGTAAATCCACCGAGGCGTAAAATGGGGAAGCGTAGTCTAACCACTGTGTTCGAAACCAATGTTCAATTTTTGGCATGGCTTCTAACATGCGTTTCTCTAATGTGAGTAGCGGGCCATTGAGTGCGGTCGTTAAATGTGGAACCATTGGTTTTTCCTGTCGTTTATTGCTTATTTGGGTAATAGGCTTTGCTTGCACAGCTTATATGATTTGTTGCGCTTACGCGACTACATAACTATTTGCGCTTGCGTGCTATACAACCATATGCGCTTGCGCGTCGGCGTGATAACTACTTCTGACCATGGGGCCGCTAGCCGTATTATTAAAGCCCAAAGTGTTTGCTGCCTGTTTTAAGCTTTCAAAAATAGCAGGTGCAACATAGCGCGTGACAGGCAAATGGTGAATGCTAGGTTGCAAATATTGACCTAGTGTCAACATGGTTACATTGTGTGTGCGCAAATCTCGCATCACATCAATAATTTCATCATCTGTTTCGCCTAAGCCCAGCATTAAGCCAGATTTAGTCGGTATATCTGGATACATTTCATGAAACGTTTTAAGTAAGCTTAAAGAATTTTGATAGTCAGAGCCAGGCCGTGCCTGTTTATATAAACGTGGCACCGTTTCAAGATTATGGTTCATGACATCAGGCGGCGCATTGCGTAATATATGCAAGGCGACATCAAGCCGACCACGAAAATCTGGCACTAATATTTCGATTTTGATGGCAGGCGAAGCTGCGCGCACTGCACGGATACAATCTACAAAATGTTGTGCACCGCCATCTTTTAAATCATCACGATCAACTGATGTAATCACCACATACTTAAGCTGCATTTGTGCAATGGTGCGCGCTAAGTTTTCAGGTTCGTTACTATCAGGGGCAAGTGGTTTGCCGTGCGCCACATCGCAAAACGGGCAACGGCGTGTACAAATATCGCCCAAAATCATAAAGGTAGCGGTGCCGCCACTGAAGCATTCACCAATATTAGGGCAGCTGGCTTCTTCACAAACGGTGTGTAGATTATTGTCGCGTAATATTTGTTTAATCTCTTGAAAGCCCGCGCTATCGGGCACTTTCATGCGTATCCAATCTGGTTTGCGCAACATGGGTTGTGGAATAATTTTAATCGGAATGCGCGCGGTTTTTTCTGCATCAATTTGCTTAACGCCAGCTATTTTTTTACGCAGCGTAGGGTTGATTGTGGGTTCGTTATGGTTGCCGATATTAGACATATGCCAATTTTTCTTTCAGTAATTGCATCAGTACCAACCCCAGCTCTTGGGGCGTTTGCTCAATGCCTAAATCTTTTGTTTGTGTCATTTGCAAACCAGCAAAACCGCAAGGGTCGATCGCGTTAAAAGGGCTTAAATCCATCTCCACATTTAAGCTTAGCCCATGGTAGCTACATTGGTTTTTAAGACGCAAACCTAAAGAGGCGATTTTTTTTAGCTGCGCATCATGCCATACATAAACACCTGGAGCATCTTTTTTTGTAATCGCGTTAACTTGATAGCGCGCCAACAGCTCAATGATGCTAGATTCCATGAGTTGTACTAACTGGCGCACATTTAGCTTGCGGCGTTTTAAATCAATCAACACGTAAATGATGACTTGGCCAATGCCGTGATAAGTTATTTTACCGCCGCGGTCGGTTGGCACAACGGGAATATGGTTGTCAGGCAATTGTTCACCGCGCCGATTAATACCCAACGTGTACACGCTGCTATGCTCGGTTAACCAACATTCATCAGGTGTTTCGGGGGTGCGATTGGCGGTAAAAGTTTGCATCGCCGCCAATGTGGCAAGGTAATTGGTATGACCTAAATCGCGGCCAAGTATTTGCATGTTTAAAGCACAACTTTTACCATAGGATGCGACGTCAAGGCGCGATAAATAGTATCTAATTGCGGCTTAGATATCACATGCACGATACAAGTTAAGCTGATATATTTGCCGCCAGAACTGCCGCGCATTACAATATTCGTTGCATCAAAATGTGGCATTAAACTGCTAATCGTTTTGATGATCTCTTGCGTAAAATGCGGATGCGTTTCGCCCATGACTTTAATCGGAAAGTCACACGGAAAATCGATTAAAGTTTCTGCATTTTCTGCTGCATTTTTCGGGTTAAGTATATCGTCTGACATATTCAAATCAACCCACTTTTAGAGCATTAACAAACGAATACTATCGGCGATTCTGCCAAAAAAGCCTGCTTGCTCCACCGTTTTAGTCGCCAGTAATTTTTGTTGGCTAATCACTTTTCCATCAAGGCTAAAAGCAATGGTTCCAATCACTTGCCCTGCTTTAATCGGCGCTACTAACGGCTGCTTACTGGTCATATTGGCTTTTACCCTTGCGTAATCGCCTTTGGGTAGTGTGAGATAGAAATCTTTAGCCAAAGAAGCAGCTACGGTTTTTTCTTGGCCTTTATAAACGCGTAAGGTATTGATGGTTTGCGCTTGCTTGTAAACCAATGTGGATTCATAAAACTGGAAACCATAATTGAGTAATTTTTGACTTTCTGATGCGCGCATTGCCTCGCTTACCGCGCCTAATAATATCGATACCAAGCGCGTATCGCCGCGTTTTGAAGACGATATTAAACAATAACCAGCGCTTTCGGTATGGCCAGTTTTCATGCCATCCACGTTAGCATCCAGCCATAGCAAACGGTTGCGGTTTGGTTGTTTGATATTATTATAGGTGTATTCTTTAACCGAATAGAGCCGACGATATTCCAACGGAAAATCACGAATTAAAGCGGTGGCTAGCAACGTTAAGTCGTTTGCTGTGGTGAAATGATTGCTATCTGGCAAGCCGGTTGCATTCATATAATGCGTATTTTTCATGCCCAATTTTGCGGCTTGCTTGTTCATCATATCGGCAAATTGTTCCTCGGCACCTGCCACGCTTTCTGCTAATGCAATCGATGCATCGTTGCCCGACTGAATAATCATGCCGTGTAAAAGCTCATCAACTGTGACGGGTTTATTGGGCTCAATAAACATTTTAGAGCCTTCCACTTTCCACGCTTTTTGGGACACAGGCAAAGTTTGGTCTAGCTTAATATGCCCTTGTTGAATCGCGTCAAACACCACATAGGCTGTCATGATTTTAGTGAGCGATGCTGGCTCGATACGCTCGTCTTTATTGTAGGAAGCAATAGCAGTGCCGCTATTAAAATCTTGCAATAAATAAGCTTTAACCGCCAAAGCAGGCGGCGGCGCTACTTGGGCATAAGCTGGATTTACGGCGCTAAAAAATACAGACGCAGCGATTGAAAAACGAATCAGTACCGATGAAACAGTGAGTGAAATACGCATAAGTGATAAAGAGTAACCTGTTATTGATTAAGAATGATGGTTGGCAAATTCAGTTGCTTGCGGATTTTTGAAGCAGCTAATTCAGCCTCTGTTTTGTTTTGATAAGGGCCAAGCTTTAGCCGATGTAAATCGTTATTATACACGTTGTTAATACCTGTCACTGGCGCAATTTCTAAGGCTTGAATTCTTTGCGCAAGCGCGTCTGCATTGGCTTGATTTTTAAATGCGCCCGCTTGTACAAAGTACTGAATCACTGCAGAATCCGCATTTGTGGGGTTGGACTTAACCACAATATTCGATGAAGATTCTGTACTGGCTGGTTGAGGCAGTGTTTTGGCGTATTCATCCGCCTGTCTTGGGTCTATTGCTTCTACCTCCACTAAGGTGCTGCCAACTGAAGCAAAGCGTAGTTGATAAGCCGCGGCATAAGATAAATCGATAATGCGATTGCCTTTGAAAGGTCCACGATCGTTTACGCGAACAATCACAAAACGCCCATTGGCTGGATTGGTGACTTTGGCAAAGCTAGGTAATGGTAATGTGGTGTGCGCGGCAGACATGCCATACATATCATACACTTCTCCACTGGCCGTTTTTTTGCCGTGATAGCGCTTGCCGTACCAAGAGGCGACACCACGCGCTTTATAAGGCTGCCAATTGGTCATCGGTGTGTAAGTGCTGCCGAGCGCTTTATAAGGCTTATTTGCGCGCAGCAAATAAGGTTCATTTTTAGGAATCGCGCTGGCAATACTATCGATATCTTGCGGGGGATTGTCACCAGGCCCATCGTCTAAATAATAGCCACCTGATTTTGACGAGTTCGCTGGCGCAGTGGTTGACTGCGGGCTGGTTGAAATCGGTTTTTGCGGCGGGCTTGGTTTAACTGTTTTTGTACCACCACAGCCAAACAAAATAAGCGTGGTCAATACAATTGTAAAAATGCTTTTCATCAATATTTAATCTTTATCCAGATGCCACTAGTTTTTTGTGGGTTTGTATACTCATTAAGATGCCGAAACTAATAAACAGCGACACCATCGATGTACCACCATAACTAATCAGTGGTAAGGGTACACCGACTACAGGCAAAATACCACTCACCATGCCAATATTCACCAAGGCGTAAGTGAAAAAAGTGAGCGTGATGCTGCCTGCCAACAAGCGGCTAAATGTGGTTTGTGCTTGGCTGGCAATCACTAAACCGCGCACGATAATCAAGCTAAATAGTATCAATAATATAATATTGCCAATGAGTCCAAACTCCTCGCCAAAAACGGCAAAGATAAAATCCGTGGTGCGTTCTGGTAAAAAATCTAATTGTGATTGCGTGCCGTTCAGCCAGCCTTTACCGGTTACGCCGCCAGAGCCCAGCGCTATGGTTGCTTGAATGGTATGGTAACCTGCGCCTAATGGATCTTGGCTGGGGTCAATCAATATTTCAATTCTGCGGCGCTGATAATCGTGCAAAAGTGACCAAAATATGGGTGTTAATGCACCAATAGTGACTGCGCCCCCTAGTAGAAATTTCCAGCTTAAGCCCGCTAAAAACAAGATATAAAAGCCAGAAGATGTCACGAGTAAAGCGGTGCCTAAATCGGGCTGCTTCATAATTAAAATAACGGGTATCGCCAATAATATGCCCGCAATTGCAAAATCTCTGATGCGAGGTGTCGCTTCACGATTTGCAAAAACCCATGCCAACATCATGGGCGCTGCAATGCGCATTATTTCTGATGGTTGTATTTTAATAAAACCTAAATTCAGCCAACGCCGGGCGCCATGGCTAATATCGCCAAATAATGCGACCGTAATTAATAGTAATACACCGACTAAATAGGCGGGTACTGCAATGCGCGCTAAAAGTTGTGGTTGAATATTAGCAACCAACCACATCGCCGTTAGCGCTACCGCAATATTGATCAGTTGCGCGCTCACCCTGCCAAAGCTTTGCCCAGATGCGCTATACAACACAAATAAACCTACTAATAATGTAAATAACAAGCAACTGATTAAAAACGAATCAATGTGTTTAAAAAAGCGCTGCATCAATCTATTGAACATAAACAGCCTTTTTGACACTTGTTGTAAAGCGTACTTAACCCATTCATTTGCCTAAAAAATGTAGCTTGTATGATGTTAAGCGTGAGTAACATTAGCTTTTTAATCATAGTGTTCTTCTTCTGGTGCGTTTTCGCTAGGTAGATTAGGCGCTATAGGGTTTGTTACGTTTTCTGGCAAAATACTCTTTACCTCTTTTGGTGGCTCAACAATAGGCAATTTACCCAATAAATAATAATCCATTACTTTTCTGGCAATTGGCCCTGCCGCAGAGCCGCCATGACCACCATTTTCTACAATAACAGCCAGCGCAATCGTTGGGTTTTCTGCCGGTGCAAAGGCGATAAATAACGCATGGTCGCGGTGACGTTCATTCACCAACTTTTCGTTGTATTTTTCATTTTGCTTAATGCCAATCACCTGCGCAGTACCCGTTTTTGCAGCAATCGTGTAACCTGCATTGGCGCCAACGCTTGCAGCAGTACCACCTGGCAAAGTGACATCAATCATACCCAATGTCACAATGTCTACATTTTTGTCATCTAGTGTTATCGTATTATTGATCACCTTAGCGTTAGATTTCTTAGCGCCCGTTTTGCTGTTCACAATTTCCGAAACTAAGCGCGGGCGAATGGCTACGCCTTTGTTTGCTAAAGTGGCCGTTGCTTGTGCCAACTGCATGGGCGTAGTTAACGTGTAGCCTTGGCCAATGCCAACGATGACGGTTTCACCTTTGTACCAAGGTTGTTTAAAGCGGCGTTGTTTCCATTCTGGTGTGGGTAGCAAACCATCCACTTCACCGCCAATATCGATGCCGCTCTTTTCACCAAAGCCAAAATGCCGTACAAAATCGGTTAACTTTTCAATGCCAAGCTCCATGGCTAAACCATAAAAAAAAGTATCGCAAGAAATGGTAATGGCGCGGCGCATATCCACAATGCCATGTCCACCGGGTTTCCAGTCGCGATAGCGGTGTTTGCTGTTAGGCAAGGTGAAATAGCCTGCATCGTTAATGCTAAAAGGCGGCTGGCGCTTGCCTGCTTCTAATCCTGCCAAAGCGACAAAAGGTTTGAAAGTGGAGCCGGGTGGATAAATACCGCGCAAAGGACGGTTAATCAAAGGTCTGTCCAATGAATCATTGAGTAGCTTCCAGTTTTCCACATCAATCCCATCAACAAATAAATTGGGGTCAAATGTTGGCATACTCACCAGCGCAAGCACTTCACCAGTGCTCGGTTTGATGGCAACAAGCGCACCGCGGCGCTCGCCAAATGCCGTTTCTGCAATCTCTTGTAATTTGATGTCGGCAGATAACACCAAGTTGTTGCCAGAAACCGGCGCGGTGCTGGAAAGCACACGCACCGCTTTACCATCAGCATCAATCTCAACTTGTTGAAAGCCAGTTTTACCGTGCAGCTCAGCCTCGTAAGACTGTTCTAAACCGCTTTTACCAATGTGGTCTGAACCTTTGTAATTGGATAACACTTCTCTTTCTGCTAATTTAACCAAATCTTTATCGTTAATGCGCCCAATATAACCCACGACATGTGCGCCCATTTTACCTTGTGGATAATGGCGAAAAAGACGTGATTTAATTTCAACGCCCGGAAAGCGAAAGCGATTCACTGCAAACTTAGCGGCTTCAATTTCGTTTAAATGCGTGCGTAAAGGCACACTTTCAAAATCATGACTTTGTGTTTTTAATTTTTTAAATCTTTTTAAATCTACATTATTGATTTCAACCAGTTGCGCCAGTTGGGCAATGGTTGCGTCTAAATCGGCTATTTTGGAAGGCGTGACTTCTAGCGTGTAAACGAAAAAATTGTGTGCCAGCACAACCCCGTTTCTGTCGGTAATTAAGCCGCGATTAGGTGCAATGGGAACAACAGAAATGCGGTTATTTTCAGCTAAGGTTTGATAATAATCGTAGCGATTAATTTGCAAAAAATAAAAGCGTGAAGCTAGGATGCCAAATCCGAGCAACACTAGAAATCCTAATACGGTTAGACGAAGTCTAAACTGATGCAGTTCGTTATGATGATTTCTGAGTTCGTTGTGATAAGCCATAAGCGATGCAAAAACTAATTGGCCTTAGGGCGAGTGAGCGCACCAAACATAACAATCATGAATTGCCAAAGTATTAACCCTGAAATAATAGGTAATAAATAAGCCCAGCCAGGATTCTCGTTACCTTCAAATAACTTTAGAATGAGCAATAATACGCGCTCAAACACTAATAGCGCCAATACGTATGCTGCAAGTTGCCACGGACTAAACAGCACTAATCTGCGCTGGTAACTAAGGCCGATAAAAGCGGTTAAGGTAAAACTTAACGCGTGCTGACCGAGCAAACTACCCGTTGCTAAATCAACCAAAAGGCCTACTACCCAAGCCATGCTGACATTGCAGAGATTGGGTGCGCGCAATAACCAGTACAACAATACGACTAGCATAAAATCTGGCCTAAAAATAACGCCTTGCCCAACCCAAGGATAAAGCTGGCAAATCAATGCGATTAGCAAAGTAATTAAAATCGCGAACAGGCTAGTTGGGCGCATTGGGTTTAGCCTTGTTTTTAGGCGCAGGGTTTTTAGGTGTAGAAGTAGCGTTAATTTGAGTTTTTTGTTGTGTTAAGTTGCTCTCTATCTTAGGTGCTGGTAATTTAGCGGCTGGGTTGATTGGTTTTATTTGCGGCAATTCTAATATCAGCAATTGCAAGTGATTGCTCACTTCAGCTACGGGTTTACTGATAATTTTGGCAAAAGGTGATTCCGCATTTTGTAGTATCTCGGTTACCCTTGCTACTGCCAAGCCAGCAGGATAAATGCCATCGATACCGGAAGTGACAAGCTTATCACCTACTTTAATATCCACATTCGCGGGCAAATAAGGAATATCCAACGTATTATCGCCTTCGCCAAATGCAATCGCTCTGAGTTGATTGCGCTCGATTTGCACAGGAATCGATAACTCTTTGTCGGTAATGAGCGTCACTTCACTGCTAAACGGAAAAACACGCGTGATTTGACCGATTACGCCTTTAGAATCCACCACTGCTTGGCCCGCTTTTATCTGATGCTTGCTGCCACGATTAACCACCACTACGCGACTAAATGGATCGCGACCTGTATGCGAAATCTCACCCAAAATAGCTTTGGGTTGAATCGGAATATCACCATTGAGCAAGGTGCGTAAATGTGTATTTTCAGCTTCTATCGTGCTTAAGCGTTGCAATCTAACTTGATGCTCAAAAGACTGCTGTTTAAGCGCGTAATTTTCTTGTACAAGTTGGTTATGTGCCGAAAAATATCGGTTGATATCGCGCACCCAATGCCCTGGTGCATTAGCCAGCATTTCCAAAGGATGCAACGCTGCAATAAAACCTTCGCGCACTTGAGAAAGATAATTTAATCGCGCATCTACCGCCATAATGATGATAGAAAGCGCACAAAAAAATACCATACGAGAGAATGGCTTAGCACCACGTACGAAAAAAGCAGGCGTTTGTTGCGGCTCTAACTTTTGATGAACACCTTTAAGCATGCCGCTATCAAACTACGGGACGGCTGATAAAAATGAATAAAATGAATATTGCTTACTCATTCGCAAACACGTTGCCTAATTTGTCCATTTCTTCAAGTGCACGTCCGCAACCACGCGCAACACAGGTGAGCGGATCTTCTGCCACAATCACAGGCAAACCAGTTTCTTCCACTAACAGTCTGTCAATGTCGCGCAGTAGGGCACCCCCGCCTGTTAATACCATGCCTTTTTCGGCGATATCAGCACCCAATTCTGGCGGTGTTTGCTCTAATGCGCCTTTTACTGCACCTACAATTGCATTCAAAGGCTCTGTTAAAGCTTCTAAAATCTCATTGCTAGAAATGGTAAATTTCCGCGGCAAGCCTTCTGCTAAGTTACGGCCTGTGACTTCCATTTCTAATACTTCAGAACCTGGGAAAGCTGAGCCAATTCTTTTCTTAATCGCTTCAGCTGTTGGTTCAGAAATTTGCATGCCGTAATTACGCCGAATATAATCAATAATTGCTTGGTCAAATTTATCGCCGCCCACACGTTCTGATTTAGCGTAAACAATACCGCCTAATGAAATCACGCCCACTTCTGTCGTACCACCACCAATATCCACCACCATTGATCCAGTTGCTTCTGCCACTGGCATATCGGCACCAATCGCGGCGGCCATTGGTTCTTCAATCAAAAATACTTGTTTTGCGCCTGCACGTTCGGCCGATTCTTTAATCGCACGGCGTTCTACTTGGGTAGAGCCAACTGGCACACAAATAATAATGCGCGGGCTAGGTGAAAACCAGCGTGATTCGTGTACTTTACGGATGAAGTATTTGAGCATTTGCTCGGTAATGGTGAAGTCAGCAATCACGCCATCTTTCATCGGGCGAATGGCTTGAATATTGGCTGGTGCACGGCCTAACATACCTTTTGCGTCTGAGCCAACGGCTAACAACACTTTTTTACCGTTAGGGCCGCCTTCAGTACGTATCGCCACAACCGATGGCTCATTGAGTACAATGCCTCTGCCGCGTGCGTATATTAAGGTGTTAGCGGTACCCAAATCGATGGCTAAATCATTAGAAAAGTAACTGTTTATAAAACCAATCATATTGTTTTTCCTGTGTTTTCGTATCGTGCAACGCTAGTCGCAGATGCAACTTAAAGCATGCTTTAAAACAAGGTATAATAGCGTAAATTACAGCTAAAATTAAGCTGTAATTTAAGTTTGTTACAAAGTAAGTTTGCTGCAAAGTTTATAGTGACCGTTTATAACAAATTAAACGACACACTTAATAAATTAATTTCTTCATTTTTCAAATTGAATCATTGTCATGGCTCTTAACATCACCGATATTAAACGCATTGCGCATCTGGCACGCTTAGAAATCAGCGAGCTAGAAGCCACTCAAACACTCACAAAACTCACTGGTATTTTAGGCTTAATCGAGCAAATGCAGGCGGTTAATACCACTGGCATCACACCGATGTCGCATTCGCAAGATGTAGTACAACGCTTAAGAGAAGATGTGGTCACCGCCATTAATCAACGCGAAGCGTTTCAGATGAATGCGCCTATGCTGGGTAATGGCTCAACAGCGCGCGCGGTTGAAAGTGGCCTATATTTAGTGCCAAAAGTAATTGAATAGATTAAAAAAATGATGAATAGTAGTTTAAAAAAAATGAGCCAGATGCTGGCTAAAAAACAAATTTCAAGTGTTGAGTTAACGCAAACTTTTCTAAACCGCATCGCACAATATAACCCGACTATTAATGCTTATATTGCTTTAGATTCGGATAAAGCTTTAGCGCAAGCCAAAGCTGCGGACATGCGTATTGCCAACGGTACAGCCGAGCCATTAACCGGTATTCCATTTGCGCAAAAAGATATTTTTTGTGCCAAAGGCTGGCAAACCACCTGCGGTTCTAAAATGTTGGCTAATTTTGTTGCGCCTTACGACGCTCATGTGATTTCACAATTTGATGCAGTTGGCGCGGTTAACTTGGGTAAAACCAATATGGATGAATTCGCCATGGGTTCATCTAATGAAACCAGCTATTTTGGTAATGTTAAAAATCCGTGGGATGTTGATCGCGTGCCAGGCGGCAGCTCTGGCGGTAGTGCAGCGGCAGTTGCTGCTAGACTTTGTGCGGCAGCAACTGGCACTGATACGGGCGGCTCAATTCGCCAGCCAGCAAGTTTATGTGGCTTTACAGGCCTAAAACCAACCTACGGTTTGGTTTCGCGCTACGGCATGATTGCTTTTGCTTCCAGTTTAGACCAAGCAGGACCAATGGCAAAAAGCGCAGAAGATTGTGCGTTAATGATGAATGTGATGGCTGGCTTTGATGCACGCGATTCCACCAGCTTGGATCGTCCCAAAGAAGATTACACGCGTGGTTTAAGCAATATGCAAGTTGAGCAACCGCTAAAAGGTTTGCGTATTGGTTTGCCAAAGGAATATTTCGCTGATGGATTAGATGCTAACGTGGCCAAAATTGTGCAAGAAGCGATTGCGGAATATCGCAAGTTAGGCGCAGAAACGGTGGATATTTCGCTGCCGAACAGCCAATTATCCATCCCAGTATATTACGTATTAGCGCCTGCTGAAGCCAGCTCTAATTTATCGCGTTACGATGGTGTGCGCTACGGTCATCGTGCTGCAGAATATGATGACTTGATGGATATGTACATGAAAAGCCGCGCAGAAGGCTTTGGTGCAGAAGTCAAACGCCGCATTTTGATTGGTACTTATGTGTTAAGTGCGGGTTATTACGATGCTTATTATCTAAAAGCCCAGCAAATTCGCCGCTTAATTGCAGATGATTTTACGCAAGCGTTTAAACAGTGTGATGTGATTATGGGGCCAACAGCACCATCTACCGCGTTTAAAGCAGGTGAGAAAGCCGATGATCCTGTGGCGATGTACTTACAAGATGTTTACACCATCGCCACCAATTTGGCGGGTCTGCCCGGCATGAGTATTCCAGCAGGTTTCAGCCCAAGCACTGATGGAAAACCCTTGCCAGTTGGCTTGCAAATTATGGGTAATTATTTTGATGAAGCGCGCATGTTAGATGTGGCGCATGCTTATCAACAAGTGACAGATTGGCATACCAGAACGCCTGACTTAACCGTTTTTGAGGGTGAAAAATAATGGAATGGGAAGTCGTTATTGGGCTAGAAACCCACACCCAGCTTAAAACGAACACTAAAATTTTTAGCGGCGCATCGATTAAGTATGGCGCAGAGCCGAACACACAAGCCGATGCAGTGAGCACTGCTTTGCCTGGCGTGTTGCCAGTATTAAATAAGCAAGCAGTAGAATGTGCGATTAAGTTTGGTTTAGCCATCAACGCAGATATTGCCTTACGCTCTGTATTTAGCCGTAAAAATTATTTTTATCCTGATTTGCCCAAAGGCTATCAAATTAGTCAATTTGAATTGCCTGTGGTGGGCAAAGGAGCGGTGACGATTCAAGTGCCAGCTAACGGTAAAAATGCCGCTTATGAAAAAGTGATTCATATCACCCGTGCTCATTTGGAAGAAGATGCAGGTAAATCAAGTCATGGCATTATTGAAGGCATGAGTGGTATTGATTTAAACCGTGCCGGCACGCCACTGTTAGAGATTGTGACTGAACCCGATATGCGTAGCGCGGCAGAGGCGGTGGCTTACGCCAAAAAATTGCATGAGCTGGTGCAATGGATTGATATTTGCGATGGCAATATGCAAGAAGGCAGTTTTAGGTGCGATGTAAACGTGTCTGTGCGCCCAAAAGGGTCAGATAAATTAGGCACACGTCGCGAGATTAAAAACCTGAATTCATTTAAATTTATGACACAGGCGATTGAATATGAAACGCGCTGGCAAATTGAAACGCTGGAAGATGGCGGCGTTATCAGCCAAGCCACTGTTTTATTTAACCCAGACACGGTTGAAACCAAAGCTATGCGTTCAAAAGAAGAAGCCAACGATTACCGCTATTTTCCAGACCCAGATTTGTTACCGCTAGAAGTGACCGCGGCCGATAAAGCGCGCGTGCAAGCCACCATGCCAGAATTGCCCGAAGCGATGAAAGCAAGATTTGAGTTAAATTACGGGTTAAGTAGTTACGATGCAGCAACGTTAACGGCAAGCCGTGATACTGCGAACTTTTTTACGGCAACCGTTGATGCGGGATGTGACGCAAAGCCAGCCGCTAATTGGATAATGGGGGCGCTGTCGGCTAAGTTAAATGCAGAAGAAAAATCGGTGAGCGAATCGCCAATCAGTGCAGTGCAATTAGCTCAATTGCTAAAACGTATTGCCGATAATACGATTTCTAATAATGCGGCCAAGCAAGTATTTGAAGCGATGTGGCTGGGTGAAGGCGAAGTTGATTCGATTATTCAAAGCAAAGGCTTAAAACAAGAGTCAGACAGTGGTGCGCTTGAAACAATGATTGATGCTGTGCTAGCTGCAAATCCTGCCATGGTGGAAGAATTTAAAGCGGGTAAAGAAAAAGCCTTTAACGCGCTAGTGGGGCAAGCGATGAAGGCCTCTAAAGGTAAAGCCAACCCAGTGCAGGTGCATGAAATTTTAAAGCAAAAACTGACAAAAACTTAACCATTTTTAAGGGTTAAGTTTTTTAACGCATATTTAAGCTGGTCGCCATCGCAGGCTCACTTGCCGTTTTACTTGCTTGTTCTAAACTTGCTTGCTCAAGGCTAGACTGTTCTGGTCTTAGTTGTTCTAGGCTTAATTGTTTCAGTGTAATAAATCGTGCTTTTTCTTCTGCATAACGCTTGCGTGTCGTTTGCATATTTAATTTGCGTTGCGCAATCTGTTTATTTGCAGCATTGATTTCAAGTTGATATTGCTTAAGTACTTGGTTTAAATAGGCGGGCAGCGGTTTGTTTTTTTGTTTAAACTGCTGTGCAGCCTTGTGATTGCGTGCAGTTCTGTTGAACACAATTTCTTTATGTTGAATTAATGATTGAATGGCAGCATGATCCATTTGCAAATTGCGCTCGCAGGCCAAATCAATTTCTTCTGCATTGGTGTAAGACGCTAGCAGCACTTTATCCGCGCGTTGTTGCGCAAGGTTTTGTTGTTGTTTTTGCTGATACAAGCGATCAGTTGTTTGGTCTAATTTAATATTTTGCTTGATCACCACGCCGTTGTTGCGCATTTCAACATTGCTGCGACCTGCCTCTTGCGCGGGTAATTTATCGCCATAATGCGTCACGCCATTGCTGTCTTTCCATTTGACAATTTTGTTATTATCGGCAATCACAGAAAAAGGCATCAGACTAAAGCCCATACTTAACACTAAAATATAGATAATTTTTTTTATCATTTTATTTAATCGTTTTAGTTCATATTTTTGTTTGAATGATTAATTAATTGACGCCATACTGCTGACGATACGATTGAACATTAAGCAAATGCTGTGCCAAATTGTTATCATTATGAATATATTGCAATAAATCCGTTAGATTTGCGATGGCGCAGACGGGCAATTGGTGCAGATTCTGTACCTCTTGCACCGCTGATAGTTCACCTAAACCCTTTTCTTGCCGATCTAGCGCAATGGCTACCCCACATGGCGTTGCGCCATTTTTTATAATTAAATCAACAGATTCGCGCACGGATGTGCCTGCCGAAATAACGTCATCAATGATTAAAACACGACCCTTTAAATGGCTACCGACCACTAAGCCGCCCTCGCCATGGTCTTTTGCTTCTTTGCGATTGTAAGCGTAAGGAAAATTGTGACCATTTTTGGCAAATGCAATCGCAATTGCCGCGGCTAAAGTGATGCCTTTATAGGCTGGGCCGTAGAGCATGTCGAATTCAATGCCAGATTGTTGAATGCTTTGATAATAAAATTCACCCAGTTTTAATAAGCTTTCGCCGTCGTTAAATAAGCCTGCATTAAAAAAATAAGGGCTTAAGCGGCCGGCTTTGGTTTTAAATTCACCAAATTTTAATACCTGCTTTTGGATAGAAAAAGCGATAAAATCTTGGCTTAACTGTGGGTTTAAGTCAGCTTCATTTTGGGCTTTAATCGTCATATTGAGTCATCATTCATTCATCGAAAGTCAATTATGCGCATTATAACTGCGAATTTGAACGGAATCCGCTCGGCGGCCAACAAGGGATTTTTTACTTGGTTGCAAACGCAACAAGCCGACGTTGTTTGCTTGCAAGAAGTAAAGGCGCAGGCGGCTGATATGACGGCTGAAATGTTAGCGCCCGCTGGCTATTATGGCTATTTTCATTATGCACAAAAAAAAGGCTATAGCGGCGTTGGCATTTACTGCAAAAACAAACCTGACAACATCATTGAGGGTTTAGGCATTGCTGATATTGACGCTGAAGGCCGTTATATTGAAGCCAGCTTTGGTAATTTAACTGTGATTTCTTTGTATTTGCCTAGCGGGTCAAGCGGAGAAGAGCGGCAAAGCTTTAAATTTAGCGTACTGGCGCGCATTATGCCGCATTTAGAAGTGTTAAGAAAAAGTGGCCGTGACGTGATAGTGTGCGGCGATTGGAATATTGCGCATCAAGAAATTGATTTAAAAAACTATAAGGGCAATAAGAAAAATTCAGGTTTTTTGCCCGAAGAACGTGCATGGTTAACCGATTTATTTGGCCGCGTTGGCTGGGTGGATGTGTACCGCATTTTACATCCCAACACCACAGATGCCTGCTATACGTGGTGGAGTAACCGCGGTGCGGCGTATGAAAAAAATGTGGGTTGGCGCTTGGATTATCAAATTGCCACGCCAGAATTCGCGCTAAAAGCCACCCAAGCATCGATTTACAAAGCACAAAAATTTAGTGATCATGCGCCATTAATCATCGATTATAGTCAATATTAGATATATATAACTGAGATTTACCATTAGCTTTTAAAAGCGCATAATCAATTTATCTTTTTTGAAGCAATTTGTAAGGTTTGCCAAAAGGTTGCGACTAAAGACTGTGTGGCGCGTGATGAATCTAATTTGTCTTGCCTCACGTATATACTACACTTCTACCTTTCTAAACTAAAGACGGTAGATTTTTCATAATAATTTAGGAAGGAATTACCATGTCAATTGAAACATCATCAAAAATGAGCAGAGGTGCTTTATTAGCAGTGAGCGCGGCAGCATTAATTTTAGCTGGTTGTGCTGGTACAGGCACTAATACAGCAGCTAACAGCACTGTTGGTAGCTGTGTAGGCGTTAACTCATGCAAAGGTACTAGCGCATGTAAAACTGCGGGCAATGAATGTAAAGGACACAACGCTTGTAAAACTGCAAAAAATGCTTGTAAAGGCCAAGGTTCTTGTGCATCTGCAGCCAATGCTTGTAAAGGTCAAAACGCGTGTGCTGGCCAAGGTCATCTAGCTTTAACAGGTGCTGAATGTGACGCTAAAGGCGGCCACATGGTTTAAGCGTTGCATGTAAGCATTTTTTTATGCTTACACCATTCTCACGCAATGATTTACCCGGTTTGCGTGAGAATGCATATGCAGCAAAAAAACTCATCACTCGTCACTATTAAATTTACTAAAATTAAAAATGTCTACTAATCCTGCATATCTCGGTTTTGGCTTAGGTTTACGCACAGAGCATTACAACGATATTTTAGAAACTAAACCCAATATTGATTGGTTTGAAGCGCTGTCAGAAAACTACATGATACCTGGCGGCAAGCCGCTGTATTATTTAGACCGTATTCGCGAAAATTACCCGGTTGTGATGCATGGTGTTTCACTTTCTATTGGCTCAACAACACCAATGGATGCCGATTATTTGCGCGATTTGCGCAAGCTGGCCGATCGCATTCAACCCGCTTGGATTTCAGATCATTTATGCTGGACTGGCGTACACGGCCAAAACATGCATGATCTATTGCCCTTACCGTACACAGAAGAAACCGCCAATCATGTGGCGGAACGTGTGGGCATTGTACAAGATTATTTAGGCCGGCAAATTTTGCTCGAAAACGTATCGAGCTACGCAAGCTATGTGGATTCCAGCATGACAGAGTGGGAATTTATCAGTTTAATTGCAGAAAAAGCCGATTGTCTACTTTTGCTAGATGTGAATAATATTTATGTCAGCAGTTATAACCATCAGTTTGATGCCAAAAATTTTATCGATGGTATTCCGAAAAAACGCGTGCAGCAAATGCATTTGGCGGGACATCAAAATCATGGCGATTACATTATCGATACGCATGACGCGCCTGTGATTGACCCAGTTTGGGATTTATATGCTTATGCAGTATCACGTTTGGGTGCAGTTTCTACCATGATTGAACGCGATGACCAAATGCCAGAATTAGCAGAATTAGTGCAAGAACTACAAATCGCGCGCAACATAGCAGCGCAAACCCTAGCAGTCGCCGCGTAGGTCACAGTATGAGCAGCCCTTTAGCGCGATTACAATCCGATTTTCAAGCCTATTTAATCGATGCTGAAAAAGGCGAGGCCTTCAAACAGAGCATTGTTAATGATGCAAAAGTTGGGGTAAAAAAACGGTTAAGTATTTACGCTGATGCGTATCGATTGCGCATCATTGAGGCTTTAGCCAATAGCTATCCCAAATTGAAAGCGCTATTAGGCGACGATTTATTCGATGTAACAGCCCGTAGCTATATCGATTTTCATCCTTCTACTTATCGCAATATGCGCTGGGTGGGCGATAAGATGCAGATTCACTTAATCAAAACGTTGCCACAACATCCAATTGCGGCTGAAATGGCAGCATTTGAATGGGCGCTTAGTTTAGCGTTTGATGCTGAAGATGTGCCAGTGTTGCAATTGCAAGATTTGGCCACATTGGCACCAGAAGATTGGGCCGATTTGCAACTTACCTTTCACCCATCTGTACAATTGCTGCCGTTAAAATGGAATGTGTTATTAGTTTGGCAAGCCTTAGATGTAGATGAAACGCCACCAGTGCCAGCGCAGATTAACGAATCGTGCTTGGTGTGGCGCACTGAAATGAGTTCACATTATCAATCGCTAGATAAAGATGAAGAGGATGCGCTAAAGTTACTTGCAACAGGGGCAACATTTGGCAAGTTTTGCAGCAGCTTAGAAAGCATTTACACTGAACAAGAGGCAACCGTAAAAGCCGCACAGTACTTATCTGGCTGGCTTAATAAAGGTTTAATGGCTAAAACTTAAGCAGTTTTAAGTGTTAAGTTTTGCTCAAAACCTTTAAGAATGACCAGCCAATGCAGCTTAAAATTTAAGAATCACAAAACTCAAGCGCCAAACTCTGCAAAATTTCACCGTTTTGGCTGTTCTGCACAAAAACCACTGCGCCTGCATCACGATTTTTCCAAGCAGAATCTAGGGTAAAGTTTTTAGTAAATGCGTTTTGGTTGTTAATTTGATAAGCACCAAAAAACTCGCGCACCACATAATCGTGCTTTAATTCGCGGCCCGAATTTTCACCCGCTTTCACCTTGCTGACCAATTTATTTTCATAAATCGCGACAAAAATATCACTATTTTTTATATCGCTCGGCCTTACTGCTTGTGCGCCCACTTTCAGCACGATTTCACCATTGGCTTGCGTTGTCGCATCTAAAGTTAAATTGGCACGCGAAGCTAATTTTTGACTGTTTTCAACCATGCTATTTAAGCGCGAACCGTCAGAGCCTTTAAAATCGCGACCATTCATCACAAATTGCGGTGTATACACAAAACCTGCGCTATTAAATGCAGCAATTTTGCGTTGGCGCGCAGAATATTCTGCATTAGAAAACCGGTCTTTCCAGCCGATATAATCCCAATAATCTACATGAAAAGCCAAAGGAATCAATTGTTTAGAATCTAACTTAATATTGCTTAACCATTTGTCCGCTGGCGGGCAGCTGCTACAACCTTCAGATGTGTAAAGCTCTAATAGCGGCACAGTGGCTGCACCACTTTTAGCCGAACATTCGGCGGCGATAATTGGCATCGCAACATGCGCTAAACTTAACGCAATCAATAGTTGGGTAATTGGGCGCATGGTTAACTCCTTTGGTGATGTGAGTTAGTCGCGCTTATATTAAAGGCCTTACAAGTAAATTTAAGACAAAATAATTAAGTGACTGTTTGGTCTTTTGCGTGCCAAGGCGCAATTTTAATCAACAAAAGCATGCCTGGAATCGCTAGTAAAAAACACACGATATAAAAGTTAAACCAACCCAGATTTTCGACCATAAAGCCTGTGCCTGCATTAGCAACTGTGCGCGGAATGGCCGCTAAACTGGTGAATAAGGCAAATTGTGTGGCGGTATAAAGTGGGTGGGTGGTTTTTGCAATATACGCCACAAAAGCGGCTGTGCCTAAACCAACACCAAACGCTTCAAAGCCAATGACAATACCTAAAATCAATAAATCATGACTTACCAAGGCCAGCCAAGCAAAGCCTAAAATCGCAATCATTTGAATAAAGCCAAATACCCACAGCGAGCGGTTGATGCCCAACTTAACCATCCAAAAGCCACCTAATAATCCGCCAATCACACTCGGCCATAAGCCTGCATTTTTGGCGATTAAGCCAATTTCGGTTTTGCTATAACCCATATCTAAATAAAACGGTGTAGCCAAAGCGGTTGCCATACTATCGCCTAATTTATACAAGAAAATAAAGCCTAATATCAATAATGCCGATTTTAAGCCGTTGCGATGCATAAATTCATGAAAGGGTTCGATAACCGCAGCTTTTAAGGTTTTAGGTGTGCCCAATTTAAGCGGCGGCTCTTTCACAACAATGGTCATTATTAGCCCAGGCAACATAAATAATGCGGTAATCATAAACACGCTATGCCATGGCAAATGATCTGCCAATATCAAAGATAAAGAGCCCGGTATTAAGCCTGCAATTTTATAGGCGTTAACATGCACCACATTGCCCAAGCCTAATTCAATATCAGGCAATATTTCTCGACGGTAGGCATCTAGCACAATATCTTGGCAGGCGCTAAAAAATGCAACAGTTGTTGCAAGATAGGCAATTGTCCAGATATCGAGTTTTGGGTTGAATGCGCCGAAAATAGGAATTGAGATGAGCAATAAAATTTGTGAAATAAGCATCCAGCCGCGTCTGCGCCCAAGCGGTGGAATATAACGATCAAATAATGGTGCCCATAAAAATTTCCAAGTAAATGGCAAGCTGATTAAAGCGAATAAACCAATTGATTTCAAATCGACGCCTTCGGATCTTAGCCAAGCAGGTAACAAGCTGATGAGAATGTACAGTGGCAAGCCAGAGCTAAAGCCTGTAAAAATACAAATGAGCATGCGTTTATTGAAGATGAGTTCTTTGAATTGATTATTCATTGTTGGAAACTGGGGCTAAAGAGGGTTAAGACGTAGTTGTTTACAATATCACATTGCTTAATCTGAAAGTCATTTGCCGATAAGTATTCTTTTTTGAAACTTTTCTGGCATAAGCGTATCTGGTTTATTCGATGTTTTATTAGTTTTTGATTAAGCAGTTTCAATCACAAAAAATCAACATTCCTCGTTGTCTAGTGCGTTCAATTGGTTTAATCAATGTGTGTAATTAGCCAGCGGTAAGAAATATCTGATTTAAAAATTAAGGAGCGCGCATGCCATTGGCAAAGCCACTATTCCCCATCGTTTTCATCACTTCATTATTGAGTTTTACCGCAGCTGCAGATGAAATCAAGCTCAAAAATGGCGATATCATCACGGGCACCATCATCAAAAAAGAAACCGAAACACAAAGTGCTGTTTGGGCTAATAGATATTGGCAATACATTGGTGTTTTCAAGAACAGGTTTACGCGTGCCTGTTGGCAAAAATTTAAACGCCTCAACGCAAATCAATCTAGATTACAACAATCAACCAGCGGTTAATAGAAAGAAATTAGATAAAACCTTATTATTTAGCTTAGGTTACGGCTGGTAACTAATGACTAAAAAGGGCTTGCAAAATATCTGCAAACCCTTGCATCGGTCAATATATCGTTAACTAGTTTTTAAGCGGTACATCGCTAAATTACCTAATAGGTTGGGCATAAAATTGATTTCATTGCCATCAGTAATCACTTTGCGCTCAATTACCGTAATTTTGTGATTTTTACAAAATATATCAAAATCGTTAATGGTGCAAAGGTGCACATTGGGCGTATCGTACCATTGGTATGGCAAGGTTTTTGAAACAGGCATACTGCCATTGGTAATTTGCACACGGTTACGCCAATAGCCAAAATTAGGAAAAGTGACAATAATCTCGTGTCCCACGCGTAACATTTCTTGCACAATTTCTTCGGTATTATGCATGGCTTGTAAGGTTTGCGACAGGATAACCGTATCAAACGATTGGTCTTCAAAGCCCGATAATCCTGCCTCTAAGTCCATTTGAATCACATTGGTACCATTTTGCAAACAAGCTAACCAGTTTACATCGTCTTTTTCTACGCCGTAACCTTTGGTTTCTAAACTGCACCCTAAAAACTGTAACAGGCTGCCATCGCCACAACCTAAATCTAATACTTTTGAGCCAAAACTAATCCACCCAGCAATAATCGCAAAATCTTGCCGATATTGCGTCATTAAATTTGTATTATTTACATTATGTTGCGCTGCGCTTATATGTTGAGATGGACTTAACACCATTTACACCTCAATTTTCTGAAAATAAGACCGTAAAATAGCATGGTAATGCGCATCTGGCATTAAAAATGCATCGTGACCGTGCGCAGCGGTGACTTCTGCATAACTCACTGTTAATCCGTTATCGAGCAAGGCTTTCACAATTTCGCGTGAACGCGCTGGCGAAAAACGCCAATCACTGGTGAAAGAAATCACCAAAAATTTTGCCTTTGCCACACTCAAAGCAGCGCTTAAATCATTATTAAACTCGAATGCTGGATCGTAATAATCCAGCGCGCGCGTCATGCGCAAATATGTGTTGGCGTCAAACTCGCCTGCAAATTTATCACCTTGATAGCGCAAATACGATTCCATTTCAAATTCCACATCAAAGCTATATTTAAGCGAATCCTTCAGTTTGCGCCCAAATTTTTCGCCCATTGCATCGTCGCTTAAATACGTAATATGCCCCAACATGCGCGCGATACGTAAACCGCGTTGCGGCACTGTATTGTGCGCATAATAGTGCCCATCGTAAAACTGTGGGTCGGTCATAACCGCTTGCCGCGCAACCTCATTAAATGCGATGTTTTGAGCGGTTAAGTTAGGTGCGGATGCAATCACCAGCGCATGCTTCACGCGTTCAGGGTAGGCAATTGTCCATTGCAAAGCTTGCATACCACCCAAACTGCCGCCCACAATTGCAGCCAGATGTGGAATACCTAAATATTCCAGTAACATGGCTTGTGAATTCACCCAATCTTCCACCGTGACAATAGGAAAGTCTGCGCCAAAAGGTTGCTGTGTTTGGGGATTAATACTAGAAGGGCCTGAGCTGCCGTGGCAGCCGCCTAAATTATTTAAGCCAATCACAAAAAATTGATTGGTATCTAATGGTTTATCGGGGCCAATCAGGTTATCCCACCAGCCAGCATTTTTGTCACTGAGCGAATATTTGCCCGCTACATGATGATTGCCAGAAAGTGCATGGCAAATCATCACCGCATTGCTTTTATCAGCGTTCAGCAAGCCATAGGTTTCGTACACTAAATCAAATTGCGGCAAAATTTTGCCGCTTTTTAATTTAAGCGGCGTATCAAAATGGGCAGTTTGCGCGGCAACAATGCCAACGGATTCTTGCATTAAAGGGTTCATTTCTAACATATTATGATTATACTATGCGCGTTAAGTCGCAACATAGCGCGCAATCGTCACACGCAAAATACCAGCTAAATCTTTTACATGGCTAATCTCTTTAAAGCCTGCTTGTGCAAACAAATGTGCTACTTGTTGCGCTTGGTCATAGCCATGTTCTAACATTAGCCAGCCGTTAGGTTTTAAAAAATTGGGTGCATTACAAATAATATGACGAATGTCATCTAAGCCATCTTCACCTGATGCAAGCGCACTTAAAGGCTCAAAACGTAAATCGCCTTGCTTTAAATGTATATCTGTTTGTTTAATGTAAGGTGGATTGCTCACAATTAAATTAAATTTTTGCTGATTTAACGCATCAAACCAATGGCTGACCGTGAACACAATATTATGAATATTTAAGTTTTTTGCATTTTTAATCGCAATATCTAAAGCTGCTTGCGAAGCATCAATTGCGGTTACTTTTGCTTGCGGCCGATTGAAGGCAATGGCTAATGCTATTGCGCCTGAACCAGTACCTAAATCTAAAATAGTATCTATGCAATGTTGCGGGATTTTTGCTAAAGCGGCTTCCACTATGGTTTCAGTATCTGGTCTTGGAATAAGTGTATCGGCGGTTACTTTTAGCGCTAAGCCATAAAATTCGCGATAACCTAAAATATAGGCTATTGGTTCGCCGTTTAAGCGTCGTGTTAATAAAGCTTGAAATGCCTCAATTGCGCTGTCTTGTAATGTATCAAACGCATGAGCAATTAGCCAAGCGTGATTAACTTTTAAGAAATATTGTAATAAAAGCTGTGCTTCAAATTTAGCTGTGTGATGATTTACTTTATTTGTTTCTAATATTTGATTGCATGTATTGCTTAATATGGTTTTGATAATCATTTGATATGATTAGATGTTGGTAACATGTTGATTAATAGTAGAAATTTAAGATCATGTGTTGGCAATAATAACTGACTTATCGTATAGCGTTTCTGGGGCGATGTCTAAATTGCCAAGCCAACACACTGTGTCGTAGGCTACGTAGGCCTGCTTAAATAGCCGATCATCTTTGAGTTGTTTAAAAACACCCTTTTCTAAATAGGGTGCTGCATCAAACAGGCGCAACTCACCAGTGCTAAACTTAAGCTCTAGTTTGTAGTCTTTTTTTGGATACACTTCAATGACTGATTCCATAATCAGTTTCCTTAACGTAAAGGTTCAATTTGAAAAGGCGTTTCACCATTAACAGCTAAATCCCAATCTGCTAATAATGCGTCATGATGAATTTCTATCTAAGCTTGTACAAGCCTGATTTTGGCTTTTGGTAACTCACCTGCAAGTAGTTCAGCATCTTTTATCAAAATGAAGCTTCATATCCTTGGTATCTCGCATGAATATGTGGCAGCTTATGCCTTTCATCATCAAAAAAATACAGGTAGATAACGATTCCATAAAACATACTAATGGTAGGCATTTAAGTTTCTTAGATGGTAATGAATTCTTATGATACAACAAAAGGCTTAACCAATATTTAAAAGTAAAAAACGGCAACCTAAGTTGCCGTTTTTATTTTATTACTTTTAAATCAATCAGGCAAAGCCTGCATTAAACTAGAAGAATAAGATTGCACCTAAAGATACAGTTTTTGCTTTACCATCACGCAAGCCAGATACTTCATTTTTTTGGTCTGAATATTCAGCAACTAAGTTCAAGTGTTTTGTGATTGGGTGATAAGCGCCCACTGTCCACATTGAATCTTCAGTTTCTCCGCCGCCTTCAGAGTTGTTAAAATCAAGTGTACTTTCACCGTATGAAACACCTAATTTAGTGCCAACACCTGGCAACACATATGTAGCTTGTGCGTACCAACCATCTGAATCACGTGAGTTACCTGAAGCATCAAAGCCGTTTAAGAACTGTAATGTTTGGCCGATACCGTCGCCGTTGTAGTAGTAACCTGTTAAACCAAAACCAGCTAAGTTGATTGTAGCACCGATATCATATGCATCAGCACGTTCATCAGTTGTACCGCCTAAACCATCAGCTAAACCTACAACATCTTGTGAGATACCAGAAACCCAAACTTTACCGCCAACATCGCCAGCCCACTCGTAAGAAGCTTTACCTTCAAACGCTGGTTGATTACCACCGCGGTCTGCAGTTGTATTAGTACCAATTGCATTAAACGCTTGAGTAGCACCAACTGTGAAGCTGAAACCATTGAAGTTTGGTGATGAGTAAGCAACTTGTGATTTCCAGTCAGCATAGATAAAACCATTACCGATACGACCTAAAGTTGTTGTGTTACCAGCCAATGAACCAGCGCCTGAACCAACACCTAATAATGTCATATCATTCAGAATCGCATCAGAAGCGAAAATACCTAAATCTTTACCGATTTTGATAGAGCCCCATGATTTGTCGCCGAATGTTAAGAATGCTTGACGATTTTCTTGGCCTGTAACTGCAGCGCCACCGTCAGGACTACCATTTGATTGTTTACCAGCACTGGTTGTTGATGAACCTGGGTTGATTGAGATTGTGAAACCAACATCTAAATCGTTTTGGCGTGTTTTACCAGAAACGCTTAAATAGTTAGGTAACAAACCTGTTGTAATGTTGTTAACGCTATCTTCAACACCACCATTTAGAGCATTTGGGCCGAAACCAGCAGTTGTTGTATCTCTGCCGCTGAATTTTGTGTGTGTGTAGTATGTATTTACAACGCCACCGATATCTAATGTCCAATCGCCAGCTGGAATCATGATACCAGCGTTTGCGCTTGAAGCTACAGCTAATAAAGCTGATGCAACTGCTAAACTTAATTTTGTTTTCATATGAATCTCCAAAAATTTATTTCTTAAAGTTGTAACTTAAATTACCCTTATTTTGCTAGCTTAAGTCTAATGTTAATCAATTTATCTAAGGTTCGATTAACAGCAAACTAGGCTACAAAATAAGAAAGTTCGCGAACTCTCCCAATAAAACAAATTTCTATTTATTTACTAAGAAGGTTCACACAGTATGCCAAAGATGCCGTTTTAACAGCAAGGTTTTTGTGGCTTTTTATGTGGATTATCGGTAATTGTTGTTTAAATACAACATATTTTTGCGGTGTGGAATGCTGTTAGTGCTTGTGTTGGCTATAAATATTCTTCTACGGTGAATAGTCGCCGATGCTCGCGTATGGCAAAGCGGTCGGTCATGCCAGCGATATAATCGGCTACGGCGCGCGCTTTATCTTGATGGGCATTCATTTGGTGTTCTGGCGGCATTAGGCTTGCGTCGTTAAAAAACACTTCAAACAGCTCGCGGATAATGCGCATGGCTTTGGCGCTCATGCGGCTAACTTTGTAATGGTGGTATAAATTTTTGCGCAAAAACTGCTTTAAGGCCAAATTTTGTTGCGCAATGGCTGGGCTAAAAGCCATTAAGTAAGGTGCTTGACGAATTTCTGCAATATTTTGAGGGTTAAGTTGCGCGATTTTTTGCGCGCTGGTTTGGCATAAATCGACCACCAAAATATTAATCATGCGTCGCACAGTTTCATGAATCAGCCGCTTTTGTTCAAGCTGCGGATAGTTGGCTTTAACAATTTCTAATTGCGAATTAAACAGTTCCACTTGTTGCAATTGCGCAATGCTAATTAAGCCAGAACGCAGGCCGTCGTCAATATCGTGATTGTTGTAAGCAATTTCATCGGCAAAGTTGGTTAATTGCGCTTCTAAACTGGGATTGGTTTTATCAATAAAACGTTGGCCCACATCGCCCAATTGTTGGGCGTTTTTCAGTGAGCAATGTTTCAGAATGCCTTCGCGTAATTCAAAGGTTAAATTTAAACCATCAAATTCGGCATAGCGTTGTTCGAGTTGATCGACTACGCGTAAAGATTGCAAATTGTGCTCAAAGCCGCCGTAATCGCGCATGCAATCGTTCAGCGCATCTTGTCCTGCATGGCCAAATGGCGTGTGGCCTAAATCGTGCGCCAGTGCAATGGCTTCGGTGAGGTCTTCATGCAGGTTTAATGTGCGCGCAATGCCGCGTGCGATTTGCGCGACTTCTAAACTGTGGGTTAAACGGGTGCGGAATAAATCACCTTCATGATTCACAAACACTTGGGTTTTGTATTCTAAGCGGCGAAAAGCGGTGGAATGAATAATGCGGTCGCGGTCACGCTGAAACGCATTACGCAGTGGTGAGGCTGGCTCTTTAAAGCGCCTGCCAAGCGTTGTTTCGGGGTTTGCAGCATAAACAGCGAGTGTGTTCATATTAACTTGTGGCCAATTAAATGAATGCCCATTATACAAATGACCATTAAATAAATTCTAGGGTTTCATTCAGTTTTGCGGCATTGTAATCACTGGTAATCACCGCTTTGCCAATGCCTTGCTGCAAGACTAATCTAATTTTTCCGTCGGCCACTTTTTTATCATTTGCCATCAAATCTAAATATTTTTCGGCGCCTAATTGTGGTGCTTGTAAGGGCAAATTAGCGCTACTTAACACATTCAATATACGAGAAAATTCAGCGGGGCTTAACCAGCCCATGCGTTTTGACAAATCTGCTGCCATGAGGGTGCCAGCGGCTACTGCTTCGCCATGCAGCCAAACACCGTAGCCCATGGCGTTTTCAATGGCGTGGCCAAAGGTGTGGCCCAAATTCAGCAAGGCACGCTCGCCCGTTTCGTGTTCATCTGCAGCAACCACTTCGGCTTTATTTTGGCATGAGCGATAGATGGCGTAGCTGATTGCGGCTTCATCTAATTTCATTAGTTTTTGCGTATTAAGTTCTAGCCAGTCAAAAAAAGTGGCATCGCGAATTAAGCCGTATTTAATCACTTCTGCTAAGCCAGCCGATAATTCGCGCGGTGGCAAAGTTTGCAAGGTATCAATATCTGCCAACACCAGTTTGGGCTGATAAAATGCGCCAATCATGTTTTTGCCGAGCGGATGATTAATGCCTGTTTTGCCACCAACGCTAGAATCTACTTGTGAAAGCAGTGTGGTGGGGATTTGAATAAACGGCACGCCGCGCAAATAAGTGGCAGCCGCATAACCAGTTA
Organism: Methylotenera sp.; assembly: GCA_046594885.1. Classification (GTDB taxonomy): domain Bacteria; phylum Pseudomonadota; class Gammaproteobacteria; order Burkholderiales; family Methylophilaceae; genus Methylotenera_A. Next base: position 6,062 of record JBKJRD010000024.1, on the reverse strand, counting down.
AATCGCCAATTACGCCGCCGCCCAATGCAATCAGTGTCGTACTGCGCTCACAACGGTTTTTTAAAAGTGCGTCATAAATCAGGTTAAGTGTTGCTGTATTTTTATACGCTTCGCCATCTGGCAAGATAATTTCAATTACACACACATTTGCATTTTGCAAAGTTTTAGTGAGCTGTGCCAAATACAAAGGCGCCACGGTGCTATTGGTGATAATGGCGACATTTTTGCGTTTAAGATGAGGCACAATTAAATCAGCTTGATTAAGCAGATTGCTGCCAATAAGAATGGGATAACTGCGGTTTTCCAGCGCTACATGTAAAGTTTGCATGGTTTTTATTGGTGGCTATTCATGAGTAAAGATTCTATTTTGGTAATAATCGCGCTAACAGGCTGGTTACCAGTATCAATGATATGGGTGGCAATTTCTGCATATAAAGGGTTGCGCTCGGCATAAAGCTGCTCTAATTTGGCGCGAATATCCACATTTTGCAACAGCGGCCGGTGTTTGTCGTTGCGCGTTCTGTGCCAAAGCTCGGTCACATTGGCGCGCAAATAAATAACCGTGCCATTGGTTTTAAGCAGTTGACGATTCTCTTCTGCAATCACAGCGCCGCCACCTGTTGCCATCACAATATTATTCAGCTGCGATAATGCTTGAATCACCGTTGTTTCACGTTTACGAAAACCAGCTTCGCCTTCTAAATCAAATATAACCGGTATTTTCACGCCAGTACGTTTTTCAATTTCAACATCAGTATCGTAAAAATTTTTATTGAAATGTTTGGCCAAAATCTTGCCAATGGTGGTTTTGCCTGCACCCATTAAACCAATAAAAAAAATGTTATTTGTTTGTGCCACAATTATTTGCCCGTTTTAAAGCAAAATGCCTATCAAATGAATGATAGGCATTTTAAGGCAAAGCAAGCGTTCTGTCAGTTAAGTCTTTATATGGCTTTAATTATTAACCAATAATATGGGTTAAGTTTATCTTAAGCTCAAGCTTTCATCCATAATTTTGGGGGTAATAAATATGAGCAACTCACTTTTGTCGTCTTGTCTGGTGCGGCGTTTAAACGCATTGCCTATAATGGGTAAATCACCAAAAAACGGTACTTTATCGACGGCGTTATTTTGTGTTTGTTCAAAAATACCACCCAATACTGCTGTTTCTCCATTAGAAACCAATACTTGCGTTTTGACGTTTTGCGTATTAATTGCTGGCACATTTGCAACCACCTCACCTGGTGAATCTTTGCGCACTTCTAAATCCATAATGATTTTATCATCTGGCGTGATTTGCGGTGTGACTTCCAAGCTAAGCTCAGCTTTTTTAAACGCAATGTTAGCGGCACCGCTGCTAGATGCTTGTAAGTAGGGAATTTCAACGCCAGAGGCGATTCTGGCCGTTTGCTGATTAGCGGTTGTGACGCGTGGGCTTGAAACGATTTTGCCTCTTCTGTCACTCTCTAATGCTGTAAGCTCCAAATTAAGTAACAAACCAGCAGGCAATCTAAATAAGCTGAATGCGATGCTGCCGAACGAGTTGGCGACTGGCAAGTTTGAATTTAGGCCAGGGTTTCCGTTAATAGCAGTGGTTTCAGTGCCTAATCCTGTAGTTATGCCATTACCAAGTGTGCCGCCAATAGCTAAGCTATTATTTCCTGGTCTTGTTGCGCTTTGCACACCAAATCTTGCCCCTAGCGATTTACTAAAGTCATCTTCAGCTAATACAAGGCGTGATTCAATCATCACTTGCTTCACTGAAACATCCACTTGATTAATAATGACTTGAATCTCTTCTAGTTTTTTTGCGGTATCTTGAATAAATAAGGTGTTGGTACGCGGGTCGTAATTGACATTACCACGTTTAGATAAAATACGATTTTGACCTGATTGCCCAGCAATCCCAGCCAAAGCGCCACCTGAAGAGTTGCTGCCATCTAAAATTTTGGTGAAATCCACTGCTTTTTGATACTTCAATGTAAAAGCTTCTGTGCGTAAGGGCTCTAAATCTTCAATCGCTTGATTCGCTTCTAATTGCGCCCTATCTTTAGCCGCTACTTCTTCAGCTGGAGCAACCATAATCACGTTGCCGGTTTTACGCATTGTTAAGCCTTTATTTTTCATAATAATGTCCATGGCTTGATCCCATGGCACATCTTTTAACCTTAAGGTTAAGTTGCCCGTTACCGTATCGCTGGTGATAATATTTAAACCAGTAAAATCAGCGATCACTTGCAATACAGAACGCACTTCGATATTTTGAAAATTAAGTGATAATTTTTCGCCCGCATAACCAGGTTTTGAACCACGCACCAGTTTGTCTGGGTCGTCAATGACTTGGCGCACATCGATAATAAATTTCTTATCGGCTTGGTAAGCCGATTGTTCCCAATTGCCTTTTGGCTCAATGGTGATACGTCCATTTTTACCTTGCTTCAACGTGTCAATATACAAAACGGGCGTATTGAAATTAATCACATTTAATCGACGCTGCAAGCTAGCAGGCACGTCAGTGTTGACAAAATCCACAATAATTAACTTGCCTTTTTGTTTGATATTGATACCAGAGTTAGCATCGGATAAATCGACAATAATACGGCCTTCGCCATTTTTACCGCGCGCAAAGTCCACATTGGTAATGGCGTGTTCTTGGCTGATGCTAGAGGGTTCTGCAAATCTTGTTTCTGTGGTGGTATTGGCTACACCTGCTTCATTACCTTGCAAGGTAATGATGACATCTTTGCCTTTTAATACAGTGTTGTAATTGACATTTTTAGATAAATTTAAAACCACACGTGTACGATCTTTTGCTTGCGCAAAAGACACACTTTTAAGCGCACCTTGCTCACTGGCGATGGTATTTTTATTTAAGCCATTCGCCGTGTTAGGAAAATCGAGCGCGATACGTGCAGGATTATTTAATGTAAAGCCAGCAGGTGGGTTAATGAGTGCTACTTTCATTTGTAAACGAATGCTCACTCTTCCACCAGAAAGTGCAGAGAAATCTATGCTTTCAATGCGATTGCTTAGTGTGTTCTCATCTTCTGCGGCGATGGCGTTGCCATGAATGCCCATGCCAATACCAATACTAGTAGTTAACAGTAGCGTGAGCGTAAAAATTTTTGTCATCATATTAACCATGTTCATTCCCATCATTTATTCTTGCAGATTGATACTTGCGCCACGTTCTACCCAATCGCCCGTTAGGTCATCTTGCACAATTTCTTTGAGCGCGATATCGCTTTCATTAATTGCAGTGACTAAGCCAAAATTAGGACCTAAGTAATTACCCACTTTAACCTGTTGTACCGTATTGTCTGGTGTTTTGATCAATGCAAAAGTCAATTTGTTTTTACTCATTGACCCCACATATTTTAAGCTTTCTAACGGATAGGACTCTAAAGCCTCTTTAGGGCGGTTAGTATTGGGTTGCAGCGATCCAGTTTTGCTAACAGCTCTGCGCGGTTTAAATGGATCAGCTAAAGTGCCGTCTGCATTATATTCCAGCGGTGAATACGGTAGCACTTCTGGCAAAGGCTCTACCATTTTGCCCATATTATTGGCAGCGCTTTGCATAAATTTATCTAAATCATCGCCCTCGTCACCGCCACATGCAGCTAGCATTAAACTAAGCGCAAAAACCAAGATGAATTTTATAGAAAGATTAAAGCGTGCCATTTATTTTTTAACCTTGTTTTCGGCCGCTTTTTTGGCAGCAATTTCGGAAGAATCAAGATAACGATAGGTTTTTGCAATGGCTTCCAATGCAAGTGTGCTGTCTTTACTGTCTTTGTTCATTGGGCTAATAACCATATCGTTCAGTGTCACAATTCTGGATAGCTTGGAGATGTCGGTCGCAAAGGCGCCTATATCGTGATACGAGCCTTTAATTTTAATTTGTATCGGCATTTCGGCATAAAAATCAGCTATTGTTTCTTGTCCCGGCTTAAACAACTCAAACTCTAGGCCGCGCCCCAGCCCTGCTTGGTTGATATCAGTTAATAGGCCATCCATTTGCGATTTATCGGGCAACTGTTTTAACAATGCACCAAAGGTTTTTTCTATATCCAACATTTGTTGTCTATAAGCGTCGATTTTTACTGCTTGGCCTTTTTTCGCCAAGAATACTTGTCGTAATTCTTGCTCTTTAGACGCCGCTTGGTCAAACTCATCTAGCAGTGGATTCCACAAAAACCAGTAACCTAAACCCATCACAACCACAAATAAAAACCCCAACAATACCAATTTAACGGTAATTGGTAAGCTACCCGCATTTTTAAAATCAATATTATTAAAATCATCTAATTTCATGTGTTAAGTGCCTTTGATTTTATTTTTATTGGGTGCTTCTTCGGCTTTTTGCACTTTTAGTGACACATTAAGCGTAAAGTCATTTTGTTTGATTCCATTAACTGTAATCGATTTAATCTCAATTAAGTTAGGCGATTCTATCCAATTAGAGACGCTTAAATTGCGCACTAAAGTTGCAACGCGTGCATTGGTATCGGCTACGCCCTCCAATGTAATCAAATTGCCTTGTTGCTTGATACTTTTTAGATACAGACCTTCTGGCAATTGGCGAGATAACTCATCTAAAATAACCACTGATTGGCTACGATTGGTCTGTAAGTTTTCAACAATCTGTTTACGTTCTAAAACATTGCTGATTTGATCCTTTAGGTCTTTAATATCAGCAATTTCTTTATCTAACTGGTTAATGGCTTGCTCTAAACGACCATTACGTTCAAGCTGTGCCTCTTTTTTAGCACTTAAAAATGTCCAGCCAGTAAATACAACCGCACCTGCTACAACGGCTGCCATCAGCGCCATTAAACCAAATTGGCGTTGCCGCTCGGCACGTTTTATTTGCCGATGAGGTAATAAATTAATGCGTATCATATTAATGAATTCCCCGCATGGCTAGGCCACAGGCGATTAACAATGCTGGAGCATCAATGGTAGCCTGCTGTTGTTTTACTTTTGTGGCAAGTGTCATTGACTGAAACGGATTTGCAATAATCGTATTCACTTGCGTACGGTCTTGCACCAACACATCTATCGCAGGAATCGCGGCACAACCACCTGCTAATACTAAATGATCGATTCTGTTATATTGCGTTGAGCTAGTAAAAAACTGTAACGCCCGCGCAACTTCGGTTGAAAGTGATTGCATAAATGGCTGCAAAACTTCGGTTTCGTAACTTTCTGGCAAACCACCTTTACGCTTGGCAATTTCAGATTCTTCTACCGATAAGCCAAAACGGCGCTGAATTTCTTGTGTGAGTTGTGTGCCGCCAAATGCTTGCTCACGCACATAGATTGATTTGTTATCATGCAGCACATTAATGTGCATCATGCCCGCACCAATATCCACAATCATCACAGTTTGGTCTTTGCCTTTATTCGGTATTTGATTGGCCACCAAGCTGTAAGCGGCTTCTGTTGCATAGGTATCAATATCCATCACAGTGACTTTTAAGCCAGCATCTTCAGCGGCTGCCACGCGGTCTTCAATCTTTTCTTTTCTGGCTGCAGCGATTAACACTTCAACCTCATCTGGACTATTTGCCGCGGCACCAATGACTTGAAAGTCAATGTTCACTTCTTCTAACGGGAACGGAATGTATTGATTTGCTTCTGCTTCTACTTGCGCTTCCATGTCTTCATCACGCAATTCAGCTGACATCATGACTTTTTTGGTAATCACAGCGGCTGAAGGTAATGCTAAGGCGGCCCGTCTTTCGCGTGAACCGAGTAGTTTCCAAGCTAATTTAACCGCGTCAGAAACTTGCTCTAAACCAGCAATATTGCCATCTACAATTGCATCTTTAGGAATTGCAGCGATTGAATAAGCTTCAAGACGATAAGCGCCTTTGCCTGATGACGATAGCTCAACCATCTTCACTGCCGATGTGCTGATATCCACACCAATAAGCGGCGGCGTACTTTCATTGAAAAAATCGAATTTCAAATTAAAATTCTCTTTCTATATTCATGGGTTATGCACAATAGTGATAATTTACATTAAATCCTAGCAACAACTTTACGCCCTGTAAAGC
>JBKJRD010000063.1:0-4403 GCA_046594885.1 Methylotenera sp. | reverse complement strand
GTCGTGTTGGGACAAGCAGACTTAACCGATGAAAATGCCCTAAAAATATTATTGAATAATCTACGCATCGATTTAGGTGACGATTTCGCTTTGCGCGGGCGTGGGCTAGATGCGCAGCTCGATGGCGCAGTGACTTTGATGGGTTTAACCCAATATCATCCGCATGCCGAAGGCAGTATTCGCGTGAAAAAAGGCACTTATATGGCCTATGGCCAAGTGTTGAATATCGCCCGTGGCATCATTAGTTTTAACGGTGCAATCGATAATACGCGCTTAAATATTCGCGCCATGCGTAATACGGTTGGTGATAATGCTAGCTTAATCACGACCAACGCAGAAACTGTGAATAACAGCGACCAAATTACCGGTGGTAACTTTAATCAAACCACCACTAACGCGGCGCAAAATGTGAATGCTGGTGTAGAAATTACGGGTAGCGCTTTAAATCCAACGGTTAAATTAGTGTCAGTGCCAAACGTATCTGATACCGAAAAATTGTCTTGGCTGATTTTAGGTCGCGGCACAGAACAAGCGGGTGCTGGCGATTTTGCTGTACTTTCTTTAGCGGCAGGCGCGGTATTGTCGCAAGGTGATTCGCTGCCACTACAAACTAAGTTAGCGCGCGCAACAGGTTTGGATGATTTGAGTTTTACCGGTGCTGATGCAGACACCGCAGCCGTGAGTTTTGGCAAACGGCTTTCGTCGCAATTGTATTTAAGCTACCAAAAAAGTGTCAGCGGTTTGCTTGATGTAGCAAGGCTTACCTACAATATTACGCCGCGCTGGGCTTTGCAAGCCGAAACTGGCACAGAGAGCGCAGTAGATGCTTTGTATACATTTAGCTTTAAATAATGTTTTTTATTAGCAAGCGCTTTAAAAAACTTAACCCTTTTTTAGGGTTAAGTTTTCATAACCAAACTAAACTTCACGTTGACCATAGCAGCTTGCACGCGTAAAATTCGCGCCAATTATTAAGGCAATTCAATGAGCCAACATTTAACACAACCGTTTGCAAAAAAACCAGATATTGCCAAAAAAATAGTCATTGCTAACTGGAAAATGCATGGTAATTTAAAGCAAAATCAATTGCTGTTAGCCGATTATATCGCTGCCTTATCGCATTTAAAACAGCTAAAAGTGGTGGTTTGTGCGCCATATCCTTATTTGGCGCAACTGCAACAGGCATTGCAAAACACCGATATTGCTTGGGGCGCGCAAAATGTCGCCAAAAATACACAAGGCGCATTCACTGGTGAAGTAAGCGCGGCTATGCTGCAAGATTTTGGCTGCGAATATGTCATTATCGGCCATTCGGAACGCGCAACCGCTTATTGCGAATCAGACGAAAATATCGCGCAAAAATTTATACAGGCCAAAAATCACGGATTAACGCCCATATTATGCGTGGGTGAAACTTTAATTGAGCGCGAGGCAGGCGTAATGGAATTAGTTGTCGGCAAACAGTTGGATACGATTATTCAATTACATGGCGCTAGCCTATTTGCCGATAGTATTATTTCTTATGAGCCGATTTGGGCAATTGGTACTGGCTTGGCGGCCACGCCAGGGCAAGCGAAAACCATGCATCAGTTTATTCGCAACAAGATTGCAAGCGGGAATAAAGATGCGGCCAATCGCTTAAAAATCCTATATGGAGGCAGCGTAAACCCGCAAAATGCGGTACAATTATTCGCTGTGCAAAATATTGATGGCGGGCTGGTTGGCAAATGCTCGCTTGATGCGCCAGCGTTTAAACAAGTATGTATGGCGGCTGAATTGGCACATTAAATTGTCAGGTTCTGGCTTAGTTAACGGATAGTATTCAGGCAAAACGCCTGTTTTAACATAAAAGCATTTTTTGGAATTGTTTCAATGGAAAATTTAATCACAGTTATTCACGTTTTAGCAGCAGCAGGTGTTATCGGCTTGGTGCTATTGCAGCACGGCAAAGGTGCAGATATGGGCGCGGCTTTTGGTAGCGGCGCATCTGGCAGCTTGTTTGGCGTAAGCGGGTCATCCAATATTTTAAGTAAATTAACCGCCGCTTGCGTGGTTGTTTTCTTCTGCACCAGCTTAACGCTGGCTTACATGGCCAGCCATCGCGCCGGTAATGGCAGTGTGATTAAGATGCCTTCAAGTGCATCACAAATTAATCCAGATTCCGCTCCATCTGATGCAACTAAATCACCAAAATTAACACCAAATGCTATTGATGTAGATACAAGCAATAGTGGTACTGGTAGCGCTGCTAAAGATGTGCCCAATTAAATTTTAGGATTGTTGGTTTTAGAATAATAATTACAAATCCTTGAATGATTGCCGTCGTGGTGGAATTGGTAGACACGCTATCTTGAGGGGGTAGTGGCGAAAGTCGTGAGAGTTCGAGTCTCTCCGTCGGCACCAGTAGTTAGTTTCAAGCAGTATCAAAACACATCATTCCTCCAATAAATTCAACAAGTTACCAATAGTCACCGCATCATGCGGTTGCACATCAATTCATAAAAACGCTTTACAAATTGTACAAAAATCTGTACAAAAACAATATCAAAAATATTTTTGTACAAATTGACATGGCAAAAGCCAATAAAAGTTCATTAGATGACCTATCAATCAAGGCTGCAAAGCCACTAACAAAAGAATATGCGTTACGTGATGGCAACGGCTTATTTTTGCTAGTACACCCAAACGGTAGTAAATACTTTCAACTTCGCACCACACTCCATAGCAAGCCTAAAAAACTACAGTTAGGCAAATATCCTGATTTAACATTGTCTGAAGCGCGCTTAATGGCAATGGACAAGCGTCGCATGATCGCCGAACATAAAGACCCTGTAATAGAGGCAAGGCTTGCTAAGGTTAAAGAGGCGCAAATTGCGAGTGCCACCTTTCGTTCGGTAGCAGAAGCTTGGCTTGATATTAAAAAACACACTCTAGCCAAAAGCACACACTTAAAAATTCAGCAAACCTTTAACGCTAATGTGTATAGCAAGCTAGGCAATTACCCGATTAACAAGATTGACAACCAAATGGTGAGAGCTTGTTTGCTAGTGATGCAAAAGCGTGGCGCGTTAGAGTTAATGGAAAAATCACGCGGGTGGATTAAGCAGGTATTTGATTTTGCACTGAGTGATAAGTTAATCAATGAAAATCCAATTCAAGTAACAGACCTAAGATTAAAAAAACACGTGAGCGAAAAATTCCCACGATTAAAAACACCACAAGACGCTGGCAAGTTGTTACGCAACCTCACAGATTATGCTGGTAGCTTTGAAGTTTCAACATGTGTGTATCTCATGCTTAACTTTGCACAAAGACCGAGCGAGTTACGGTGTGCTAAATGGGCAGACTTTGATTTTGAGAAAGCCATTTGGACAATTCCGTTAGAACAATCAAAAACACGCAAGCACATGGATAAACCGCACACCGTGATGCTATCTAGGCAAGCCATAGGCGCGTTAAAAGAGTTAAAGCAATACACTGGACACAGTGAGTTTGTTTTTGCGTCACGCCTTGATAGCAAGCCATTATCTGAAGCCACTATACGCAAAGCCTTTAGATTGAACTTTACCGACTACCATATAGTGCCACATGGCTGCCGTCACTTTTTTAGCACACAAGCGAATGAAAGCGGATTGTTTAGGCATGATGTAATAGAAGCAGCGTTATCACATGGTGATGCCAACAAAATAAGAGCAATTTACAACGAGGCCACATACGACAACGAACGTAAGCAATTAGCACAGTGGTGGAGTGACCAATTAGACATTATGCGAGATGGTGCAAAGATAGTGACATTTAAACAGGCATAATAGCTTAATCACACCTAGCCCCAGCCTAATTAACTGGTGCGAAAACTAAGCAACCCTAGCTTAGCGGGTGTGGTTCAAATTTGGTGGGGGCGTAAGGGCATCTATGAGTGAAGGTTACTTTGATGAGTTAGAGGCAATCCAAGACTTTGGATTTAATTCATTCACGATTTATGAATTATCAATGTTGCTAGCTGTAGATTTATGTAGTGCTCGTGTCATCACAATCCAAAATCAGGAGGAATATGACGATATTCAAATCGAAGATTTAACTTTGAATAACATTTACATTAATAAGCTGTTACCCCATATCAATAAAATTGCAAAGAAATTAACAAAAGCAATAGAGGATGGTGAAATCAAATCTTTGTTTTTAAGGAAGGATTTTGAATCTGATGAGATTGATGTAAATAACACATTGATTAGTTTGAACCAATTTCAATTATTTTTGAATATTTATGATTTAGACCAACATATTCTTTGGAGTGCGGACGAGAGTGCTCTAGGTTTAAGGATAGAACAAGAGCATGAGTTATTCTATCAAGTTATCGAAAAAGTTAGACTGCATAAAAAATACGTAAATTCCAAAGTTACTAA
>JBKJRD010000088.1:0-68565 GCA_046594885.1 Methylotenera sp. | reverse complement strand
CGGAATGGCTGGATCAGGCTTGCGCCCATTGTCCAAAATTCCCCACTGCTGCCTCCCGTAGGAGTCTGGACCGTGTCTCAGTTCCAGTGTGGCTGGTCGTCCTCTCAGACCAGCTACTGATCGTCGCCTTGGTGGGCCTTTACCCCACCAACTAGCTAATCAGATATCAGCCGCTCCATTAACGCAAGGTCCGAAGATCCCCTGCTTTCCCCCTGAGGGCGTATGCGGTATTAGCCAAGCTTTCGCTTAGTTATCCCCCATTATTGGATACGTTCCGATATATTACTCACCCGTTCGCCACTCGCCACCAGACCGAAGTCCGTGCTGCCGTTCGACTTGCATGTGTAAAGCATTCCGCCAGCGTTCAATCTGAGCCATGATCAAACTCTTCAGTTTAATGTATGACTATTACTTTTTCCTGTTTCAATGTTTCGTTAAAAACATTTACACCAGGTGGTATTCGCTTTTTGCTTTGCATCTCATCTATCGCTTAGAGAAATTCTAAACTTAGTCTGAGCTGTTTTTCTCAAATTTATTGTCAAGGTTTGTGTACTGCTTAATTAACAATGATAAATCATTGCTAGCTAAGCTTTATTACAGTCTTGTCATAAATCTTAAGTGTAAGCATTTGTTATCTTGAGTATCGACTTAAACCAAACAACAAAACATTCTTTATCTCTTGCGAGATAAAGCATTTGTTGCGTCTAAGTCGATGGTCTTGACCACAAACACCCACACTTATCAGTCGTTCAGTTTGTTAAAGAGCGTTTTATTTACAGCAAGAAGTGCATCACTTTTGCGTATTTCGTTTCACGCTTTGCGTTAACGAGGTGCGCATTATACAGAGCTTTTAAGCCGCGTCAATATTAATTATCAAACATTTTTAATTAATATTAACGGTATAACTGATTGCGTCTTTTTTATTGCTTTTCGTTAACGGTTGCCTGTAACGAGGTGCGCATTTTACAGAGGCTTAAACTTTGGTCAAGCCCTATTTGCGCTTAATTACAAAATTATTACAATTAAGTGTTTTTTGCGATAAAACTTAACCCTTAAAACAGGTTAACTTTTGCAAATTTGCGTTTACCTACCTGCGCAATCACTACATCTCCTTTATTAAGCTGCAAGTTTTTATCTAACACTTTTTCACTATCCAGCTTCACGCCGCCTTGATCAATTGCACGATACGCTTCAGACGTGCTTTCTACTAAGCCAGACAGCTTTAATAACTGCGCAATACCAATCGTTGCAGTATCAATATTCAAGCTAACTTCTGGCACATCATCGGGGACGCCACCTTTAGCCCGCGTTTGAAAATCATTGAGCGCTTTTTCAGCATCAAGCTGACTATGAAAACGCGCCACAATTTCTTGTGCAAACTTAACCTTAATATTGCGTGGATTTTCGCCAGCCGCGACTGCTGCTTTCCATTGTTGAATTGTTTCTAACGATTCAAACGAGAGTAACTCTATATAACGCCACATTAATGCATCGCTGATCGACATGAGCTTGGCGAGCATAATTTCAGGCTGTTCATTAATACCAATGTAGTTATTCAGCGATTTGGACATTTTATTTACGCCATCCAAACCCTCTAATAATGGCATGGTAAGCACACATTGCGGACTTTGAGCAGCTTGCTTTTGCAACTCGCGTCCCATTAATAGATTAAATTTTTGGTCTGTGCCGCCTAATTCCACATCTGCTTTGAGCGCAACTGAATCGTAGCCCTGCAATAATGGATACATAAACTCATGTATCGCAATCGGCTGGTTTGCTTTGAAGCGTTTTGAAAAATCATCACGTTCTAGCATACGCGCAACCGTTAAGCTTGAAGCTAGCTTGAGCATACCTACCGCCCCCAAATCGGTTAACCAGCTTGAGTTAAAGACGATTTCGGTTTTATCTTTATCTAGAATCTTAAAGACTTGTTCTGCGTATGATTGCGCATTTTCAATCACTTGCTCTTTAGTTAACGGTGGGCGCGTGGTACTTTTACCAGTTGGGTCGCCAATCATGCCAGTAAAATCGCCAATTAAAAATAAAATTTGATGGCCTAAATCTTGAAAATGGCGTAATTTATTGATTAATACGGTATGCCCAAGATGCAAATCTGGCGCGGTAGGATCGAAGCCTGCTTTAATGCGTAGCGGGATTCCTTTTTTTAATTTTTCGACCAGCTCTTGCTCGATTAATAATTCCTCACAGCCGCGTTTGATGATGGCTAATGATTGATTAATGTCGGTATTCACGGCTTTTTCCAATGGCTAAAAGAAGATGTTTTTACAAATTGTTACTTTTTATTACAATAAAAACTCTGTTACTATGTGTATGAAATTAATGCGTAAAGCTATTTAATTCAAGTATTTGAGCGGTTTTAATTATGAATGTATCAATCAAAAAACAGATGAAAATTCAAGTTTATTATTTTAACGCAAAACCCAATTGCTGAGCCTGAGTGATATGGAATTCTTGCATAAAATAAAATTACGTTGGGTTTCGCTACTTTTACTGCTGCCTTTTTTTGTGATTGTTGCCGCTTTTGGCATGGTCACATCTGAGCAGCCTAAAAAAGTTAAATCTGAAATTATTGTTGAAGATGTCACTTTGCCACTTGCGGTGCATCACGTTAATCGTGATGAAGCGTTTTGGCAGATTGATCAAGTAAGGCGTGATGACACGTTAGCTAGCTTATTTAAGCGCATGACCATTCGTGATGAAGATGCGATGAAGTTTTTAACTTTATCACCCGAGGCACGCGCCATGAACACAAAGCTGATTCCGGGTCATAGTTTAGAAATCAAAACCAATTTAGATGGTAAGTTATTGCATCTAGAGTACGAGATTGATCACGAAACGATTTTGGTTGCAGGTTTAACGCCCAGCGGCTATCAAGTCGCCACCCAAAAGTTAATCCTGCAAAATCATCAAGTTTTAAAATCTGCCACCATTGTAAATTCTTTGTTTGGCGCGACGGATGATGCTGGTATACCTGACCAGGTTGCTTTAAAAATTGCGGATATTTTTTCAAGTGAAATTGATTTTCATAACGACTTAAGAGCAGGCGATCTCATTAACGTGGTGTATGAAGTTTTTTACAATGCGGGTGAAATGATGAAGACGGGCAATGTATTAGCGGTTGAATTTGTCAATAAAGGCAAAAAATACCAAGCCGTGCATTTTGGCGACGCAGAAGGTAAATTTGCCTATTACACGCCAGAGGGTAAAAGTCTGCATAAATCGTTTTTGCGCTCACCTTTAGAGTTCACGCGTATTAGTTCTAGTTTTAATGCGGGGCGTTACCATCCAATTCTGCAACGCATTAAAGCGCACAAAGGTGTTGATATGGCAGCGCCAACGGGTACGCGTATTAAAGCGTCCGGTGATGGCGTGGTTGAATTTGCAGGCCGTAAAGGTGGTTATGGCAACGTCATCATACTCAAACATGCCAACGGCATTAGTACTTTATATGGTCATTTATCACGTTTTTCTGCAGGATTGCGCAAGGGCATGCAAGTTTCACAAGGTGATATTATCGGCTATGTCGGCATGACTGGCTTAGCCACTGGCCCACATTTGCACTATGAGTTTTTGGTTAATAAAGTACATCGTAATCCGATGACGGTCGCTTTGCCAACCAGCATACCAATAGACGATAAATACAAAGATGAATTTCATCGAAATAGCCTAGATTTAATGGCTCAGATTGAAATGTTAAACCGCAGACAAGTTGCAACCAATGATTAAATGATGACTAGCATGCAGTTATTTATTGGTGTGATGTCTGGCACCAGTTTGGATGGCATTGATGTAGCGCTGTGCGATTTACAAGACGAAAAATGCCAAGTCATTTCAACCCACTTTTTACCCTATCCGCAAACTTTAAAAACGCAATTATTACAATTGCACACGCCTTCTCATCATGAATTAGAGTTGAGTCACTTAACCGCCAATCAGCTGGCAATTTTGTATGCAGATGCGGTTAATGCTTTGTTGTTAAAGCAAAATTTATCTGCAAATGATGTCATCGCAATTGGCTGTCATGGCCAAACCATTCGCCACAGACCAGAATTGGGCTTCACTTTACAAATTGGTAACGCGGCTTTGTTGGCAGAGCTGACCAATATCACGGTAGTTTCTGATTTTAGAAACCGTGATATTGCCGCTGGCGGCCAAGGCGCACCATTAGTACCTGCTTTTCATCAAGCGCTATTTGCCTCAAAAAACGCTAATCGCGCGCTGATTAACATTGGCGGTATTGCTAACATTACTTTTTTGGCTAAAAATGCAGGCGACTTTAATAAAGCCAAAGTGTTAGGCTTTGATTCTGGACCAGGTAACATGCTGCTAGATGCTTGGACTAAAACCCATCTAGGCAAGGATTATGATGCGAACGGCGCTTGGGCAGCAACAGGTGAACTGATTGAGCCACTTTTTGCAGAAATGTTATCAGAACCTTTTTTTGCTTTAGCACCACCCAAAAGTACTGGTCGTGATTTATTTAATGATGCTTGGCTTAACCAGTTTTTAGAAGCAAAAAATTATCGCGCCCAAGACGTTGCGCATACTTTAGTTGCGCTTACCGCGCGCACCATTCATGACGCACTTGCCCAACACTGTGGCGAATTAGATGCCGCTTATTTATGTGGCGGCGGCGCGCATAACGCCTTACTTGTTCAGCACCTAACAGCGTTATTAGGCAACACCCCTCTTAGCACGACTGCAGAATTGGGTGTTGATGTTGATTGGGTAGAGGCGGCTGCATTCGCCTGGCTAGCCAAGCAAACAATGCATCATTTGCCAAGTAACCTGCCTGCGGTTACAGGCGCCAAAGGTTTACGTATATTGGGCGCAATTTATTCTGCCTAATTGCTTTTAACCGCAAAACATTTGGTATTATTGTTGCTTAAACTTTAGAACCAAATAGCCAGTAAAGATTGATATGACCACAAAACCAACCAAAGCCACCATCACCTTTGATAACGGCGCACCAGCCATCGAATTACCTGTACTTTCTGGCAGCATGGGTAACGACGTGATTGATATTCGCAATTTGGGCAAACATGGCGTGTTTACTTATGACCCAGGTTTTATGTCAACAGCCGCGTGCCAATCTAATATTACTTACATCGATGGTGAAAAAGGTCTGTTGTATCACCGCGGCTATCCGATTGAGCAGCTGGCTGAGCATTGTAATTTTTTAGAAGTTTCTTATTTGTTAATGCATAGCGAACTGCCCAATGCCACGCAAAAAGCTGAATTCATCAATTTAATCAGCGGCCACACCATGCTGCACGATCAGTTGAATAATGTGTTCCGTGGTTTTAGACGCGACGCTCACCCAATGGCGGTGATGGTCGGCGTGGTTGGCTCAATGTCTGCTTTCTATTTTAACGAAATGAGTGTTTACGATTTAGAAGATCGTCAAGTATCTGCTTATCGTCTACTAGCGAAAGTGCCCACCATTGCGGCTTGGAGCTATAAATACATTATGGGTCAACCGTTCATGTATCCCAATAACAAACTCAATTACGCAGAAAACTTTATGCACATGATGTTTGCTACACCATGTGAGGAATACATTCCAAACCCAATATTAGCCAAAGCGTTTGAAAAAATACTCATTCTGCATGCCGATCATGAGCAAAATGCATCAACCTCCACAGTGCGCTTAGTTGGCTCAAGTGGTGCTAATCCATTCGCTAGCGTAGCGGCTGGTATCGCCTCATTGTGGGGGCCAGCGCATGGCGGTGCCAATGAAGCCACACTACAAATGCTAGAAGAAATGGGCGATATTTCGCGTATTGGCGAGTTTATAAAACGCGCCAAAGATAAAACTGACAGCTTTCGCCTGATGGGTTTTGGTCATCGGGTGTATCGCAACATGGATCCGCGCGCCGCCATTATGCGCACTACTTGTCACGAAGTATTAAACGAATTGGGCTTGCAAGATGACCCGCTATTTAAACTAGCCATGGAATTAGAAAAAATCGCACTCGAAGATGAGTATTTCGTTTCGCGCAAACTGTATCCAAATGTGGATTTTTATAGTGGCATTGTCATGCGCGCCATGGGCATTCCTAACAGTATGTTTACCGCCATTTTTGCACTCGCTAGAACTGCGGGTTGGATAGCGCAGTGGTCTGAGATGAACGCTGACTCAGAGCATAAAATCGGGCGTCCTAGACAACTTTACACAGGTGAAGCAAGACGCGAATTTGTGACGATTGATAAACGCTAGCGACTCAATAGCGATTTAACGCGCTGCAAAGTCTAATCCTTTAAAACAAAAAAAGCCAAGCGAATGCTTGGCTTTAAATGAACGACTTAACACTAAAAATGCAGCAATTTTTAAACCGAAAATGAGCTGCCACATCCGCAAGTAGAAGTGGCTTGTGGGTTGCGAATCACAAATTGTGAGCCCTGCAGATTGTCTTGATAATCAATCTCGGCGCCCATTAAATATTGCAGGCTCATGGGGTCGATTAATAAAGTAACCGTGTCTTTCATCACTTGCGTGTCGTCATCGTTGACTTCTTCTTCAAACGTAAATCCGTATTGAAAACCTGAGCAACCACCGCCGCTCACAAATACGCGCAGTTTTAAATCGGGGCTGCCTTCTTCATCAATTAATTCTTTGACTTTTTTGGCTGCATTGTCGGTAAACACCAATGGGGTTGGCATTGCAATATCTGGCATATCTGTTACTGCGTTCATTTTTTACTCCTTAAACTTCATCTACTTAACTATAGAGCATAACTGGGGATTAATGTTCATTTTACAAGTTAACACTATTTTTAAATCAAAAATGCGTGTTAACTCAAAGCACCTCATCTGCCGCGCCGTCACCCAAATAAACCAATTTTCCTTCTATCACCGCACCGGTGTGCATTTCTAGCGATTGATAATATAAATCGCCCGTAATGCGCGCTTTGGTTTGCAATTCGATAAAGTGGCTAGATTTTACTGGCCCAATCACTTTGCCATTTAAAACGATTTTTGCTGCATTGACCGCGCCTTCAATACGTCCATGCTCACTCACAATAATGGTACTTGGTGCATCGTTTTGCTCAGTCACGTTGCCGCGAATCGCGCCATCTACACGCAAACCGCCGCTAAAATGTAAATCGCCTTCAATACGGGTATCGACGCCTACCAATGTGTCGATACGGTTATCAATTTTATTTGCTTTCTTAAAAAACATCGTTTCCCCGCTTTTTTTATGAATCAATTCACATTGATTATCTTGATTTTCCATTGAGCATGTTTTTATAAAAGAATAAATCTTCTTTTATCTTGATACTCTCATCTTGAACGCTTGCAAGCTCTTTGGCAAGATTATTGTTAGTCGCTATTTGTATTTGTAACGCGCGCTGCGCACCCACTAGTTTGGCTTGCAAAGCTTTATTTTCTTGTGCAACCCGTTCAGATTGCTGACGAATACTTCTATTTTCTCCGCCTCGAAATATCCAGTAAGCCGCAGCAAAACCTATCACAACAAATAGCGTGGCCAATAGCGTTTGAAAATACCAAGGCCGTTTTGAACGCACCGCCACTTTTTTGGCAGTTAACCCAAAATGACGACGTATTTTTCGACGGACTGGTTTCATAATTTAGTGCATTAAGGCAACAGCGGTAACACTTGCAAGCCGCTATTTTCGTCTAAGCCGAACATAATATTCATGTTTTGAATTGCTTGCCCTGCAGCACCTTTAACCAAGTTATCTTGCACTACGATAACGGTTAAGTAGCGCGAATCGGCTTGTTGATGCAAAGCAATGCGTAATTGATTTGCGCCTCGCACAGAGCGTGTTTCTGGCAGGCTGCCAGCAGGCAGCACATCAACAAACGCTTCATTGGCATAGCGTTGTTCGTATAAAGCTTGTAAGTCTGCAGTTTGTGCAGTTGCACTTAGTTTGACATAGATGGTCGATAGCATGCCGCGAATCATGGGAACCAAATGCGGCACAAAGATAAAATCAATGGCTTTACCCGCCGCCAGCTGCGTCATTTGCGCATGAATTTCTGGATGATGCCGATGCCCACTCACGCCATAGGCTTTCATATTGTCGCTTGATTCTGCAAACAAAGTCGATATTTCTGCTTTTCTACCAGCGCCTGATACGCCCGATTTAGCGTCAGCAATAATAGGGGCTGCAAAATCAATTAAACCGAGCTCTAGTAATGGCGCTAAACCCAGCAAGACGGTTGTTGGATAGCAACCTGGGTTACCAATCACTTTTGCAGTCTTAATTTGCTCGCGATAAAGCTCTGGAATACCGTACACCGCTTGGCCTAAAATGTCTGGGCAGCGATGTGGCATTTTGTACCATTGTTCAAAAACTGCGGTATCTTGCAGTCTAAAATCGGCGGCTAAGTCGATAATTTTCACGCCCGCTTTCAACAATGCTTGCGCTTGACTCATGGCCACGCCATGCGGGGTAGCAAAAAATACCACGTCGCAAGCGGTTAAGTCAGCCGTTGCAGGGTCAGAAAAAGCTAAATCTATAAACCCACGCAAGCTGGGGAATAAATCGGCTACTGGCAAACCAGCTTCACCACGCGATGTGATTGCGGTTAATTCTACTTGTGGGTGAATTGCTAGTAAGCGCAACAACTCTACGCCTGTGTAACCTGTGCCACCAACAATACCAATTTTTAGTTTTTGATTTGCCATACCTGCTTAAGTAGAAATAAAAATGTTAAAACTTAACCTTAAATGAAAAAGGCCGCTAACGCGACCTTTTTTAATTCGTAACGCCTACATAAAGCGAAAGCTAGATTAGCGTTTAGAGAATTGTTTACGGCGACGCGCTTTACGGAAGCCCACTTTTTTACGCTCAACTTCACGCGCGTCACGGGTCACAAAACCAGCATGTGATAAGGCACTTTTCAATGCTGCATCGTAGTCAATCAATGCACGTGTGATGCCATGACGAACCGCACCCGCTTGGCCAGATTCGCCACCACCAATCACATTAACCATAATATCAAAGCTAGCGGTATTATTGGTTAACTCTAATGGTTGACGTAAAATCATGCGTGATGTTACGCGTGAAAAATATTCATCAACAGGCTTATCATTGACGATGATATTGCCTTTACCCGATTTTAAAAACACGCGCGCTACTGAGCTTTTGCGGCGGCCTGTACCATAATTGTATTTGCCAATCATTTGATTTACCTTGTGTTTGTGCGACTAAATAGTCAATGCTTTTGGTTGTTGTGCAGCATGCTCATGTTTATCGCCAGCATACACTTTCATTTTTTTTGCCATTGCGTAGCCTAACGGGCCTTTTGGCAACATGCCTTTTACTGCTTTTTCTAACGCGCGACCAGGAAACTTGTCTTGCATTTTAGAAAATGTCGTTGTGCTGATACCACCTGGATAGCCAGAGTGACTGTGATATAACTTGCCATCCGCTTTTGCGCCTGTAACTTTGATTTTGTCAGCATTAATGACCACAATATAGTCGCCCGTATCCGTATGCGGCGTGTAAATGGTTTTGTGCTTGCCGCGTAAACGGTGTGCTACCGCACTGGCTAAACGGCCTAACACCAAGTCAGTTGCATCAATTACAAACCAATCGCGCTGTACTTCGTGCGATTTTGCAGAAAATGTTTTTCCAGAAAAAATATTCATCGTATCACTACCTAATTCAATATTAGCTAATTCAATATTAGCTAATTCAGTTTAAACCAGTTCAGTATCAAGCTAAGGTTTATCTATAGCTTATAAAAACAAGAGGGCGGATTATATGCTTTTGCTTGCAAGCTTGTCAATTATAAAAAATGATTAAATAATGGGTTTTAATGCTTAAATGGTGTTTATGCAGCATTAATGCATCATTTTTAGTTGGCACACAGATTGCTTACACTACTATTAACGAAACGATAACTTGAAAAGCAGGTAATCACCATGCATAACAATTATATATTAAAGCAAGCCGTTCTAGCCGCACTAACGCTGCTATCTGTTGGCTTGCAAAATCCCGTTTTTGCGGTGGGCTTAGGTGATATAGAAGTGAAATCGCACATTGGGCAACCTTTACAAGCCAAACTAAAAGTGCAAGGTATTGTAGGCCTGAAAGACAAAGCCTGCTTTAGATTAGGCAGCGATTCTGACGGTGTAAACCCAATCAATAATGGCAACATCAGACTCAGTAATATTAAAGGCGATGAAGCGATTTTAACTATTTCGACAACTGACGCGATTATTGAGCCTATCGTGAGTTTGGCGGTCATCGCCGAATGTGACAGCAATTTTCGTCGTGATTATGTGCTGTTAATTGACCCGCTTTTAACCACAGAATTAACATCATTTAATGATGCAGAAACAACGGATGGTGTTGAGATAATCAACAGTGTTGATGAGAAATCTGCTGTGACGCAGTCGCCTGTCACGCAAACAAATTACAATCAAAGTGTTCGCGTTCAACAAAATTCGGCTAAAAAATCATCAGCTAGCCATAAAAATAGTCATAGTCATCCTGACTTAACCCTTAATAACGCGCAAAAATCGACTGCTAGCACGCAAAACAAAGGCATACTTAACCCTCAAAATACAACAAAAAATAGTGTTAAGTCAGACAAGCCTCGCTTGAGCATTTCGGGCGGCACCTTTGATAGCCATTTTAATTCACTTGGTTTGCGCTTAGATAAACAATTGCGTTTTGCGGTTGAAACATCGCCACAAGCACTGGCTAATCATGTGGCAATAGCAGATGAAGCCACGGTATTGGGTAATCGTCTTGCCCATTTAGAACAGCAAATCACCACTTTACAACAACGTAATCGCGCGTTAGAAGCTGAAAAAAATGCCGCGATTAAGCCGCAAGCCGAAAAACTAACGGTGGCAAATTCAGCCAATAGCACGACAAACTGGTGGCCGTATTTGGCAGGCATCGGCTTACTGATTGGCGGCTATTTTGCAGCAGATTTCTGGCGCAGGCGTCGTCAATCGCAACAGCTTGATAACGCAGAAGATGTGTGGAATGCACTGGACGCGAATTCTAGTAATATTGTTTATTACAAAGATATTGATCTAGAAGATACGCTGTTTGAAGACAAACCTTTAGCCGCAGCCAAAACCGCAGAACAAACCAACAGTTCAGCCGCTTTTGCAGCGACTTCAGCGCTGGAAGAAACGCCATTTCAAATTGAAGAAGATAACTTTGAACACAATATACTAGACCACGCAGATGTGTTCTTGTCACATGGTCGCACCAGCTTAGCGATTCAATTATTACAAAACCATCTGCTCGACTTCCCCAAACAATCCGTGACCATTTGGTTATTTTTGCTGGATTTAGTGGCTAAAGAAAATTTACAAGCGGTATATGAACAAACCGCGCTGGAGTGTAAAGAGCACTTTAATATCAAAATTGCAGATTTTGCAGCTGAAGATAAAACCAGTTCTGGCGGTAGTTTAGAATCTTATTCACGCTTAGCAAACGGTTTGCAACAGATATGGGGAACACCTGCGGCCTTGGTTTATTTAGACGATTTAATTTACAACAGCCGTTTAGAGGTGCGCGTTGGTTTTGAAAAAAACGTTATTGAAGAGTTGGTTTTATTAAGAGGCATTGCCTTAAGCAATGTCAGTACAGCAGATATCATTCAATTGGACGAGAAAAAAATGGCGATTAAAGAACTGAAAGAGGCAAAAATCGAGGCGATGAAAGCCACTAAACTGCAAAAAATAGAAGCGCTAACGATGACTGATGTAGAAAAAGTCGAAACTGTAAGCCCTGAAAAGCATGAAGAGCTGTTTGAGTTTAACCTTGTTGAATACAAATAACCAGGCGCAGGTTATGAGCATATCGCTAGGCTGACTATTTATAATAATATTCGGCCAAAATGCCAGAAAAAACGGCCAAGCCAATCCAATTATTATGCAAAAACGCTTTAAAACAATCTGTTTTAGAGCGTTTTTGTATCAAATGATACTCGCGCAACATCAGCAAAAATGCGGCGATAAGGCCAAGGTAATAATACTGGCCATAGCCCATTAATCGGCCAATATAAATCAATAAGCCCAACATGGCAGCATAATTTGCCATCACTGCAGCCACATCATATTTGCCAAAAAATATGGCTGAAGATTGGATGCCAATGTTCAAATCGTCATCACGATCTACCATGGCATATTGCGTATCGTAAGCAATCGCCCAACACACATTTGCGGCCAATAAGACCCATGCAACTGCGGGAATATAATCACTCACTGCTGCAAATGCCATGGGAATACCAAAGCCAAAAGCTACACCCAAATACGCTTGCGGAATCGCCAAAAAGCGTTTGGTATAAGGATAAGTTGCCGCTAAAAACATGGCGGCGAATGATAGCAAAATGGTGGTTTTATTCAGCAATAGCACCAAACCAAATGCCAATAAGCTTAACCCTGCTGCTAATACATAGGCTTGTTTCACGTTCAGTTCACCCGTTGCCAAAGGGCGATTTTTAGTGCGCGTTACTAAACCATCATATTTGCGGTCTGCAATGTCATTCAGCACGCAGCCCGCACTGCGCATTAACACAGTACCTGTCACAAAAATCAGCAACACAATCCAATCTGGCTTGCCGCGGCTGGCTATCCACAGCGCCCAAAGCGTTGGCCATAACAGCAATAAAATGCCAATCGGTTTATCAAGCCGCATTAAGCGTTGGTAAGCGTTTACTTTTTGAATAAATAGTTGCGTGTTCATGTGGACAATAATGCTGGTAAAAAAACTTCTGTTACTAAAATAGTAGCGCCATTTAAACTAAAAATCGAACGCCGCGCCCATAAATACGCTGGTTTATTGCTTAAATGCTGTACTGCTAGTTGATACAAAACATGATGCGGCGACAGCTTTTTAAAGCGTAGTGGCGCGCGTTTTACTTGCGGATTAGCGAATAAAGCCGCACCCAAAGGCTTATTACCCAACTTGCCCAAACCATGCCAAGCCCCGCGTAAGCTGGTATAAGGTAATACGCTATGCGCAAATACCACAGGTCGATGATGGCCATTTAATAGCACTTCTCTAATTAATGCCGTTTTGTGACTTGGCAATCCTAAGCAAAGCGCTTCATCCAAGATAGGTTTTGCATGACTGAGGCGCACAGACTTAACACTAAAAATTGGATAACTTTTTTGCAAACGCAAGGTGAGCGAGTTTTTATCGATTAGCCATGATTTGATTCGGCCAGCAGATATCGGATTAATCAGCCATGCTGCATGTTGATGTGTTCGTTTCACACTTTTACCCACTCACCCGCATGGCGCATCCAGCGCGCCAAATGCGCCTCAACGGCTTGCGGATGCTGTTTAATTAAGCTGTCTACCCTATTTTTTGCCGCTTCTAGTAAATCAATATCACGCTCTAAATCGGCAATTTTTAACATCGGCACACCACTTTGGCGTGTGCCTAAAAATTCGCCAGGGCCGCGTAAATGCAAATCGGCTTGGGCTATGGCAAAACCATCGTTACTTTCGAATATGACTTTTAATCGCGCTTTAGCAGTGTCACTTAACTTGTTTTGATACAGCAAAATACAGGTGCTCTTGGCAGCCCCGCGCCCAACCCGCCCACGCAGTTGATGTAACTGGCTTAAACCAGAACGCTCTGCGTGCTCAATCACCATTAAGCTGGCATTAGGTACATCAACGCCAACCTCAATTACGGTGGTTGCCACTAGCAATTGCGTTTCGTTTTTGCTAAAGGCCTGCATCACCGCTTGTTTTTCGGCAGGTTTCATGCGGCCATGTATTAAGCCAATATTAAGTTCAGGAAAACGAGCTTGCATATGGGCAAACGTATCATTGGCGGTTTGTAGTTGCAAGGCTTCTGATTCTTCAATTAAAGGGCAAACCCAATACGCTTGGCTGCCCGCCAAACAAGCTTCGCGCACGCGTTGCAATACTTCATCACGTCGCTCGTCTGACACCAATTTGGTAACGATAGGCGTGCGGCCCGGCGGCAATTCGTCAATCACCGATACATCTAAATCAGCAAAATAACTCATGGATAATGTGCGCGGAATGGGGGTAGCGGACATCATCAGTTGATGCGGCTCTTGGTTTAATACTTGGGGCTCGCCTTTCTTGCGCAAAGCCAAGCGCTGCTGCACGCCAAATCGATGTTGCTCATCAATAATGGCTAGGCCTAACTTTTTAAATATTACCGCATCTTGAAACAAAGCATGTGTGCCAACTGCAAGCTGGGCTTTACCGCTGGCGATATCGGCTAGTGCGACTTCGCGCTCTTTTTTGCTTTGACTGCCCGTTAACCATGCAATTTCAATAGTTAAGGGTTTAAGCCAAGTTTCGAATTTTTTAAAATGTTGCTCTGCTAAAATTTCAGTCGGCGCCATCAGCGCCACTTGCCAGCCATGTTCTATGCTTTGTAAAGCCGCCAGACAAGCCACAATGGTTTTGCCACTACCCACATCACCTTGTAATAAGCGCTGCATCGGATGCGGCTGTGTTAAATCTTGGCTGATTTCTGCTACTACTTTTTGTTGTGCTTTGGTTAATTGAAATGGCAAATATTGAAGCATTTGATGGGTTAAGTTTTCAGATATTGCAATCGCAGGTGCATCAATACTGCGGCGCTTGGCATAATGTTTACGCATGGAAAGTTGCTGCGCTAACAATTCATCAAAAGCCAATCGCCGCCATTCTGGCGTGCT
This sequence comes from Methylotenera sp., assembly GCA_046594885.1. Taxonomy (GTDB): domain Bacteria; phylum Pseudomonadota; class Gammaproteobacteria; order Burkholderiales; family Methylophilaceae; genus Methylotenera_A. The sequence continues at coordinate 53,892 of JBKJRD010000088.1, read as the reverse complement.
GCGATTTTCTAGCGCCGCTAAATTGGCTTCTGGCGTGGGATGATGTAAAGCTTGAATACTGGCAGCAAAGCTGGGCAATTTAAATGCTTGGTAAATATTAGCTGGCAAAGTTTCAGCTAGCGCATCTTGTTTTAGCGCCAGTGCAATGGCTTTGCGAATATTTGGCTGAGTTAAGCCTGCGGTAGTGGGATAAATCGGTGTTAATGTTTCCGCTACCATGGTTTTTTCATCCACTGTTTTGCACTGTGGATGCACCATTTCGACACCAAAAAAACCATGACGAATTTCGCCGTAAACACGCAACACCGTCCCCACTTTAAGCGCGGCGATTTGGCTGGGATAAAAATGCAAAAAGCGCAAAGTGAGTTGCCCACTAGCATCTTCAAGCCGCGCAACTAAGTTTTTTCGTGGCTTGTAAGTCACCTCACAATGCACAATCCGGCCTTCTACTTGTGCGCTTTCGCCTAGGCGCAAATCGCGCACAGCGGTCATGCGCGTTTCATCCATGTAGCGCAATGGTAAGTGCAGCAGTAAATCTTGAATAGTGGAAATACCCAGCTTGAGTAAATTGGCAATCAGTGGTGTTGCAAAGGCTTTAATTTCGTTGAGTTTGGTCATACCCGAAGCGAAAAAACTTATTGAATTCTATTTTTAGAATTGCTGCCTTTGACGCGGTTAATGCGCACCACATCCGGAATTTTACGTAAATTGCGCATTAAGTCAGCCAAGTGCACGCGATTACGCACTTGCACTACAAAATTCACGTTGGAATATTGGCTACCATCTGAATCTTCTACGCTGACATTGTCGATATTGGCGCCTGCTTCTGAAATACCCGCGGCAATTTTAGCCAGCATGCCGCGTACATTAGCCACCACCATGCGCACATTTACTTTGAACAGTTTCTCATTATCAGGATCCCACTCTACATCCAGCCATTTATCAGGATCTAGCTTAAATTTAGCCACTGTGGCGCAATCGTGCGTGTGAATAATCAAACCTTTTTCTTTGTTAATAAAGCCTAAGATCGGGTCGCCTGGTATGGGCGTGCAACATTGCGCGAATTGTACTGCCATGCCTTCTGAGCCGCGAATGGTAATCATATCCAGCGGTTTAAATGTTTTTGCTTTACCATTATCTGCATTGGTTAAATCTGGATTGGTCGCAATTAGCTGATGTGCAACCATTAGACTAATGCGCTTACCCAAACCGATATCTGCCAAAATATCATGTTTGTGTTTTGCGCCGTAATCACTCATTACTTTTTGCCATTGTTTGTCTGTAATAGTGGCGGGTTCTATATGCAAAGCGTGTAAGGCCAAATTCAACATGCGCTCACCTAAGTGTGCTGATTCTGATACTTGAATGGTTTTTAAGTAGTGCCGAATATGTGAACGCGCTTTGCCCGTGACTACATAATTTAACCAAGCTGGATTAGGCTTTGCCAGCGCTGCTGTGATAATTTCCACATGGTCGCCGTTGTGCATTTCCGTGCGCAATGGTGCTAGCTCGTTATTAATTTTAACCGCCACACAACTGTTGCCCACATCAGTGTGTACCGCATAGGCAAAATCCACCGCTGTGGAGCCGCGCGGCAAAGCTAATATCTTGCCTTTTGGCGTAAACACATAGACTTCATCTGGGAATAAATCCACCTTAAAGTGTTCCAGAAACTCATAGTTATCTTCACTTTCAGCTTGAATTTCTAGCAAACGCTGTAACCATTGATGCGTTTGCTGTTGCAACGCGGTTAAACTGGCATCTGAAGTTTTATACATCCAATGCGCCGCTACACCCGCATCTGCAATGTTATGCATTTGCTCACTGCGGATTTGCACTTCTATTGGCATGCCAAATGGACCAAATAATGTGGTATGTAGCGATTGATAGCCATTGGCTTTTGGTATGGCAATATAATCTTTAAATTTGCCAGGAATCGGCTTATAAAGTGCATGTAAATGGCCTAGCGTTAAGTAGCAGCTAGCCATATCTTTAACCAATATTCTAAAGCCATAAATATCGTGAATTTGCTCTAACGCACTGCCTTTGCTGGCCATTTTTCGATATACGCTGTACAGATGTTTTTGACGACCTTTGACGTCAGCTTCGATGTGTACTTCATTTAAACGCCCTTTAATCGCCTCTAAGATTTTGGCGATCACTTCTTTGCGATTACCACTTGCTACCTTAATGGCTTTATTGAGCACGCGATAACGCATGGGATACACATATTGAAAACTTAAGTCTTCTAGCTCTTGATAAATGAGATTCAAGCCAAGTCGGTTAGCGATTGGCGCGTAAATTTCCAAAGTTTCGCGCGCGATACTTTTTTGCTTTTCTGGTTTCATCGAACCCAGCGTTTGCATATTGTGCAATCTATCGGCCAGTTTGACCAAAATCACGCGTACATCTTGGCTCATCGCCAGCAACATTTTGCGAAAATTTTCCGCTTGCGCCTGCGTAACGCTTTGAAACTCAATTTTATCGAGCTTGGTCAATCCATCTACCAATACGCCCACTTGCTTGCCAAATAATTCGGCAATTTCTGCCACCGAAACGCCTGTATCTTCCACCACATCATGCAATAAGGCCGCTAGCAAAGTGGGTAAATCTAAATGCAGTTTGGCTAAAATGCAGGCAACTGAAACTGGGTGCGTAATATAAGGCTCACCCGTTTTGCGGGTTTGGCCATCGTGCGCGGCAAACGCATAGCGATAAGCCGCCCACACTTGCTCAATATCGGCTTGGCTAAAATATTCTTTTAATAAGAGGGTGAGTTGTGAAGTTTCACAATCTGCCGGCAACAATTGTGGCTCGGCAGGTTGAAAGGTGTCGATGGTGTGTTTGTTAATGCCGGTTTTGGTTGCAGTTTTTGGCATTGAGACGCATGTTAAGTTTGAAGTACTTAAGCTAACCTCTTAAGGATGTGTACGATTTAAAATTTCTATACCCACTTTGCCTGCTGCAATTTCACGCAAAGCCAACACCGTTGGTTTATCTTTTTGCCCTGCACTATGCACAAAAGGGTCTGAACCGTTTGCCAATTGGCGCGCGCGATAAGCTGCAACTAATGTTAATTGAAAACGGTTGGGGATTTTTTCTAAACAATCATCTACGGTAATGCGTGCCATCTGTGGTCCTTTAAATGATACAGCCAATAGAATATGACTGTTAAACGGGGTTAATTGTTCTTAAGTTAGGGCAAAATACAGCTGATATTCAAAACTTAACACTAAAATCTGGTTAACTTTTGAATTAGGTTAACTTTTGAACAAGTGCAGCGTAACGCTGTAGTTGCGATGTCGATTTCAGCCTACTTGCGCGAATAATCGCCAATAAATCTTGTAGCGCCAAGTCAAAATTATCGTTGATTGTAACATAATCAAACTCCACCACATGGCTCATTTCTTCACGCGCGGCGGCAACGCGTTTATGAATCACATCCACACTGTCTTGACCACGGTTATTCAAGCGCTGCGCTAAGGTTTCAACCGATGGTGGCAATATAAAAATGCCAATGCTATCTGGATAAATCGCCCGCACTTGCGCCGCACCTTGCCAATCAATTTCTAAAATCACATCATAACCCGCCTGTAACGCGCTTTCCACTGCGGCTTGTGAAGTGCCGTATTTTGCGCCGTGCACATCGGCACTTTCTAAAAAACCGCCTGCGTTTAGTGTATTTAAAAACTGTGTTTCATTGACAAAATGATAATGCACACCATTTTCTTCGCCAATTCTAGGCTGACGCGTCGTGTGTGAAACAGACAGTTTAATTTGCGCATCATGCATCAGTATCGATTTCACCAAACTGGTTTTGCCCGCGCCAGAAGCCGCTGTGATAATAAAAAGATTACCTGCAACCTGATTTAATATCATGCTTAATGTCATGTTTTAACACCAATCTGGGCTTGGTAGCGCAGAAAAAACTTGTTTCAACCCAGCGCCCCAGCCTTGCCTTACTTTAGAATAATAAGGGTCGGTTTCTGCAATGCGCTGCTTACAATCGGCGTGCAGGCTATCGGCACGATAAATCAGCAAATCGATGGGCGCCGCAACCGAGACATTGCTGCGAATGGTTGAATCAAACGAAATCAGCAAACATTTTACCGCGTCCATTATATCGGTATCGTAATGCACGACGCGGTCGATGATGGGTTTGCCATATTTGGTTTCGCCAATTTGAAAATAAGGCGTTTCAATGCTGGTCTCAATAAAATTACCTGCCGAGTAGACATTAAATAATTGTGGTTTTTCGCCTTTGATTTGTCCGCCAATTAAAATGCTGGCGTTAAATTCTATTTGGTGGCTTTTAAAGTGCTCGCCTTCTTGCTCAAATTTTGCGCGTAATTCATTGCCAACCAAGCTGGCTGCTTCTAGCATACTTTGTGCATTGTGTAAGTGCTTACTATCTTTCTCTGCATTGCTAATTTTAAGTCGCAGTGCATGCACTACCGATTGCGTAATGGCCAAATTACCAGCCGTTAATAACACAATCACGCGTTCATTTTTGACTTCAAAAATATGCATTTTGGGCGAAATGGCGACTTGGTCAACCCCAGCGTTGGTACGCGTATCAGACGCGAAAACCAAGCCTTGCTCTAATAATAAACCCACGCAATATGTCATGATAAGGATGAAGATACAGAATTTGCTGAAAACAAATCATACCATTGTGAATAATGGTTGAAGCTGAAATACGTGAATTTTTTGCTGATTTTTGAGGGTTAAGTTTTACATAAAACCAGCGGCTTCGGTTAATTTGGCTACATTTTCTTGGGTAAAAAAGCCATCAAAACTGCCGTAACGCTGTACATATTCAATAATTAATGAGGAATGTTCAGACGCGTTAGAAAATATTTGTTTAAGGCCTTGCTCTTTCGAGCCAATCACATCCAGCAAAAAGCCTTTACCGTTTTCAGCGATGGCATCCACCACAAAATCAATGTTCTCTTTACCGCCAAATTCACCATCTTTAACCGAAATCGCCATGTGATGCAAACGCGGTCCATAATTGCGTACGAAGGTTTCGGTGGGCGATGGCAAATGTTCTAGGTGATTAATAAAATAAGGCGTGTTATTGGCGGTGAACACTTTTGCTGGGCTTTTGGATTCAGGTATTGGATGCGCACTTTTGGTGACATTGGTAGACGAATTTTGATCTTTAATGTTATACGCTCCCCAAAAATAGTAGCTGGAAAGTGACAAATATTCCAAAATCGCCACTTCACGGTTTTGGCTGTAAACCCGCGTGGCTAAATGATCGAGCGGCAACAATAAATCGGTGACGCCTATTTTGGTTTGTAGCGTTTTTGCTTCCAGGTATGCGGCTTGCACGTCTGTCTTAATCATGCTTACGCCCAGCGCATACACTCTTGTTTCATTGGGTTTGCGTTCTAGATAGCCGACAATATTATGCGTATAAGGCGAAGGTTTGCTGATAGCAACATTGCCTGGTAGCTCTAATTTACGCACTTCGTCTTGATTGAAAAAGCGGAATTCGCGTTGTTCTTGCAGCTTGACCACACTGTGCAAATTGGTCACGCGGATAATTTCACCCATGTAACGACTATTGGGCTTTTTCGCGCCGATTGGATATACCTCATTTAAGCTTCTGAAAATGCCACGCAGATTTGGATCTTTTACTTCACGCAGCAAAATATCGGGCGAATTCAGGTCAATGCGCAAAATATGCGTTAAATGCTGCTCGGTTTCTAGTGTCACCAAATAATGATAGGGCGTCATTAACGCCAGCTCTGCGATATATTTGGTGGCATGTTCTGGGTCCACCGAAATCATCAGCGCGTCAATTTCGTGAATCATGTCGGTTAAACCAAGCTGGTCGCGTTCTGCTAGCAAACGAATTAAGTTTTCCTCAAAGAATGTGGAGTTTTCTTTGTCGCCGTGACGGCTAAATTGTAATGAGTTAATGCGCATATTGACTTGATTTATTGTTGTGCATGTTGGGTTTGCTGAATCAATTGCGCTTGTTTTAATAGCGCTGTTTGATTCATTTTATGTTGCTGATGAATCGGTACACCTGCTTGGTTCACTACCACACTGGCTGCCATGCCTTCTACACCGCCGCCCGAACGCATACCCGTCACAGGGCTTGCGGTGCGGTAATCTAAACCAGTAGCCAACCGCACATAAGTTTCGCCCGCGCGACAAGCATTGGATACATCTACACTTTGCCACGCGCTATCAAACCACACATCCACCCATGCGTGACTCTGCATCAAACTGCCATCTTGGGTAAATAAATAGCCGCTGACATAGCGCGCGGGATAACCCAAGCTGCGGCAGCAGGCAATAAACACATGTGCGTGATCTTGGCAAACACCTTGCGCCAAATTAAATGCCTCAATCGCAGTCGTCGTTACTTCAGTTGCACCTGCTATGTAGCCCACTTTTTCGACTAGCGCATGCATTAAGTCGTCAATCGGCTTTTGCTTGAATGATAGGGCAAAATCTTTAATCGCCGCATCGGCTAGCGTTAATGGCGTATCACGTAAATAAATGGTCAGAGGCAATGGTTGTAACTGCGAATAATCGTTGACGCCCGTTTCTACCTCGCCCACCACCGTTACACTTAATTCGGTATGCGGTGTGTCAACCACTAAAGTGTGTGTGGTATTTCCAAATGCATCTTCAAATGCATGCATTTGGCCTTGCACTTTAATATCCCAATATTTAACGTGCTGACCAAAGCCGCTCTGTGGCGTAAGCCGCAGTTGCTGAATCGTATAATTAACCGGCGTGGTGTACACATATTGCGTGTGATGTTCGATAGTAAGACGCATCATTTTATTCTAACTCAATAGCTGCTTAAGCGATGTTTTAACTGGCATTAATACTTAAAAATGCACGTTGAATCTCTGCACCTAATAAATTGTTAGCGTCAATAAAATCGCTTAAAAATTCATGTAAGCCAAGCTGGAAAATATCTTGCATTTTGCCATAGCGCAATCTGGCGTGGAGTTCTCCCGCCAGCCTTCTACACTCGGTATGTCGGTTGCCAGAAAGTTGCTCTAATATCGGGCTAATTTCATCTAAGCAAGCATGCAGCGAGCGCGGCATATCACGTCTTAATACTAATAATTCGGCCACGCGCCAAGGCACAATGGTGTCGCTGAATATTTTTTGATAGGCCTGAAAAGCCGACACTGAGCGCAAAACCGCACTCCATTCATAATAATCTACCGCGCCGCCGATTTCTTCATCTTCAGGCAATAACAGGTGATATTTCACATCCAATAAGCGCGCTGTATTATCGGCACGTTCTATAAATGTGCCTAAACGCACAAACCGAAATGCGTCATCGCGCAACATGGTGCCAAAGCACACGCCTCTAAATAAGTGTGAGCGCGCTTTAACCCAATCGCAAAATTCACCTAAACCGTTCTTGGATAAATCCTGTCCGTTAAACTGTTCAAATTCAATCCATAAAGCGTTAATATTTTCCCAAGTTTCTGAAGTCATGGCCACGCGCACCGCGCGCGCATTTTCGCGCGCATTGCGCAAAGCGTTGTAAATGCTGGATGGATTATCCGCATCCATGGCCAAATAATGAATCACATTAACCGCATTGACAGCACCATATTCGCTTTCATAATCATCTACATTGCCCGAAATTTCTAAGGCAGGCAGCCAAAGCGCTGCTTCACTTTCTGCTGCATTGGGCACCAAAGACATGCTATAAGTCACTTCTAGCACACGCGCCATATTCTCTGCGCGCTCAATGTAACGTGCCATCCAATATAAATGATCAGCGGTTCGACTTAACATAACGATTGGGCCTTATTATTTTTTAGCTGTTTTTGCGTGTTAAGTTCCTTTTCGCTAACATCTTGCGTTGCTTTTTTTTGGGCATTTTTAGGTGTTAAGTCTTTCGTTTCCAGCACATCACTTTCTAACACCCAAGTATCTTTGGTACCGCCACCTTGTGATGAATTCACCACTAACGAACCTGCTTTTAGCGCAACGCGGCATAGCGCGCCTGGCACTAAAGTCACTGTTTTGCCCGACAAAACAAATGGCCGTAAATCCACATGGCGCGGCGCGATTCCGGCCTCGACCAATGTTGGACAAGTTGAAAGCGCTAGTGTAGGTTGCGCAATATAGTTTGCCGGTTTAGATAGTATGCGCAGCCTGAATTCTTCAATTTCTTTTTTTGTCGCCGCTGGCCCAACCAACATGCCGTAGCCGCCAGAACCTTGCACTTCTTTTACGACTAACTCATGCAAATGTTCCAATACATATTGCAAATCATCTGCTTTGCTTAATTCGTAAGTCGGCACGTTTTCTAGCAACGGCGCCTCGCCCAGATAAAATTTAATCATTTCTGGCACATATATGTAGGTCGCTTTATCATCCGCCACACCCGTGCCCACTGCATTTGCCAAGGTCACGCCACCATTTCGATACACCGACAACAAACCCGGCACGCCTAGCATCGAATCTGGGTTAAAAACCAGCGGGTCTATGTAATCGTCGTCAATGCGTCTGTAAATCACGTCGACACGTTGCGGGCCTTGCGTGGTGCGCATATACACCGCATTATTACGCACAAATAAATCATGGCCTTCTACCAGTTCTATACCCATTTGCTGGGCGATAAATGCATGTTCAAAATAAGCGCTGTTGTAAGCGCCAGGCGAAAGTAAAACCACGGTTGGATCATGAATGCCAGACTGCGCAACCGCACGTAAATTTTGCAGTAATACTTGCGGATAATGGTCGACTGGTGCGATGTGATAGCGACGGAATAATTCTGGAAATAAGCGCATCATCATTTTGCGATCTTCTAACATATACGACACACCTGATGGCGTACGCAAGTTATCTTCCAATACATAAAACTGCGATTCCGAAGTGCGCACCAAATCAATCCCGGCAATATGCGCGTATATTTGGTTCGGCACATCCACACCAAACATCTCTGGCCGATATTGGCTATTGGCCAAAATGCTGGTCGGCACAATACCCGCCTTAATGATTTCTTGGCTATGATAAATATCGTGCAAAAACATATTTAAAGCACGTACACGCTGAATAGTGCCAGCGGAGAGTTTTGACCATTCGGCTGCTGAAATCAGCCGCGGAATCACATCAAACGGAATCAGCCGCTCTGCGCCATCTTGTTCACCATACACGTTAAACGTGATGCCCACGCGGCGAAATAATAACGCCGCTTCTTGACGTTTACTATGCAATTGATGGTGCGGAATATCTTTTAGCCAATCGTGATAAGCCGCATAAATATGGCGCACTTTCTGATCGTCTAGCTTGTTAACATCGACTAGCATTTCATCAAAAAACATTTTTGCGGATTTTTGCATGGTTCAGTTCTTTAAATAGTATAAAGACTTATGCAAGGCGTATGCCAGATAATTATTGTATTAAAAACAGTTAGTTACAATAATTATTTTTATGGATGACTAATTATGCACATAATAAGTGCGCTTAAAAATGGTTTTAAAACAGCGTGCTACAGTTTAGTGCATGCCAGTTTGCAGCGACTTAACCCTTAAAATTACTCAATATTTTGTATCTGCTCGCGCATTTGCTCAATCAGCACTTTTAATTCCATCGAAATCTGACTGGTTTCTACCGCTACCGATTTCGAGCCCAGCGTATTGGCTTCGCGATTCATTTCTTGCATCAAAAAATCCAAGCGTTTACCCACCGCGCCACCCACCTGCAAAATACGTTTCACCTCAGCGATATGCGAATCCAGTCGCGACAATTCTTCATCTACATCAATACGTTGCGCGTAAAGCACCATTTCTTGGCGAATCCGATCATCGTCATGGCTGTTGGTGGCTTCGTGCAACTTAACACTTAATTTTGCTTGATATTGCGCAATTAAATTGGGCATCATCGGCTTTACTCTAATCACATGCTGCTCAATTTGCTGCAATCTATGCAAAATAACCGCTTTTAATTTTTCGCCTTCGCGCGCACGTGCGTCAATTAAATGCTGCAAAACTTGCGTTAACACTTGCTTGATATCCGCCTCCAGCGCATCACCATCTAGCGCTTCAGACATCATCACGCCTGGCATACGTAAAATATCCAGCATATTCACAGGCTGCGTATGCGGAAAATATTGTGCTGCAGTTTTTGCGCTTTCTGCAATTTGTTGTAAAACGCTATGGTTAAGCTGCGGCACACTATTTACGCCCGTTTCACGCATCATACTCATGCGAATATCTACTTTGCCGCGACCTAATTTAGCCTGAATCATTTCGCGCGCAGTGGCCTCAAATGCGCGCAAGTTGTCATCTAACTTGAGTTGCAGCTCTAAATAACGGTGATTAACCGAGCGGCATTCAATCAGCAAAATACCTTGTTTGGTGTTGGTTTCTTGCGACGCATAGCCTGTCATGCTGAATATCATGATTGCAAATTCCATATACAGTTAAAGTAATTTATGACAATTGTATCAAACCCCTATGATTTAACATGATTTTTATGCGAGAATACGTAAATTAATTAAATTGATGATTTAATTTATAATCCTCATAACTAGGTATATTGCACCCATATTAGACGCGCTACTTAACTAGATGGCTACCCTTAAAAACCAATCGCTGCCTATCGGCTATATTCTGCAAGATTACATCATCACGCGCGTATTAAGCACGGGTGGGTTTAGTTTTGTGTATCTGGCGCAAGATATGAATAAAAATATCGTGGCGATTAAAGAATATATGCCCACGGGTTTAGCCTTACGTGAAGACGGCGCGACCGTACTTTTGGACAGCGATGATGATGCCGCCACTTTTAAACATGGCCTAAAATGTTTTTTTGAAGAAGGCTTAGCGCTGGCCAAAATTGACCACAAAAACATTGTGCGCGTGGTCAATTTCTTCAGAGAAAACAACACTGTGTATATGGTGATGCAATATGAGCGCGGCAAATCCTTACAAGATTTTATTCTGTCACAACCAGAGCCAGTTAACGAACGATTTGTGCGTCGTGTTTTTGGCGAGCTGCTAAATGGCCTGCGCGAAGTACATGCGCAAAAATTACTGCATTTAGATATTAAGCCCGCTAATATTTATATCCGATTAGATGGCTCACCCGTATTGCTGGATTTTGGTTCGGCACGGCAAACACTGACACAAACGCAATCTAAGTTATCACCGAGTTACACGCCAGGTTTTGCACCACCAGAGCAATATTTTGAACGTAAGCAACTGGGCCCGTGGAGCGATATTTACAGCGTGGGCGCCAGCATGTACTCTTGTTTAGCAAGGTCTGCGCCAATGGCTGCAAATCAGCGCACTAAAAAAGACTTTTTAGCGCCTGCCACCAAGGTGGGCAAAGGCATTTACACGCAAGAGTTATTGCAAATTATTGATAACTGTCTGAATCTAAATTATCTAGAACGCCCACAAAGCGTATTTTCACTGCAAAAAACTTTATTTGAGATTGTTCCCCCAATTGAGGTAAAAAAACCCAGTTTTGCGAAAAAAATTAAAGACGCTCTCAACAAACCGCTTTAAGATACAAATGACGCATTCACTCAATAAAAACATTAAAAAACCTGTTTAAGCCGACATGAAATTTTCTATCTACCAAAATAGTCGCCAAGGCCCTAGAAATTATAATCAGGACCGCTTGGCATATTCTTACAGCAAAGATGCCTTGTTATTAGTGCTGGCCGATGGTATGGGCGGACACCGCAACGGGGAAATTGCTGCGCATTTAGCAGTAAAAACCCTTACCGAGGCCTTTCAGCGTTTAGCGGTGCCTTTTTTAAGTAGTCCTGCTAAATTTTTAATCGATCATATTCAGCAAGTGCACGACATGATTGATAACGTGACGCAAAGAGATGAGCTAATCGAATCGCCACGCACCACGATTGTGGTAGCCATTATTCAACGTGGCTTTTTATATTGCGCGCATGTGGGCGATTCTCGGCTATACCACTTCCGCGATGGGCATTTGCTATTTCGTACCGAAGACCATTCTGTGGTGCAATCCTTGTACAAAAAAGGCATGATTAGCAAAGAAGAAATGGCGACGCATCCTTACAAAAACAAAATTTATAATTGCCTGGGTGGCGAAACACCGCCGCAGATTGATTTGTCGGATCGTTTTGAATTGCTTGAAGGCGATACCATCTTATTATGCACAGATGGCGTGTGGGGCGTATTGAACGACCAACAAATCAAAGAGATTATTCAGCACAATATTGTGATTGCCGACGCTACCAATAAATTGATGGATAGCGCCGAATTTGCCAGTGACGAACGTGGCGATAACATGAGCGCAATTGGCTTGCAATGGGGTGATAGGCAGCAAAGTAGCGATGCGGTTTCAACACAATTAATGCCGCTGGGTGAAACCACCACCATAATGAATACTATGCAACAACATAATCATGAAAGCATGGATTTAAACGATTTATCGGATGATGATATTGAAAATACCATTAATGAAATTCAACATGCATTAAACAAAACGCAGCAAAAACCCAGAATTTAGCTGTATTTTATGGTTAAGTCTTGGCAACATTAACCTTAACTGGATAAGTTTAAAAGGTATCTCAATAACGCATCGCTTATAATAAGTGTTTAATACAAACGAAATACTTATGACTATGCAAACCCCTATTTTACAAGTGAATGCCCGCCCTAGCCAACGCGCAACCAATCAACTGCGGCCAGTAGAAATTATCCGCCACTATACCAAGCATGCCGAAGGTTCTGTTTTGGTTAAGTTTGGTGATACGCACGTGCTTTGCACAGCCAGTGTTGAGGAAAAAGTGCCCGGCTTTTTAAAAGGCAAAAATCAAGGCTGGGTGACTGCAGAATATGGCATGTTGCCACGTTCAACTGGCAGCCGCATGGATAGAGAAGCCGCCAAGGGCAAACAATCTGGCCGTACCCAAGAAATTCAACGCTTAATTGGCCGTAGCTTGCGCGCCATTATTGACCTTGAAAAACTGGGCGAGCGCAGTGTACATATTGATTGCGATGTGATTCAAGCCGATGGCGGCACGCGCACTGCCAGCATTACGGGTGCTTATGTTGCCTTGCATGATGCGATTTCTAGCTTGTTAAAATCAGGCAAAATCGCTGAAAATCCACTCAAACAAGCCGTTGCCGCCATTTCAGTTGGCGTATACAAAGGCGCGCCAGTGTTAGATTTAGACTATATTGAAGACTCAGATTGCGACACTGATATGAATGTGGTGATGACCGCAGATGGTGGCTTTGTTGAGATTCAAGGCACGGCTGAAGGCGAGCCGTTTGCGCGCGAAACCATGAGCGCAATGTTAGATTTAGCAACAAGTGGCATCAGTGATTTGCTGGCCAAACAAAAAGCCGTTTTAAGCGCATCAGCAGGCTAAATGTATGTTTAAACAGTTGGTGATTGCATCTAACAACCCAGGCAAGCTTGCCGAGATTCAAGCCTTATTAGCGCCGATTGATATTCAAGTGTTGCCGCAATCTGCCTTTAACGTGCCAGAAGCCGCAGAACCGCATTGTACGTTTATTGAAAATGGCCTAGCTAAAGCGCGAAACGCCAGCCTAATCACAGGTTTACCTGCACTGGCAGACGATTCAGGTTTGTGTTTAGAAGCCTTGCAAGGTGCGCCGGGCGTGCATTCGGCTTATTTTGGTGGTGAGCCGCCAGAAAATATAAGCCGCGACGCCCACAATAACACGCATCTACTTAACACCTTAAAACAACATGAAAACCGTTTTGCGCATTACTATTGCTGTTTGGTGCTAGTGCGTCAACCTGATGACCCGCAACCGCTGATTGCCGAAGGTATTTGGAAAGGCGCTATTTTAAAAAAAGAGCGTGGCGATAACGGCTTTGGTTACGACCCATTATTTTTAGACGCCATCACCGGCAAATCTGCCGCTGAGTTAACACCCGACATTAAAAATAAACTCAGTCACCGTGGCCATGCTTTGCGTAAAATGTTGCAATTAATTCAACACTTAACGTATTAAATAACACAAAAAATGAAACCGCTACCAACATGGCTTCGCGACGATAATAGCGTAGTCGCCTGCACCGAAAAAATTAAAGTCATGCAAGAAAATTTTGAAGAAATTCAGCAGATGATGCAAGACGCGTTTGAAGACGGCTTGCTAATGGAAGTATCGGATTTGCAAATGCGTGAAACGCTCAATTTAATGATTGAACAGCTGATTAACCCGTATCAAAAAAAATTATGATTTTTCCTAGAGATACCTCGTTACCTTTTTTTGCTTACGGTATTTTTAAAAAATCAGAAATTAGCTTCTTCCAAATTAAAGATTTTGTTAAAACAACTACAGAAAGCACTATTAAAGGGAAATTACTTGTTAGGGATGGCTTGCCTATTTTTGATGAAATCGGTTATGAATCTGTTCATGGCTCAGTAATTAGTTTTATTGAAACAAAACAAGCTGATGCTTATAAACGCATTTCGTCAATGGAACCAGACAAGCACTATCATTGGTCGGAAAATTTTGTAAATTTAGAGAAGGTTAACATTCTTCATGGAAACTCACCCACGAAGGGGAGCGAATTTCTTGATTGTCAAAAATGGGATTCATGGAGTGACCCTTTATTTACTAACGCACTTGATGCAATTGAAGATACTTTTGAATCATATTCAACTCCAAACATTAAAGCGTATTTTAATCATAATTTGAAGCAAATGTTTCATCTGCAAATGGCATATTTATTATTATGGTCATCAATAGAACGATATCTTTCTTTGCGTTACAACTTAGGAGATTCTGTTTATGAAAAAATCAAGAAACTATCTCAAGAAGATTCTTTTAAAAATGCTTTAATAAAGCATGTAGAGCGCGAAGCAAAGATTTTTAGAGCAGACAACCCAAGAAAAAATTATCAACTCAATAAGCATAAATGTGAGGAATCTCTTAATTATTATTATCAAATTCGCTCTAATATTGCCCATCGTGGCAAAGGCTCTAGCAATGATTTTACAAAAATCAAAAATTCACTAAAAGAGCTTTTATATATATTTAAAGACGTACTTGAATCTGCTAAAAATGAAGCTTTATGATTCCCATCATTCCAATCAGCAACTTTATACCAATCAATACCACTTCACCGATTTTGGGCGATGCGACATTATCTGGTTTGACCAATCCGCCGCCGTTATCGTTGTATATTCATATTCCGTGGTGTGTAAAGAAATGTCCTTATTGCGATTTTAATTCGCATGAATCAAGAGCTGAGATTCCTGAAAAACGCTATGTAGCCGCACTAATTGCCGATTTAGAACAAAGTGTACCGCGCGTTTATGGCCGAAAAATAAAAAGTGTATTTTTTGGTGGTGGCACGCCCAGCTTATTTTCGGCTGAAGCCATTGATGAAATTTTAAGCGCAGTGCGTATGTTAACGCCGCTGGAATATGACGCTGAAATTACCTTGGAAGCCAACCCTGGTACTTTGGAAGCTGGCCGTTTTGCCGCTTACAAACAAGCTGGTGTGAATCGACTATCACTGGGTATTCAAAGCTTTAATGCAGATTATCTTAAAGCGTTGGGTCGCATTCATGATGACAAACAGGCGCTTGCCGCGGCTGAATTAGCACTTAACACCTTTGAACGGGTGAATTTAGATGTGATGTACGCGTTGCCGAATCAAACGTTAGCACATGCTTTGCAAGACGTGCGCCAAGCCGTGGCGCTCAATCCTGACCATTTATCGTTTTATCATTTAACGTTAGAACCCAATACGCCTTTTCATCGCACGCCGCCAAATTTACCTGATGATGATGAAAGCGCGGATATGCAGGAGCAGATTGAAACTGTACTGGCTGATAACGGTTATGCACATTACGAAACGTCGGCTTTTTGCAAGCCAAACTTATTACATAAAAATACTCAAGCCAAACACAATATCAACTATTGGCAATTTGGCGATTATTTGGGTATTGGTGCTGGCGCACATAGCAAGCTCAGCTATCACGATAAAATCACCCGCGAAACGCGCCACAAGCACCCAAAAGCATTTATGCAACATGCCGAAGATGGCAATGCGGTAGATAACTGCTGGGTGATTGAACAAGCCGATTTGGGCTTTGAATTTATGATGAATGCACTGCGATTGACTGGTGGTTTTGAGGCAACACTTTTTCAGGAGCGCACTGGAAAACCGTTGCAATCCATTCAGGCCAATATCAAAATCGCGCTAGAGAAAAAATTAATCACGCAGGATGTGCATCGCATTACGCCGACATTATTGGGGCAGCGCTATTTAAACGATTTATTGGCTATTTTTTTGGGTTAAGTCTGTTTGGCTGCAAGCGCTTTACGCCCGTCTAACAGCCCAATTAGCAATAAAATTTCATCCAAAGCCGATTGACTAAAACCTGCGCGTTCGCCATCGCGATTGTCCGTCATCAAGCTTTCCAAATACACTCTTGCTAACTCGCTTGGCCAAACGGCATCTAGTTTTTCCATAATGTGTGGAAACTCTTCTAAGTGTTGTGGCACCACCATTTTCACGTCGGTAATGGCCGTGCCCGTTTCGTGCCAAACTGGCGTCATCACATTAAATGTCAGATGCATGGCTTTGGCATAATGTTCAAAGTCTGCTTTTAAATTCAGTTTTCTGAATATTTCTAGCAGATAAAGGCAGTGATTAATTGACGTTTTTGGCTGATTTTCAATGGTTAACTTCAAATGCGCAATCGCGTCTTGCACACGGTTAATGCTCATCAACAACCTTGCTTCTTCTAAAGTTGAAAGCGCGCTAGCTTGCTCAGCTTGCATTTCGGTATTGACGAAATTTTTTGCCGCCTCTGCTTGCTGCTCAACAATATTGTCAGATGCTGGCTCCTGCTCCGTGTCTTGCCACTGCTCGCCAAACTCTGTCAATGTACCATCCACAGCAGGAACCGACCGATTAAAGCGCACGTATATGCGTTGACGGTATTTGTTTAGCGCATAAAGCGCTAAAGCCAATATAAGACCCACAGCCAATACCGCGTAGAACAAATATATCAGCAGGTTTGAGAGCCAAGCCTGCGGTTGTGCTGTTGCTAAAACAGTGCTTTGTGCAGTTGGTTTAACTGACTTTTTAACAGTGCTGGCTGGCTTAGCGCTATTTTCATTGAGATTTTTAAATACTTTTTCTTCTGCATAATCGGCATGGGCTGTTTGCGCTTGCGGCTTAATATTATTTTTCGTAGGGTTAGTGACCAAATTTGGATTAGCTGTTTGTTGAATAGACAGTCTAAGCGTTTTATCCAGCACCAGTTTTAAAGTGTTTAATTTTGTTTGTAACAAAGCAATTTTTGCATGCAGACGCTGCAGTTCGGTCTTTAAAAAAGCGTTTTTGCTGACTAAGAGTTGATATTCCTGCAACAGCATAGTGGGCAGATTGCTCGCTGGTAGATTACTCGCCGCTTGATTGATGCGATAACTCATCGTTAGTTTTTCTGGCTTAGGTTTCGCACGATTAGCGGCATTAATCGCTTGCCTAGTGTTAGATAACGATTTAAGTGTAGGAATACTTAACAGCGTAGCTTGTTTAAAAATAGCGGCTGGCTTAAGCTTGGGTTCGATTTGTGTATTTAAGCGCAAAGTTTTAGCAATAAACAAACGCCGCATCACGCTACTTTTGGGGTAAAAAGCACGCGCAATATCCTGCAAGCTTTCACCCGGAATCGCTGGCCAAGATAAGCTATTTTCAGAGTCAGTTAACACTGGGGTTGGTTGCTGAGCAGACTCTGAAACATTAGACAGCGCTGTTTTGGCATCTAGAGCAGTGGTGCCTAAATTTGAGTCATTGTCTGCTATCTCGTTAATGGCAGCTGCATTGCTAATAAAAATAAGCGCAATTAGCAGGGCAAATAACGGGTTAAGTTTCAATTTAACTTTCTAGGCTTGATCATTCACTACCTAATAATTGGCGCGCACGTACAATTGCTTGTTTAACTTGCGCTGGCGCAGTGCCGCCAATATGGTCGCGGCTTGCTAATGAACCTTCCAAGGTTAATACGGCATATACATCATCTTGAATGGATGCATTAAATTGTTGCAATTCGCCTAATGGCAAATCGGCCAAATCACATTTTCTTTGCATGGCATGTTTTACCGCCAAAGCCACTGCCTCATGGGCATCTCTAAACGGCAGACCTTTTTTGACTAAATAATCAGCTAAATCAGTCGCCGTCGCAAAACCTTCCAATGCCGCTTGGCGCATATTGGTTTTGTTGACCTCCACAGCGCGCAACATATCCGCATAAATGGCTAGCGTCATCAAAATGGTATCAGCCGTATCAAACAGCGGCTCTTTGTCTTCTTGATTATCTTTGTTATAAGCCAGCGGCTGGCCTTTCATCAATGTGAGCAAAGCAACCAAATGCCCATTGACGCGGCCTGTTTTTCCGCGCACCAATTCTGGCACATCGGGGTTTTTCTTTTGCGGCATAATCGATGATCCCGTGCAGAAACGGTCGGCTATATCCACAAAAGCGAATCTGGGTGAAGACCATAAAATCAGCTCTTCAGAAAAACGTGATAAATGGGTCATCACCAATGCGCTTGCTGCGGTAAATTCAATGGCAAAATCACGGTCACTGACTGCGTCTAGTGAATTTTCACATACGCCATCAAAGCCTAAACTGCTTGCCACCATTTCACGATTAATCGGATAGCTGGTACCAGCCAAAGCCGCCGCGCCCAAAGGCAAATGATTGATGCGTTTGCGGCAATCGACAAACCGCTCTGCATCACGTTTTAACATCTCAAAATAAGCCATGAGGTGATGGCCAAACGTCACAGGCTGCGCCACCTGTAAATGGGTAAAGCCTGGCATAACGGTATCAGCATGCTGTTCCGCCAAATCGACAATACTCAATTGCAGCTTTTTAATGCCGACCAAAATATCATCAACCGCAGTGCGCAACCAAAGCCGCACATCGGTTGCTACTTGGTCGTTACGGCTTCTGCCAGTATGTAAGCGCTTACCTGCATCACCAATTTTATCGGTTAAGCGCTTTTCAATATTGAGATGTACGTCTTCTAAATCCAGCAACCATTCAAAATGGCCTGCTTGAATTTCTGCCAAAATTTCGTTCAGGCCTTGTTCAATTTTTGCCACATCATCCAAACTGATAATGCGCTGTGCGCCCAACATTTTTGCATGTGCAATTGAACCTGCAATATCAAACTCGGCCAGACGTTGGTCAAAATTAACCGATGCTGTATATTTTTTTACTAGCGCTGCCACTGGCTCATTAAAACGGCCAGACCAAGCGTTTGCTTTTTGATTTAATGAGTTGTCTTGCACTGAATATTTGCTTTCTTTTAACGACTTAATGGCTTAAGTTTTTTAATAATAATATACTTGTGCATTCATTATAACGAACTATACGTTGTGCGCAAAAATAGCCGTTTACCCAATTTTCACAACCTTGGCATTCAGCTCCGTATTTTGCTGGTGGTAAACCTATTGGTTGTGATTGCGGCGATTTTACTGGGCAACCAGTTCAGTGTATTTTTGCCTTTATTAGCCGAATTATCAGCCGTAGTTCAACCCATTTTATTACTCAGCATGCTAAGTCTATACATGCTTTATCCGTTATTAAACAAACTACCCTATTGGTTCGGTATTGTAGCCATTTTACTGTTAGAAATCGGGTTAAGTTATGTGGTATTTACTTTTTTTAGTGCGCTTTTTATATTTGATGGTATTCCCAGCGCAACCCGCGCTTGTTTATTAACGGCCATTGCCACTGGCATTGTGTTTACCTATTTATATTTACAGCAACGTGCTTACTCGCCCGCCATTGCAGAAGCGCGTTTACAGGCTTTGCAAGCGCGCATTCGGCCACACTTTTTGTTCAACAGTATTAATGCGGTTTTGTCGCTCATTCGTAGCCAGCCCAAACGCGCCGAAACCGCACTGGAAGATATGGCCGATTTGTTTCGCGTATTGATGGCAGATAATCGTGATTTAGTGCCGTTGGCGCAAGAAATTGCGCTGTGTCGCCAATACTTGGCGCTAGAAAAATTGCGCTTAGAAGAGCGTTTAAAGATCACTTGGGTGATCAACGATATGCCGCCAGATGCGCTGATTCCGCCTTTGATTTTGCAGCCACTGCTGGAAAACGCGGTGTATCACGGTATTGAGCCGATGACTGAAGGTGGCGAAATTATTGTGACGATTGATACGCGGCATAAAGAATTGCATCTTTATATTAATAATCCCTATGCAATGCAAAACCCACATTTAACGGGTAATAAAATGGCACTCAAAAATATCAAAGAACGCCTGAGTTTGCACTTTGATTTAGAAGCTTCTTTAAAAGCTGAAGCGAAACAAAACCGCTACGAAGTGCATATTCGCCTGCCGTTAACGCGCTAATTACCATGCAAACTTAACCCTAAATTTGACTTAAAAATTGCACAAAAAAACATGTTAACTATTTTAATTGCCGATGACGAAACACCTGCGCGCAACCGCTTACGTGATTTGCTAGGCGATATTGCGCAAGTTAATATTGTGGCAGAAGCGAAAAATGGCAAAGACGCTATCGATTTGGCCATAGAAACCAAACCTGATTTAATGCTGCTAGATATCCGCATGCCGTTGATGGATGGCATTGAAGCGGCGCAACATGCGCAAAAACTAGCGCCAAAACCGCATATTATTTTTACCACCGCGTTTGATGTTTATGCGATTAAGGCGTTTGATTTAAACGCGATTGACTATCTGCTAAAACCCATTCGCTTAGAGCGCCTGCAAATCGCCATCAATAAAGCGCATGCATTTAAACCTGCACAAATTGAAGCGTTAAAACCACTACAAAAAACCCGCACGCATCTGAGCATTCATGAACGTGGTCGGGTTATTTTAGTGCCCATCGAGCAGATTATTTATTTGCGTGCGGAGCTGAAATATATCACCGTGCGTACCGCAGAACGGGAATATTTAATTGAAGAATCGCTCACCCACTTGGAGACCGAATTTGGTGAGCGATTTTTGCGTTTACATCGCAACTGTTTAGTCGCAATACACTTTATCGCTGGTTACGAAAAACGCTGTTTGGCACTAAACGAGTCTGAAAATAGCGACGGCGCTCAAGAATCACGCTGGGTCGCCTTATTAAAAGGTATTCCCGAAACCGTTGCCGTTAGCCGTCGTCAACAACATTTGGTGCGCAAAACTTAACCCTTAAAACGCACTAAAAAATCACGCAATCAGCCCAAATGTGTTATTGCTCTTTTTGTGGCACTTTCTTTTTTGCATCCGCCTCTGCAATCGTTTTCGCAGCCCACTCGCGTCCGCCTAAACCAAAAGCCAAGGCCAGCGCTAAAAAGAAAGCACCAAACACGATGACAAATAATGAGTGAATAAGCTGCATGCCAATACCCAATTGCTCCAGCGCGATAAATACCGCCAAAATCTGAATGCCGTATTCAACCGATGTGCTGATGGTTAACGCTTTGCTAAATTTAATGCTGTAAAGCCAAGCGAATACTAAACGATTGACAAAGCGCGCCAGTAAAGTACCAAAAATTAACACTAAAATCGCCACAATAATGCGTGGTAAATAGCTGGCTAATTGTTGTAACAGCACCGCAACCTCGTTCAAACCGAGTGCGTTTGCGCCTGTAATCACAAACAATAAAATCACTAGCCAATACACAACCTCGCTAATAATGCCGCTTAAAGTGACGTTCACATTGCCGTGGCTCATAAACGCTTCTAAGCCAGATTTCTGCGCAAATCGGTCAAATTGTGTCAATAACAATAAGCGTTTTACTGCCGCTCTGGCTAATTTGGCGATAATCCAACCAAAAAATAAAATCACAATGACGGCTAATAATCGCGGTAAAAAGTGAATTAGCTGCATCCAAAATTCATTCAGTGACCTGACAAAAACATCTAATTGATATCGCATGTGTTTCTCCTAAACATTTTAAAACGGCTGATTAATTTATTTAACCAGCCTGTTTTGAACATTAAAACTGCCTATTTCGCTCAATTTATGGCTTATCCTTTTTTAGCTTAACCCAAAAAATGCCATTTTGTATATCCGTTTATTGTTTATCAGCCATGCTAAAATTATTATTATGAAAAATCAACCCACCAAACTCGTCATTGCCTCGCGCGAAAGTGCTCTGGCAATGTGGCAAGCCAAGCATATTCAAGCCAAATTACAAACATTATATCCAAGCTGCGAAGTGACTATTTTGGGCATGACCACCACCGGCGACCAAATTTTAGATTCGCCTTTAGCACGCATTGGTGGCAAAGGTTTGTTTGTAAAAGAGCTAGAAAACGCGTTAGCAGATGGCAGTGCAGATTTAGCCGTGCATAGCATGAAAGACGTGCCCATGAACCTGCCAGAAGGCTTTGTGATGGCGGCAACGGGCGAACGCGAAGATGCGCGCGATGCGTTTGTTTCTAATCATTTTAATGCATTAGAAGATTTGCCGCATGGCAGTATCGTCGGCACTTCTAGCTTGCGCCGGCAAAGCCAGATTCAAGCGCGTTTTTCACATTTAAAAATTGAATCGCTGCGCGGCAATGTGCAAACGCGTTTACGCAAACTAGATGAAGGCCAATATGCCGCGATCATTTTAGCGGCAGCTGGCTTAATTCGGCTGGAATTAGGCGCTAGAATTCGCCAATTTATTTCGCCAGAATTCAGTATACCTGCCGTTGGACAAGGCGCGCTGGGCATTGAGATTCATGCAAACCGTAGTGATTTAATCGACATATTAGCGCCGTTAAACCATATCGATACGCAATTATGCGTGGAAGCCGAACGTGCTATGAGCCGTGCGCTGGCGGGCAGTTGCACGGTGCCGCTGGGCGCGTATGCCACACGCCAAGGTGACTTTATCAATATCACAGGTTTTGTCGCCAGTGTTGACGGACAACAAATTTTGCGCGAAAAAGTAAGCGGCAGCATTAATAACGCAGAGGCGATTGGTCAATTGCTTGCCGCTAAATTAGTCGCCAAAGGTGCAGATAAGATCTTGGCTGCTTTAGATCATATTCATTAAGTTTTGTTTTAGCATGTCCGATCACCCACAAATTCAAAAAACGCTCACAGGCATTGGTATCATTATCACCCGCCCAGTTGAACAAGCCAAAAAACTAAGTGCGCTGATTACTCAAGCTGGCGGCTTGCCGATTTTATTTCCGTTAATTGAAATTACGCCACTTAATGATTACCGCCAATTTGAAACAGTGATTGCAGCAGCTAACCAATATGATTGGGCGATTTTTATCAGTAGCAACGCCGTGCAAAATGCAATGCCGTACCTCATTAAACAAGGTATTCCAGCAAACTTACAATTTGCTGCAATTGGCCCAGTGACTGCTTTAGAGTTGCAAGATTTTGGTGTAAAAAAAGTGTTCACTCCGCTTAGCCATGTGCAAGCGGGCGAAGAAAATAAAGTGCGTTTTGACTCTGAATCTTTGTTGGCTTTACCTGAAATGCAGGCAGTTAACGCTAAAAAAATGCTGATTTTTCGCGGCATTGGCGGCCGTGATGTGTTAGCAGAAACTTTACGTGCGCGTGGCGCGACGGTTAGTTTTGCCGAATGCTATCAACGCATTAACCCGCAAACCAACTGTGATGTATTAGCACAGCTGTGGAATGAAAAAAAACTGCACGGCATTGTGGTGACCAGCAGTGAGGCCATGCGCCACTTGTTAGATTTGGCGGGCGATGCAGAGTGGTTAAAAAATGTGACTCTATTTGTGAATCATGCACGGGTTGCCGAGTTACCATTAACCCTGAAACTAAACGTTAAAATAGCAGCCACCTCAGGAGACGATGCCATGCTGCAAACAATCACTGCCAATTTCTAGGTACGATTTTTGCTCTTTTGCATCCATTAATGGGGGTAACTAATGGCTGAATCTGAACAATATAAGCAAATCGCGTCTAGAATTTTTAAAAGTGCAGATTTTATGCAGCAAAATGATGCTGAGCCAATACGCTCTGTGATCACTGAGTCCAGCCATGCTACTGTGGTTGCGTGGTATGTTAGGCCGCAACAGCGTATCTCAGCACACGTGCATCCACTAGGACAAGATACTTGGACCATATTGGCTGGCTCGGGCCACTATCAAACTGATGCAACGGGCACTATGCACATCATTAGTGCAGGTGATGTGGTGGTTGCACATGAAAATGAAGTGCACGGAGTATTAAATTGTGGCAGTGAGCCGTTGATCTTTATTTCGGTTGTTTGTCCTTTTGAGGCAGGTTATGCGCTGCTTTAATCAAAAATATATTGATTAAACTAAATCAATAACAACATTAAACGCTGACGACTTTTGGCGCTGGATTAGCAAACGTAAACGCGTCACTAAAAAATTCATCCGCATTTAAGCCTTGCTGTACAAAGGTTTGATGCGCAATATCGACCATCGCTGGTGCGCCGCAAGCATAAGCTTGGTAAGCACTTAACACTTTAAAATCATCCAAAACTGCTTGATGCACCAAACCTGTTCTGCCTAGCCAATTATCACTATCCTCAGGTTCAGATAGCACAGGAATATAAGTAATATTGGGCGTTAAGTTTGCCCATTTTTCGCACATATCGTGCATATATAAATCGCGTAATTGCCGCGCGCCGCGATAGAGAACAATGTCGCGCTGAATATTGTTATGCAACATGTGTTCTATCATGCCTTTTACAGGCGCAAAACCTGTGCCGCCAGCGATCATAATAATCGGCTTGTTAGAATCTTCGCGCAAGAAAAAGCTGCCAAATGGTGCCTCTAAGCGCAATATGGCTTTTTCTTGTAGTTCTTTTTCCACATATTGGCTAAATACGCCACCGGCAATTACGCGAATATGCAATTGTAAAAATTCGCTATCGTGCGGCGCATTGGCGATTGAAAAAGCGCGGCGTTTGCCATCTTTTAAAATAAATTCTATATATTGACCCGCTTTAAATTGTAAGCGCTCACTTGCGGGTAACTGCAAATGTAAAGCGATAACATCATGTGCAAGCTGTTCTTTTTTGGCCACGCGCGCAGGTAAAATGCGCGGTTTAATGCCTGCCAATCCACCCACTTCACGGCATTCAATGGTTAAGTCTTCCAAAGGCCTTGCGCAGCATAAAAGTGTATTGCCAGCAGCCAATTCAGCATCACTCATTGCGCTACCTTGGTAATCATCATGCATCACTTTGCCAGTAATCAGCTCGGCTTTACATGCGCCACAGGCGCCATTTCGGCAGCCGTACGGCAGGTTGATACCCGCTTCAATCGCGGCCTCTAACACGGTTTGACTTGGCCGAACTTCAAATGTATGGCCGCTATTTTTAATGGTCACTTTGTTCATGTTTTGCACACTTTTAATGATTATTTCTGATCGTTATCGTCTTGTACATGCGAATATTCGCCTTCAATTACATCATCATTGGCGGCTTTAGCGTTTGTATTTTGTTGATATTGTGCTTGTTCAAAAGGCTGTTCAAATGGGTTATTGCTGCTGTTTTTGCTTGGCTTATTAGTTGGCATGCATAACAAAATGACAGCAATCATATCTGTAATGACGCCTGGTATGATAAATAGCATGCCTGCAATCATATTGCGTGCACTGCCTATGATCGTTTTAACTGGATTACCGCCTGAAGCTAAGCTTTGCATCATTTTAGCGCTTAGCAATAATTTTTCACCACGAATTAATTGTAAGCCCAAGAATCCAATCACGACTAAATAAAGTAGCAGCCACCAGCCGTATTCATCTGCAAGGCTAATCAGCAAAAATAGCTCGGCAAACGGAAAAGCGAGTAAAATTAAACCTATTAAAAAACGCATATTCAAGAACTTTCTGACCAATTTATTCAACTAATTGGGGGTTAAGTACAGCATTTACAACCGCTGCCTTTAACATTGACGATATTAATATGCAGCGGAGCATTATTTGAAACACTTATTGAACACAATTGTAATCGCTTTTATGACAACTCTAATGTTGCCGTTGTTGCATGCGGGCGAAACAAGTTCTGCTGGCAGAAATGCATTTGTTGATGACATTCAAGAAGAAGAGTTTTTGTCGCCAGATGTGGCGTTTAAGCTAGACTTAACCACTCTAAATGCGCAAAATTTAAATGCTAACTTTAAAATTGTGCCTGGCTATTATTTATATAAAGAGCGCATTAAGTTTGTGATTAAAGATGCCAGCACTGGCAAAATAGAATCGGTCAGCTTGCCAGCTGGCGATATAAAAGATGACCCAAATTTTGGCAAGCAAGAAGTTTATCATCACGAATTTGATGCAAAAATAGTGTTAAGTGCCGCTAACAATCCAGTCATTCATGCCACTTACCAAGGCTGTAGTGAAAAAGGTTTGTGCTATGCGCCCGTTACCAAAGTAATTGCAATTGGGCTTTCAACTGGTGCTGAAAGCGCTTCAAATGTGGCCGTTTCAAACACCAATGACGACAAAACAACCCTGGCTTTAAAAGGCGGCAATTTGTGGCTTATTATCGGCGCATTTTTTATTGCTGGCTTGTTGCTCTCGTTCACGCCTTGTGTGTTGCCGATGATTCCAATCTTATCCAGCATTATTGTGGGCAGCCAAGCTAAAAGCGGCAAAAAATGTAAATTACATGCATTTTGCTTGTCCGTTGCATACGTTTTGGGTATGGCGTTAAGTTACACGTTAGCTGGCATAGCGGCAGGCTTATCTGGCAATTTACTCAGTCAGTCCTTGCAAAATGCTTGGGTATTAAGTGCTACTGCGCTGGTTTTTGTGGCGCTCGCTTTCTCAATGTTTGGGTTTTACGAGCTTAAATTACCCGCTGCTTTTGAAAACAAAATTTTAGGCGCTAGTCAAAAATTAAAAGGTGGAGAATTTTTGGGCGTGTTTGTGATGGGCGTGTTATCTGCGCTAATCGTTAGCCCCTGTGTAGCCGCGCCACTAGCAGGCGCGCTCATTTATATTGGGCAAACACATAATGTGTTTTTAGGTGGTGTGGGTTTATTTGCATTAGCAATCGGTATGGGCGTGCCTTTATTGTTAATTGGCGCATCTGCTGGCAGTTTGTTGCCCAAAGCGGGTGGCTGGATGAATATTATCCGCAATTTTTTTGGTGTATTAATGTTAGCCATGGCGGCTTATTTTGTTTGGCCAGTGTTACCCGCCAATATAACTACGCCAATCAATCAATTAATCGGCAATTCAGCTGAACGTCACCTGCCATTTACGCGCATCAACAATGTAGCAGAGTTAGATGCCGCTATTCAATCTGCAAACGGCAAGATCGTTATGCTGGATTTTTATGCCGATTGGTGTATTGCCTGCAAAGAAATGGAAAAATTTACCTTTAGTGATGAGAAAGTAAAAGCCGCGTTAAAAGATACGGTTTTATTGCAAGCAGATGTGACTGAAAATAATGACGCCGACCAAGCGTTGCTGAAACGCTTTGGCTTATTTGGCCCGCCTGGCATTATCTTTTTTGATCATACAGGTGATGAAATCAAACCCAAAGTGATTGGCTATAAAAACAAGCGTGATTTCTTAAAAATTCTTGATAAGGTTAACCCAGCATAATGCGCCAATTTTTTAACAAAATAAAAACGCCGATTTTTTATCTTATATTAATGATGGCACTAGGTTTTGCCATTAGCTATTTTTTTCTGAATACACAAATTGAAGATGGCAACAAGCAACCTACTCAGGCTTTGTTTGCTGCTCATTTTCTAGATGAAAATAGTCAACCACAAGCTTTAAAACAATATGCTGGAAAAGTGGTGGTGCTTAATTTTTGGGCAAGCTGGTGCGAGCCTTGTCGCGAAGAGATGCCTGAATTATCAGAATTGCATGCCGAATATAAAGATCGTAATGTCGTTGTTTTGGGCGTGGCGATTGAAGATGTCGCCGCGATTAACGACTTTTTAAAACAGACCAAAGTTAGCTATCCACTGTTTGCAGCCGAAATGCAAGGAATGGACTTAGCAGCGAGCTTGGGCAACAACAAAGGTGTGTTACCTTATACCGTGATAATTGATGCTGATGGCACGTTAATTAAAGCCTACTTTGGTCGCGTGACTAAGTCATTATTAGAACAAACACTAAAAACCACGATAAAAACTGGATGATTAATTTGTATAGTAAAATAACAGTTAACATTCAATCACTTAAGATTTTTTCTAGTTAACTTCGCTTAAAATTCACCTATCTACGGTGAATTTGCTGGACAAAAGGGTTTAAGTTCGGCAAACTTGCTAGCATGCAAATTCGTCATGAATACTATTTCACGCAAAATCATTTAGCTGTTTTGTTGTTAACATGAACACTAAACGCGTATTGGTGTTAAACGGACCGAACCTTAATTTGCTTGGTTTACGAGAGCCTGAGCATTACGGCAATTTAACGCTTGATATTATCAATGCCCAACTCAGTGCAGTTGCGCAACAAAACGCCATTGGTCTAGAGACTTTTCAAAGCAATAGCGAAGCTGACATTGTCGCTAAAATTCAGTCCCATGCTGTCAATGTTGTCGATTTTATTATTATCAATCCTGCTGCCTTCACCCATACTTCTGTTGCTATTCGTGATGCACTTTCGGCCATTAAAACGCCATTTATCGAAGTGCATTTATCCAATGTTTATGCCCGTGAAAGTTTTAGGCATCACTCTTATTTTAGCGATATTGCCGTTGGGGTGATCAGTGGTTTAGGCGCTGAAGGTTATTATGCAGCATTACAATACGCCATGCATTATTGCAATAAAAACGATGTTAAGTAATCTTTAATGCTCGATTTTACAACCACATTTCATACATTTAACAATCAATATTAAGTTAATACAGAGGTTATTATGGATTTACGTAAACTTAAAAAATTAATCGATTTGGTCGAAGAATCTGGTATTTCTGAGCTGGAGCTGACCGAAGGTGAAGAGAAAGTGCGTATCAGTCGTGCGTTAATGCCAAGCCAAGCGCCTAGCATGCAATATATGACTGCGCCGCCAATATCTGCTATCGCGCAATCTGCGCCCGTGCCACCAGTGTCTGCCCCAGTTGCGGCAGAAGCGGAAGGCCACAGTGTCAAATCGCCAATGGTTGGCACCTTTTATCGCTCATCGTCGCCTGACGCGAAAGCATTTGTAGATGTGGGTTCTAAAGTTGCGGTAGGCGATACCTTATGCATTATCGAAGCGATGAAACTATTAAATGAGATTGAATCTGACGTCGCTGGCGTAGTGAAAAAAATATTACTAGAAAACGGCCAGCCAGTTGAATATGGCGAGCCCTTATTTATTATTGAATAATTGCGATTGGTTGATACGATATGTTTGAAAAGATATTAATCGCTAACCGCGGCGAAATCGCTTTACGCGTGCAGCGCGCTTGTCGCGAGCTAGGTGTTAAAACAGTTGCAGTTCACTCTGTTGCCGATAAAGATGCTAAATACGTTAAATTGGCCGATGAATCGGTATGTATTGGCCCCGCGCCTTCTAATCTCAGTTATCTGAATATTCCAGCAGTCATTAGTGCCGCCGAAGTCACCGATGCTCAGGCCATTCATCCAGGTTATGGATTTTTATCCGAAAATGCAGATTTTGCCGAGCGCGTAGAACAAAGCGGCTTTGTTTTCATTGGCCCACGTGCCGAAACGATTCGCTTAATGGGTGATAAAGTCTCGGCCAAAGATACCATGAAAAAAGCTGGCGTACCTTGTGTGCCAGGCTCAGAAGGCGCATTGACTGACGACCCAATTGAAATCATTAAAACCGCTAAAAAAGTGGGCTACCCCGTTATCATTAAAGCAGCTGGTGGTGGTGGTGGGCGTGGCATGCGGGTTGTTCATACAGAAGCTGCCTTGATTAATGCTG
This sequence comes from Methylotenera sp., assembly GCA_046594885.1. Classification (GTDB taxonomy): domain Bacteria; phylum Pseudomonadota; class Gammaproteobacteria; order Burkholderiales; family Methylophilaceae; genus Methylotenera_A. The sequence goes on along the minus strand of JBKJRD010000088.1, from coordinate 24,071 downwards.
TGAATATGACCAAAGCAGAAGCACAAGCAGCTTTTGGTAATCCTGTGGTCTATATGGAAAAGTTTTTAGAAAATCCACGCCATATTGAAATTCAAATTTTAGCCGATCAACATGGTAATGCAGTATATTTGGGTGATCGCGATTGTTCTATGCAACGCCGCCATCAAAAAATCATTGAAGAAGCGCCATCTCCGCTATTAAGCGCTAGAATTCGCGATAAAATCGGTGAACGTTGCGCAGAGGCTTGTCGTAAAATTAAGTACCGCGGCGCAGGTACATTTGAATTTTTATATGAAAACGGCGAGTTTTATTTTATTGAGATGAACACGCGCTTGCAGGTTGAGCATACCGTAACCGAAATGATTACGGGTATTGATTTGGTTCAGCAGCAAATTTTTGTAGCCGCTGGTGAAAAGCTGGCTTTCCGTCAACGTGATATTCAGCTGCGCGGCCATGCCATCGAATGTCGTATAAACGCTGAAGATCCTTATAGCTTTGTGCCATCTCCAGGTAAGTTAACCACTTTTCATATGCCAGGTGGTCCAGGTGTAAGAATTGATACGCATGCTTATGCGGGCTACGTTGTGCCGCCGCATTATGATTCGATGATAGGTAAGCTGATTACGCACGGCGCCACTCGCGAGCAAGCCATAGCACGCATGCGCATTGCATTATCTGAAATGCTGGTAGACGGCATTAAAACCAATATTCCTTTACATGCAGATTTAATGGCAGACGCCGCGTTTCATTTAGGCGGCACTAGCATTCATTACCTTGAGCAAAAATTAGGTATCAGCCATAAATAACCGCCTTAAAAGGTTAAATATCTGATGGCGTGGCTACTACTTAAAATTCAGGCAAACGAACAAAACGCAGATGCTATCAGTGATGCGCTGATGGATTTAGGCGCCTTATCTGCCAGTATTGAAGATGCATTTGCAGAAACAGCGGCAGAACAGGCTATTTTTGGCGAGCCTAGCAGTGATGTTATTGCGTATCCACCACCTGGTATCTGGCAGCAAAATATTGTGACTGCCATGTTTGACGCAGCCACAGATGTTGAGCAAATCATTCAAACATTAACCGCTACAACCAGCATCGCTCAATTCCAGTACAACACCGAAATCATTGAAGAGCAAGACTGGGTGCGCGCTACACAAGCACAATTTGACCCTATTAAAATTACCGATAAACTATGGATTGTGCCTACTTGGCACCAACCTAATTGGTTGCAAACAGCGCAGCAAGACGCCATTCATATCATTTTAGATCCTGGCTTGGCTTTTGGCACAGGCAGCCACCCTACCACCCACTTATGCCTCGATTGGCTAACAAAAAAAATGCCTGCGCATTCAGTGCTGGATTATGGTTGCGGCTCTGGCATTTTAGCAATTGCTGCAAAAAAGTTGGGCGCGCAGCAAGTAGTTGCCGTAGATATAGACGATCAAGCCATTGCAGCAAGCTACTATAATGCGCAACAAAATCAAGTAGATGTAAATTTTTTTGATGCCAATACATTCGCGCACGATACATTTGATGTTGTTATTGCCAATATTTTATCTAGCGCACTCATGGTGTTGGCGCCCGCTTTAGCTAAATATTGCAAAACTGGCGGTCAAATAGCCTTATCTGGCATTTTAGATTCGCAAACAGCCGCCTTAACAGAACGTTATAGCGAGTGGTTCACAATGTATTCCCCGCGCCAACAAGATGCTTGGGTATTACTCACTGGCACAAAAAAATGAATTTCATCACTTCATGTCCTGCCTGCCAAACGCAGTTTTTTCTAACTAAAGATCATCTAAAAGCGTATCGCGGTAAAGTGCAGTGCGGGCATTGTAGTCATATATTTAATGCCAAAAATAGGCTGGCTGAAGTTTCAGACGATAATCAAAATATTGCTGAATACACCGCAGCGGAATATACGAAGGATTCAGGTGCAGACACTGATTTTATTAACGCGCCAGATTCAGATATTGATATTGCTACGGTAAAACTTACAGCGCGTACGAATGATGTAGATGAAAAACCTATCCGCGACGTATTAAATGTGGTGCTAGATAAGGTACCTAGTCTGTCCGACTTTAGCGTTCAAAATGATTCTAACGACAATCTGCAATTGGCCAATCATGATACCGAAAACCAGATTACTACCTCAACCGCTGAAGTGGATTTAGATATTGATGCAGTGCGAGCGCCTATCCTTATAGAAGATTTAACCGCCAATCCTAAGTTTCAATTGACCAAGCCAAAACGTAATATTTGGTTAATTATTGCAGTACTGTTGCTAATTGTTGTTGCGCTGCTGCAAAGCATCTATTTTTTACGCTCTACAATCGCTGCTCATTATCCACAATTCAAGCCTTATCTAGAGCAAGCCTGTGTACAACTGCAGTGCAAGATTAATTTGCCGCAATATCTCAATTTGTTAACAATTGACGATTCCGACATGCAAGAAAGTGAAGATTATCTGGGCGTGATTAACTTTTCTAGTTTATTAATTAATAATGCAGTTCACGCGCAAGCTTTTCCCAATATAGAGCTTACGCTTACCGATATTGACGATAAACCCGTATTAAGAAAGCTGGTCCGCCCACAAGAGTATTTAGGCACGAATATCAATATGCAAACAGGCATAGCTGCGCGTGAAGAAATTCGTATTCATTTAGTTATTAACGTGCAAAACCTTTCAGTTGCTGGCTATCGCGTATTGCTGACATATTGATTGCATTTGAGCATCCAATGAAAATCATTAGCGTTTATTAATAACGTCGCACAAGCTTCAATATTCACCAATATGTATTATTGAATTTGCAGGTTATTCATTGAATTAAATACTTAAAGGAGATTGATCATGTGGACAACACCAGCAGCTACAGAAATGCGTTTTGGCTTTGAAGTTACGATGTATGTAATGAATAAATAAGCTTAAATACTTTAAAAAAGCGCTTTTAAAGTGCATTTTTAACGCCGGCTATTTGCTGAAGTCGATAAAAATCATGCAATCATCTTCATGTAATCCGAATTAATTGCTCTAATCGCATCTACAATTTTCTCTACCGTTTCTAAGCGCACAAAACTTTTCCGCCAAGCAATCGCAATTCGCCTAGTGGGTGCTGGGCTGGTGAAAGGGATGACTTTAATCAAGGGATTGTTGTAGCGTTGCGCGGTTGCCGAGCATGGCAAAACGGTGATGCCTAAATTCGAAGCGACCATATTGCGAATGGTTTCTAGTGAGTTGCCTTGTAACACCTCACCTTTTCGTGATAACTCTGGACAGGCTTGTGTGACTTGATTACTAAAACAATGCCCGCTATTTAATAAAAGCACTTTTTCGTCTGACAACTCTTCCGGATTAATGTGCTTACGCGTTGCCCAATGATGATACCTAGGCACGACCACATCAAACTCTTCATCATACAAGGCTCTGCATTGAAGCCCTGGCACATCAAATGGCAATGCAATAATTGCCGCATCAATCACGCCGTTGCGTAATTGTGTCTCAAGATTAGCGGTTAAGTTTTCCTCTACTTCAAGCGGCATATCTGGCGCGGTTTGACGCAATATAGGAATAATTTCTGGCAATAAATAAGGGCCTATTGAATGGATTAAGCCTAACTTTAATTTACCTTTGAGCTGGTTTTTGCCCTGCTCGGCTAATAGTTTAATGCGTACTGTTTCTTCTAATACTTTTTCTGCCTGCTCCACAATTTTCTTGCCTATTTCAGTCATGCTCACATCCGTACGACTGCGTTCGAAAATCACCACGTTCAACTCTAATTCCAGTTTTTTAATGGCTAAACTCAATGCTGGCTGGGTGACAAAACACTTTTCGGCCGCACGTCTAAAATTACGCTCTTGCGCCACTGCCACAATAAATTTTAACTCTGTTAAACTCATCCTGCTTCACCATTAAATAAAGTATGCTAATCATAAATCGATTAATATTATTAATCAACTGTATCAAATAATACAATTATGCAAATCACAATGCATTATTTAGTATAGCGATGTGTGTCATTATGCAAAAAATAAAGACACATTATTTTGAATACCGCTCACTTAATACAAGCAGAACTTTTGGCACAACGTGTAGCCGTGTTTTGAATAAGTTTGCTAAGTTTTCAATATTTTTTAGTGAAAATTAAGTGTTAAGTAAAGCATAATTAGAGGATAAAATCATGACAGCTGAATCAAAATGCCCCTTTTCAAGTGGTGCTTCCAAAAATACGGTTGCAAGTGCAACAACAAATGCAGATTGGTGGCCTAACCAACTCAACGTTAAATTACTCAATCAACATTGCCCATTATCAAACCCAATGGCTGAGGATTTTAACTATGCCGATGCGTTTAAAACGCTCGATTTAAATGCAGTGATAGCAGATTTGCATGCTTTAATGACTGACTCACAAGATTGGTGGCCTGCAGATTATGGCCACTATGGTCCATTTTTTATTCGTATGTCTTGGCACGCAGCTGGTACTTATCGTATTGCCGATGGCCGTGGCGGTGCTGGCGCAGGCACACAGCGTTTTGCCCCTTTAAACAGTTGGCCAGATAACGGCAATTTAGATAAAGCGCGGCGTTTGTTGTGGCCCATTAAACAAAAATATGGCAATAAACTTTCTTGGGCCGATTTAGTCGTGCTGACTGGCACTGTTGCGCTAGATTCAATGGGCTTAAAAACCTATGGTTTTGCTGGTGGCCGCCAAGATGTATGGGAACCAGAAGAGATTTACTGGGGGCCAGAGGCAGAATGGCTAGGCGACAAGCGTTACACGGGTAACCGTCAGCTTGAAAACCCGCTTGCCGCTGTACAAATGGGCCTTATCTACGTGAATCCACAAGGTCCAAATGGCAATCCTGACCCCATTGCTTCGGCGCGGGATATTCGCGAAACCTTCGAACGCATGGCAATGAATGACGAAGAAACCGTCGCATTAGTTGCTGGCGGACATACTTTCGGTAAATGTCATGGTGCTGCCGATGCAGGAGATTATGTAGGCCCAGAACCTGAGGGCGCAGGCATTGAAGAGCAAGGTTTTGGCTGGATGAATAGTTTTGGCAATGGTAATGGCGCTCATACGATTACCAGTGGACTGGAAGGTGCATGGACTCCGACTCCGACTGAATGGAACAACAGTTATTTTGATACATTATTCGGACACGAATGGGAGCTAACAAAAAGCCCTGCTGGTGCAAACCAGTGGACACCGAAAAACGGTAGCGGAGCAGGTACAGTGCCAGATGCACACGATCCGACAAAGCGTCACGCGCCAATGATGTCTACAGCCGATCTTGCGCTGCGAATGGATCCTACCTACGAAAAGATTTCCCGACGCTTCCATCAAAATCCACATGAGCTAGCTGATGCTTTTGCTAGAGCTTGGTACAAGTTAACGCATCGCGATATGGGTCCTGTGTCCCGCTATCTTGGCCCGTTTGTACCCCAAGAAGAGTTAATCTGGCAAGACCCAGTTCCAGCCGTGGATCATGAATTGATTGGCGAGCAAGATATTATGTCACTGAAGAGCAATATTCTTAGTTCTGGCCTTTCCATTTCGCAGTTAGTCTCAACTGCTTGGGCATCGGCGGCAACTTTCCGCGGTGGTGACAAACGCGGTGGGGCAAACGGGGCACGTATTCGTTTAGCGCCACAGAAATATTGGGAAGTTAACCAACCAGTAGAACTGGCAAAGGTATTAGACAAGCTAGAGGCGATTCAAAGCAACTTTAATGGTGCACAGTCTGGCGGCAAAAAAGTCTCTTTGGCTGACCTAATTGTGCTTGGCGGCTGTGCTGCTGTTGAAGAAGCTGCGAAGAACGCAGGCCATGTAGTCACTGTGCCTTTCTCGCCAGGGCGAACTGATGCCTCGCAAGAGCAAACTGATATTGATTCATTCGCGCCTCTGGAGCCAACTGCAGACGGTTTCCGCAATTACATTCGCGACGGACAAGACGCATCGGCAGCTGAACAGCTTTTGGATCGGGCAAACTTAATGACTCTGACCGCACCCGAAATGACGGTTCTGGTTGGTGGCCTGCGCGCCTTAAATGCAAACTATGGGCAATCTAGGCATGGCGTATTCACTCAAAAGCCTGGTACATTGACTAATGATTTCTTCGTCAATCTGCTTGATATGAATACAAAGTGGCAGAAGTCCACAGCTACGCAAGGTTTGGCCAAGCAAGGCAGCATGGAGACGAGTGGTTTGGCAGAGATGAACGACGAGTCGCAGAAACCTGCTTTTGCTGAAGGTAAGTCGCTGGAAAGCACTTCAGAATCGACCGGCTTGATTGAAATGAACAACCCACCGCAGCAGTTCACCGCTTGTGAAGGTGTGTTGCACGGGTATGATCGCAGCTCGGGCGAGGTTAAGTATTCGGCCACAGTTGTAGATCTAATCTTTGGCTCTAACTCTCAGTTGCGTGCCATTGCAGAAGTCTATGCCTGTAGCGACTCTGAGCATAGCTTTGTGCGGGACTTTGTGGCAGCTTGGAATAAAGTCATGAACCTTGATCGTTTTGATCTTAAATAATATAACCAAAATTTATTAGTTGGCATCAATGCTAGGTTTTACCTTTGATGCCAACAGATAATTAACTTCGTTTCTTTTAAGCCCGTAAGTACGGGCTTTTTTATTTGTAAGATTTTTTAATCGATTAACCAAACAAAATCAATAATCACTTAGAATTATTCATTGTCAATGAATTGGAAAAAAATATGAAAACTTGGATGTGCGTGATATGCGGCTTAATTTATGAGGAAGAAAAAGGCTGGCCCGAAGATGGCATTGTACCTGGTACGCGCTGGGAAGATGTGCCTATAGACTGGTTATGCCCCGAGTGTGGTGCAGGCAAAAGTGACTTTGAAATGGTGGAGTTTTAGTCCTTAACTACAGCCAAAATTGGGGGTTGCTTATGCAATTTGCAAAACAGCGCAGAAAATGTGAAAGCCTTACTGGTTGCTAAACTAATTTGTCGCATCGTGCAAATTAACTTTGAGTGTCGATAATTGTTATTAAGTCGGTTATAAAGGCGTTCTACTGTCAAAATCATAGTTTAAGACGCAGACTAATTATCCTAGTTGAACTTAAATATGCAATGCTCAAAGCTAAATCACTTTAGCTGGATCGATTTAATGCTTATTCGGCATACGGGCTTTTCTGATCAAGCATGATATTGAGTAATAACAGCCCTTATTATATTGGGCTAAAGACCGCTGCTTAAGCAACTGGTTTTATGTCAGAATTTTAACAATATCTAATTGAGATTTTTTTAAATTACGTTAAAATACCATCCGCAAATTAGCCGCTAATTTTTTAGCGCATTACTTTGAAATCAATCGATATTTAATTTGGAGAGTATTTTGAACTTTGTTGGCGCAGTTGGTATTTATTATTTAGCAGGCGTGTTGGTTGTAATCAGTGCTGTTCTGTATATTTGTGTAAAAAAAATTAAATAAATAAAACCCAGAAATTCTGGGTTTTATTTATGAAAAATGATAAAAGCGTATTGCTTGTAGCGCTTTTGTAGGTTCTCTTTTATTCTTAAATTTTGATAACGATAAATCAATAAGTTAACTGTATTACAAAGAGACAATTATGTAAATTCGTCTCAATTTTTTAGATAATCCTACTTAAAATAGATTTATTTTCGTTCTTTAATTGATTTTCACGACTTTAATACAGTCAAAAATTGTTGGTTTTTCATATTAAGTATTTCGCTGATATTTTTTCATGTATATAGCTAGATATTTTAACGATAATACTTTTACAAACCCAGCGCATCTTTCATCACATAAAAAATATACGACTGCTCATACACGCCTTGCAATAGATGTGCTTTGGGGCCACCTGAAAAAACAGCCACGTCTTCTGCTCCATGAGTTTCGCTTTTTAATGGCACAGTAGCTTCTTGATGATAGTTTGGATTAGTGGTATCGATTGATGTTAAATCTTTTACTCGCCCACTACGCGGCATGAGCGGCGGCTCAGGATCAATTTTATTTTCTATAGTATGGTCTTCATGAAAACCTGCACCATTACCATAACTCAGGGTGGTGTAAGGGTTACCGTCGCTGGCTTTTGCAAAATCTGCAGTGCCAGGGTTGACCACCTTACCTAAAATTGGATTCCCACGCGCAGGGTAACCTGCAATGGTAAACGTGTGGCTGTGGTCTGCGGTTACAATCACCAGCGTATTTTCTAAATCCACTTTTTCTAATGCGCGTTTAACCGCATTACTCAGTTCCACGGTATCACTTAACGCGCGATAGGCATTACCTGCGTGATGCGCATGATCTATGCGTCCAGCCTCTACCATTAAAAAATAGCCTTTTTTATTTTGCGCTAATATATCAATCGCTTTATCAGTCATATCAGTAAGTGATGGCTCACCTGCCATATCTTTGCCTCTATCATATTCATACTGCATATGTGAAGGTTCAAAAAGCCCCAATAACCGCTGTGTTTTTTTTGGGTCTATAGCCTTAAATTGCACACTATTCCACACATATTGCGCATTAAATTTTTGCTTAAACTCTTCTACTAAATTACGTCCATCTGTGCGACGACCGGTTATTGAAGGATATTCTGGATCGTTTAGTGTATTGGGTAAAAAGTTGGTTCTGCCACCACCGAGCGCCACCTCTAATCCGTTACCACTGGGTTTTTCTGCAAAATTATCAATTAATTGCGCTGCAATATCTTTCACCTGCGAACCAACTGGCACTTGATGATTATCTTCCCAATCACGGCTTGAGGTATGTGCGTATGTGGCTGCCGGTGTAGCATGCGTTAACCTCGCGGTAGAAACTACGCCTGTAGATAATCCATGCTTTTCTGCCAACTCTAAAATGGTGACTAATTTAGCAGCTAGCACTTTTGCGTTATCTTCTTCATCGCCTACCGCTGACTGATTAAGCGACAAAATGCCATCATTGGTTTTAACGCCCGTTACTATAGCTGTCATCGTTGGGGCGGAATCTGCAGTTTGCTGGTTCGCTGAATAGGTTTTAGAAAGCGCCACGTAAGGCAATTTTTCAAAAGCCAATTGATTACCTTCGCCATCTATACCTTTTGTTTGACCTTCAAAAATACGTGCAGCGGTAATGGTAGAAATACCCATCCCATCACCCACAAATAAAATCACGTTTTTTGCCCTTTTATTGTTTGGTTTTAGTTTTTTTGCGGCAGCTAAGGCAGCTTCTCCCTTTTTAACCCAAGTATTTGCGTCTTCTGCTAACGCGTGATTTGCATAAGAAATTAAAAATAAACTCGCTAGCGTTGACTTGAGTAAATTCGATTTTTGTAGCTGGCTTGTTAAATGAAACATGAAAAATTCCTACTGAATACGATATTGAAAAGTGTTTTTAACGTTTGATACAACCACGGCTTTGCCATCAACCACACGCGGCGAGTATTTAAAAGATTTTGCTGCTTCTAACGAAGGTTTTATAAACAGCGGGTGGCAATCTCCCAGCGCTTGTGGCGCTTCTACTCGGCCTTCAGTATTTACGTTGTAACTCACGGTGCAGCTACCTTCTAATCCTTTATCTAAAGCGCGCTCAGGATAAGCAGGTGCATTTTTTTCTACGGGTAAATATTGATTATTAGCTAGCTGTGCTGCTTCTGTTTGTTTTGATGCAGCAGCCTGTTGTGCTTTTTGGCGCGCCTCATTAGCTTCAAGATCATCATTTAGTTGAGCTTGGAGTGCGGCTTCTTTTTGCATGTATTCTTGCTGAAGTTTTTCTTCCTCTAATTGCTCGTTATTATGTTGATTAGTCGCAGAGATTTCTTCCACTACTGGTTTTTCTTCCACCCGTTTAAAGGCAACATCTGCTTTTTGTGGTGTTGGTTTGAGTACTTTTGGAGGAATTGGCTTATCTACTTTTGGTGGGACTGTCAAAGCTGGTTCAGGAGGCGCAAGCTCTGCCACCACTTGTGGCATTGGTGCTGGAGTCTTTAAGCTAATCATTTGCACTTTTATACTACGTACTTCAGGCTCACTTGGTTTAGATACCACCCAGCCTGCATATAAAAGCGTTCCCATACTTAAATGAAACAAAATAGTGATAACGACAGCTATCCATTTATCCTGATTGAACTTTGAAGCGTGAACACTGCGTAGATTCGAATGGCTTGAATGCTGATTGATTTCGTAATGGTGCTGGTTAACATTAACAGGCATTTCCATCATTAAACTCCCTAATACTTCAATTACTGTGGATCTTCTGTAATTAAGCCTACATCGCGCACGCCACCCTTTTGCAAAGCAGCTATGCCAGCAATCACTTTTTCATAAGCAGTACCTTTGTCTGCGCGTATAAACAATTGGGTATCGCCACGGGAAGTAATAATTTCCCGTATTTTTTGTGTCATTTCTTGCGTATTAACCGCAGTATCGGCAACAGATGTCGTGTTAACTTCACTACCAACATTCCAGAAATAACTACCATCGGCTTTTACGGATAACGTCACAATTTGCTGCTTGGTATCGGTGGGTAATGCTTCGCTGGCTACTTTAGGCAACTCTAATTTTACACCTTGCACCAGCAAAGGCGCGGTCACCATAAATATCACCAACAGCACTAGCATGACATCAATGTATGGCACCACATTCATTTCGGCATTAGGTGTGTGGCGAGTTAAAGGTTTACGTAACATGCAGCAATCCTTTAAGCCGCCAAGGCTTTTTCTACATCTTTAAAAGATGAATTTTTAGCGTATAAAGCTCGATGTAAACGTACTTGCAAACTATTAGCAAAAGTGTAATACCGCGCAGTAATGCTGGCCGCACGTGCGCTAAATCGGTTATAAGCTACCACAGCAGGAATCGCCGCAAATAAGCCTATGGCAGTTGCTATTAAAGCTTCAGCAATACCTGGTGCTACAGTGGAGAGTGTTGCTTGTTGCACTTGCGATAAGCCTATAAACGCATTCATAATGCCCCACACCGTACCGAATAGACCAATGTATGGGCTTACAGATCCTACTGTAGCCAAATAAGATAAGCCGGTTTCCAACTTCGCTTCTTCTTCACTAATCGCAACTAACATCGCGCGCTCTACTCCTTCTGTCACAGCTTCAGCGGTGATATTTGGCACTTGTTTTAAGGTAATAAACTCCTGATAGCCGGTGCTTAAAATGTTGTTTAAACCAGCTTGTTGGGTTGATGTCTGGCTAACTTCCTTAAATAAGGTGGCCAAATCTGCCGTTTGATGAAAGCGCTTCAAAAATGCTGCCATTTGTTTATTTAAACGGCCAAATTGATTGCTGCGCAACACAATTAAATACCAACTGGATAGCGATGCAATCACTAAAATAAGCATCACAGCTTGCACGAGTAAACTCGCTCCTGTGATTAGCCCCCATATCGACATTTCTTCTAAACCAGCTTGCATCTGATACTCCTAAATCTTACTCATGTGTTTTTATTTAATGACATCAATATGACGGTTTGATGAAAACTCGCTAATGAACATCACTCCAATTGCAGCGTTCTTGCAATTTCGCTCCATGGCACATATTTGTAGTTTTGATTACCCTCTGGCATACGCTTTCTGCCGTCTTGCACCACTAACATGCCGTCTTGCCATATGCCCCCCAAATTGTGCGATGTCACCTCTAAGCCATCGGTTTCTGAGGCGCCATCCATTCCTAATGTTGCATTAAGCCCTAGCCTAAATGCACCGCGATATTTATATGGCGCAGAGGCTTCAAGCACGACATAACTGTCATTGCCTTGGCTAGAAACGATTAAATAGTCAGGTTTATTGGCTTTACTTTTGTAATAAGCAATTCCTTCAATGTCGGCATGCACTATGTCACCCACGCTAATGACTTTTGTCATATTGGTTGGTGCATCTGCACGTGCGTTAAGTGTCCACACAGCTTCTGCTTCTTCGCCTACAAAAAGCTGCTCCGTTTCATCATTCACTACACAAGCTTCTGGCTGACTGGCTAGTTTAAACTCGCGCACAGGTTTCGCTAATATATGTCTGTCAAAAACCGTTAAGTCGTACTGCACAAAAAGGCCGTTTTTATCATTCGTAATGGCATAAAAGCGATTTTGTTTATCTTTAAACATACACAAGCCATACATGTCTTCAATCGTTGTAGGCTGTTCACCTAAATCGCTCACATTGCCACTAGTGCGATCAATGGAAAAAAAATGCAAGCTGTGGCGATCGCGATTACTTGCTACAGCAAGGTCAATAACTTTGCCATTGAGGTTAAACCCTGAGCGAATGTCTACATTGTTTAAACGACCCACACGTAGGTTCTGTAATTCTTTGCCATTTAAGTCATACACCATTAAACCCCCTTGCTTATCAGTTGCAATCACACGACTTTGAGTAGCGTTGTTCGGGTTAATCCATATTGCAGGGTCGTCCGCAGCGTCACCTAGGCTTGGCACCTCAGTGGTTTGAACTTGTACTGGAATAATAGGAAGTTGGCTTTTATTCACTTTAACAGGCGTATTAAAAGCCGAGATATTTGTTAGATAAGCCTTAGCATCGTCTAGAATCAATACTTCTAAATTTTTGCTATTTGAGCGCAGACTCAGATTTTCAGGCTCGGATAAGGTTGCAAGTGAAACGTTAGTTTGGGCTGTCACTTTTGCACCGTCTATTGAATAACGGTGCAATTTTTTACTCGCAGCGTCTAATACCAATAATCCGTTTGGCGCCACTGCCATGCCCGCAACTCTTTTTGCTATATTGCCAAAAGGCGCCACCATAGCAACTGGTTTTCGTACTAAATCTGCCTCTGCGTTTGCAGCATAAGCCCAAACACCGACATTTTCCTCATTCACATAAAGCGTTTCAGAGGCATCATCCACTTTGCAAAATTGGCTTTCAGGCGGCAAGCTTAAAGCACGCACTAACCGTGGGACTGCTAACAAAGTATTGTTTTGGGCAGCTAACCATTGTTCGCCCAAACCTTCTTCACCCACTAAAAACAAAAACGCATTACTCGCTTGGTCTTGATATAAGCAAATATTTTCAATTTTAAATCTTGGTTTTGGAATATATAGTGTGCTCCATGATTTGCTACCCTTTGGTAAAGTTGCAACCATGGCTTGCTGGCGGTCGCCCTCTATCGTTGCAACCAACAAATCTGTGTTGTTTACTCGATGATCAAGACTGGTGTAATAGCCTGGTAACTGCGAAAGTACTTCACCTGTTTTGTTTAAAATAAGTAGGCCATCTTTTTTACTTGCTACAATTGAATCTGCCTCATTTAAAAAAATCTCACTAGCCAACAACTGTGCTGACTCAATTTTAAGTTTTGGTTTAACTGATAAAGCTACTAATCCGCTATTGCTTATTACCGAAAGCGCATCATCCTTTTTTGTTGTTGCACACGCAGATAAAACTAATGTGCTTAGTATTAATGTGACTGTAATTATTGAATGTTGCATGGTTTTCCCATATTGAATCTTTTTATTTTAGGTGGAATTATTTGTTTAAAACCAATACCACTTGATATAAAAATGTTAAATGTAGTGATATTGGTTTATATGCGTTTTAAATTTGGAAATCATTTCGCCATTTAAAAGTCTGTCAGCGTTAAGCTCACGCGGTAGGTTGGACCGTACTCTTCATATTGCGCATTAAAGTTCCTGCTGTTTTGGAATACGTAAAATTTCTCATCAGTAATATTTTGCGCATCGAAAGTTAACTGCATTTTTGGCGTGATAAAGTAGCTTGCACTTAAATCTACATATGTCTGCGCATCTGCGTATAAATCATTTTGCTTAGTATCAATCGAACCCACTTCAGCTAAAAATTTTGACTTATAGTTACCTGATAAACGCACGCTGAACTTTGAATCTTGCCAACCGATTGACAGATTGCCGACCTGTTTTGATTGGTTAGGTAAAACAATGTTACGCGATTGGCCCAGCGAGGCGATTTTGGCTGTAGAGTCACTAAAGGTTGCATTAGCGCCTAAAATCAATTTATTCCATGGATATGGAAGTGAATCTAGCTTTTGTGAATAAGCAAGTTCTAAACCATATACCTTAGCTTTATCCCCGTTTTCAAATGTTAGCGCTTCATCGAAAGCGGCAAATGCACCAGCACCAGCTACATCTGTTTGATAAACAAAGTTCTCAATATCTTTGTAGAACGCAAATGCTGAAATAACCCCAGCTCGCCCAATATAATGCTCAATTCCTAGATCAAAATTGCTAGACTCTAGCGGGTCAAGATTTGGGTTGCCGAAAGCTGCTTCATCACCATCGATCGCAATACCAGGGGCTAGCTGGTCAAAGGTTGGGCGTACCACTGTGTTGGTATAAGCGGCGCGTAATAAGGTGTTATCAGCTAATTGATACTTAGCGTGCAAGCCAGGTAATAAATTATGGTAGCTATTGGTTTCCGACACATTACCAAAAGCGCCATCAATAATACTCGTGCCTTGCGCTTTAAATTTAGTACCTTCATAACGCACACCAGCAATTAAACGCAATTTATCAATATCAATTGAGTTCATCACATAGGCAGCATTAATATCTTCACTCATTTTAAAGTCATTAATACTTGATTCTTCCTCATCAAACGCTGCATTTCTGTCTAGCTGACCAATCAGGTTACGAATGGCGCTGCCACTAATGCCTTGGCCAAACGGGCCAAGTTTGTAACTTAAGTTACCTATACTATACTCACTCAAATTGGTAGGGAAGGCGTCAAAATTATCGTAAATGAAAGTTGAAATATCATTTTTAATATCACGACGACTGACCTTACCACCAAACTTTACCTGTGAGTCATGACCATTAAAGTCATACAGGCGCGCAAAATCCATTTTGAAGTCTTTTTGTTTGGTTACATTAGATGTTTTTTCTGCTTCTACTTCATCTAATTCAAACGAGTTAGGATCAAAATAATCAGCGCCCGCTAAAATGCGTGGCTTACGCGTATTACTAAATCCAACATCTGCAAAACTTCCCTCAAACACAGCAGCCGCAATCCCAAAAGGCCCTTTTTCGCTAGACTCACTAAAAGAAGCTTGTCCATTGATGGTCCACAATCCAATATTTTTTTCGCCACCAAAAGTGACTGATTTAATTTCTTGCGTATCAACACGGTCTTTCAATTCTCTTGCACCGTCTGCTGTTCCAAGTTCACCTGATAGTTGTGCGTCATCAAACTCTAGCCCCGCAATATAACGCTGTTCGTTATCTTTAAATTTGCTATAAATCGTGCGCAAATAATAGTTAGATAAATCATCTGGCTTGTAATCAAAATTTAAACCAAAGCCTAAACGGTCCCGTTGAATTTGATATTCTCGTGCTTCCAACTCACCTAAACGCGCACCGTTTTCAAAATCCCAAGCGCCGCCAGTCTCTACGTTATCTGAACCAAATTTTCGTTCTTGATAGCTCAAAGCAAGTGCAACGGCTAAGTTGTCTGTACCATCTCCAATACTAAATATATTACTGATTGCACCAGATATTTTTGGGCTGGTTTTGCTCACTAATGGGTTGTAGCCAGCCTCGCCTGAAAGAGTGTAATAAAAACCATCATGGTCAAAACCAGATAAACTTTTTACGTTAATCGTGCCACCTATAGAATTAGCATCCAAATCTGGCGTTAAGGTTTTCACTACTGATAATGATTGTATTAACTCAGAGGGCAGTACATCTAGCGCCACTGCACGGGCACCAGGTTCAGAAGAGGGAATATTCACGCCGTTGATATTCACACTGTTTAAATCTGGCGCTAAACCACGTATGGTTACAAAACGACCTTCACCTTGGTCGCGTTCAATTGAAACGCCTGGAACACGCTGCAATGCTTCAGCAGCATTATCATCTGGTAATTGACCAATCGCATCAGCATGCACAATGCTTTCGATGGAATCGGAAGCGCGTTGTTCTTTTAATGCTTTATCTATTTGTGCAGCTTGACCAATCACCTCTAAAAACTCTGTTTCACCAATACCACCTAAATTAGCTGGTTTTGCAGAAGGTGTTACTGGTTTCTTATCATCTTCGGCTGCATAGGCGATAGGCAAATTTGCAATCGCCAATACCAACATACTCAATTTAAAGCCTGCTCTGTGCGCTTGCTTTACTTTTATAAAGATAGAGGGTGGGTACTTTAAATGCTGCATTTTATTACTCCCGTTTTAAATTCGTTTAGCCGCTAAAGACTGATGACATGAACAAATGCTAGAGAGCGTGTATTGCAGATTTGTGACAAGAAAAATTGGTTGCGTTAAATCCACGCGTTTAAGGCATTATTTGCCGCACAAAAGTACCTCTCTGAGCTAAATTGACTGTTTTCTAGCGCTTTTTAGGGTTAATACAATGGCTTAAATTAATAGTGCCTATAGAAACTTCAAGAGTATTTTATAAATTACTAAATTACAAACTACAAACTGGGTGCGCCAAATTGACAGTTATTACCAATTTTTACTAAACAAAAAACTGTCATTTTTTTGCAATAAATATAGGCTATGTTCAAAGTCATTGGTCACAAAATCATCATTCAACCTTCTAACTTATACATAAGCTGCTTAATTTTATGAAAAATATAGCCAAAACCACCACACATTATCAACTCCTCGTTCCAAGTGGCTTGGTGTTATTTGTCTTATTTGGTTTGTATCTTTATTTTATTACGGGCGAGGTAAAGCTGTGGCAAACCATCAAATGGATGGATGTAATCGCAGAAGGTGGCACTGCATTATTGGGGCTATTTTGGCTATTACTTTTATTACGTAGCCGCCCAGCAGGACGCATTACCTTATTACTTTCTATCGGTATTTGTTGTTTTATTTTTTCTTCATGGATGGATTTTTTAGATGAATTTATTGTTATCCCTAACAGCGTGTTTTGGGATAATTGGATAGAAAGCGCACCAGTTCCGCTAGGATTAATATTACTCACTTTAGGTATTTATCATTGGCACAAAGAAGAAATTGCAATTAGTGCGCAAATGGTAAAGCGTGAGCGCGTTTTTCGCGATCATCGGCTGTTTGATAGTTTAATTCCTCTAGGTGGGGCAGAGTACTTACGTGAGCAGGTAAAAATTGCCAGCAATGACGCGAAATCTAAGAACCAAATGTTCGCGCTACTAGCAATTGATATTGATAATTTTAGCCACATTAACCATACCTTTGGCCATGAAGAAGGCGATCGCGTATTGCAATCTATAACGCAATTATTACTACTAAATTTGCGCGACCAAGACTTGCTATGCCGCCTAGCGGGTGACCGTTTTATAGCTATCTTACCCAATAGTAGCGTGGCACATGCCCAAACTTTTGCCGAAGAATTACAGTCTGCCGTTGCTAGCTTAGCTTATAAATCAACACCCGTTTATGGCAGTCATTATGGCAACCCTAATGATTGCAAAAGTGAAAGTCAGCGCATTTTATTGTCAGCGACTGTCGCATTCACCATAGGACTTAATGGGGATGCTGAAACCTTAATAAAAGCTGTGAATGTGAATATAGATAGCATAAAGCAGCAACGCAACATCATTTCGCTTAAGCAACGCCAGCACGCTTAAAAATTATGGCAGTTGCCGCGCAAGGCTATGAGTGCGATAGCCTGTTGATTAACACGCATTACCAGCCCGCTATAATGCTAGATTTAGCAATGTCCCGCGGGATAAACAGCCATTCTTTGTTGCGGGGCACACAGCTTTTTTTAGAAGATATGCTCACTGGTCAAAAAAAGATGAGTCCTTTGCAATTTTTAGTAATGCTACAAAATTGCCAAAAATTACTTAACGCTAATGACACCAGCTTTCTGTTTGGTCAACGTATGTTGCCAGGCTATTATGGACCTGCTAGCCAAGCAATGCGACAAGCACCCAATTGCCGGTATGCCTTACAGCACTTTTGCCAATACCACTCGCTACTATCTCCATTACTAACACCGCGCTATTTTGAAAATGAAACGCATTGTTTTATTTATTGGACGGATAACTGCGGCGTTACACATCAACAACCTTTTTTAATGGAGGCAAGCATGACTGCAGTAGCCGCCATGACTCAATTGTTAGCTGGTGAGAAGCTGCCTTGGCGCTTTAATTTTGAATATGATGAGCCGCGATATATTGAGCAATATTGGGTGCATCTAAGTCAAGATGTTGCATTTAATCAGCAAGTTTGCTTGATGAGTTTGCCGCTAGCATATGCCACACAAACATGGCCAAACAGTGCTCCGATTGGCCTACAAATGGCTGAACTAGGTAGCCGAATTCAGCTAGCTGATTTAGCGCAAGACTTAAACTGGCAAAGCAGTTTTATTGCAAATTTTTATGATTATTTACGCGTGAATATTCAGCAACCGTTAAATTTAGAAAGCGTTGCAGAAACTTTTGGCATGAGCCCAGCTTCGCTAAAACGTAAACTGCTAAAACACAATACGCATTTTCAAGCTCAGCTAGATATGGCGCGCAAGCACATGGCACTTTATTTGTATCAAATTAAAGGGTATAACCACCAACAAGTTGCAGATTATTTATGCTTTAACGACATTAATAATTACCGCCGATCCTTTAAACGCTGGACTGGTTTTCCTCCTAGCATCTTGTTACAGCAAGCAACATGCTATTAAGTACAATCGTAAGCACAGTCATGGCTATCTAAACCAGATGAGCCCGATAGCATTTGAAGCGTTACAAACAGGAAACTAATAAACGTCTATGAAATTCTGGGAAGTCCAGAGAGAATTTTTACTTCCAAAAATAACTCCAAGCCTAATCGTAAACGCATAGATTTAGCAATCGCAACATTAACAAAATTGACTGAACCAGAAAAATTGGAGATGTACTCCTACATTGAGAGTTTTTGTGAAGCGAAACGAAAGTTCGATGGGAAAACTAACTAGTTTAATATTTCAACTGATGATGAATTAAAAATGTTGCTTTATGGTATTGAACAACGTTACTAAACAACTCTTTTTGGACATGAAAAGAGATTGGCTAACTCAGTAGTTACACTTTAGGTTTAATAATAGGCTAAAGGCTCATATGCGAGCCTTTAGTTTTTCGTTCTGAATTTTAAATTTATAGTTTAGAAAATCTAGAAATTTTAGAAAACTCTAAAATCAGCTGGAAACTACACAATTTGTAGGATCCCATTTGTTTCAATTTTTCACTCCCCACAAATCAACAACTTAGTACTACTTAAATGAGACGGCTTGACTTAAGTGTCCCATTTTTCTAGATAATCCTACATTTTCCAAAATATTTTTAAACAAAAACAATAAGTTAAGGCTATATTTATTGTTGACAGAGTCCTTCTGCAATCTATAACATTTCATTCATGCTTACTTATTTTTCATCATCAACTAAACACCCTGCGCTTTATTTAAAACGCATTGGCTCCACAGGACGATCGCTAAATCATAGCAATTCCTTTCCTGTTTATTTAATCAATTAGTCGTCATTCATCATGACGGCTTAAGGAGCGGTCATGTGTTCAAATCAAAATTATCCAATAGCGGATTTTAATAACGTAAAAAAACGAGTAGATGAATTAAAAAATCGCTCTGATGATATTAAAAGTCGTATCGCATTACCTCTAAAAAATCTTTGGAATCCTGAGCGGACGTTGAGAACCGTTTCTAAAGATGTGGAATTAAACGTACTACGGCAAAATTTTCCACATTTTAAACAAGTCATCGATTTTTACGAAAACTCAATCATTACACTTGACAGATTAGGCCTTCCCTTTGAAGCACAACCCATTTTGTTACAAGGTGATCCTGGATTGGGTAAGACCTATTTTGCTAGCGAATTTGCGAAATGTATCAATCTTCCCTTTTATGAAATATCTTTAGCAACCACAAGTTCCTCATTTGGTTTAAGCGGTGGTAATTTGCAATGGTCTGAAGGTTCGACTGGTTTCATCGCTAATACGCTTGCCAGTAGTGAGGCCGCTAATCCAATCATTTTGATTGATGAAATCGATAAAGCACCACCTTTAGAGTCCAGATTTAATCCCATGAATGTTTTTTATAGCTTATTAGAATCTCATTCAGCCAAACGTTTTATAGATGAAGCGTTAGAATTTGAACTAGATGCAAGCAAAATCATCTGGATTGCGACTGGCAACTACGCAAACCAAATTCCCGCACCCATTCAATCAAGAATGCGTATTTTTGACATCTCACAGCCCAGTCCTGAATTGATGCCAACAGTCATTATCAGTATTTATAATCATGTAGTGCAAAACAAATCTTATGGAAAGTTTTTAGATAATTCATTAAATGCTACAGTCATCGATTTTCTGGCAAAACAATCACCAAGGACTGTCAAATTAGCTATTGAAGAAGCGGCGTTCAAGGCTATTCGTAATCATCGCGAATCAATTATTATTAGTGATCTACCAAGTTTTGGAAAGGAGAAATATCGTGTCGGATTTATTAATTGATTCAATGGAAGAAACCTTTGATCCAGACAGTTATATTAGAAAATTATGTGAAAACACTAAGATTAATATTCGCTTTTACGAACACCCTCGTTTTCCAGTAGGTTGGAGAAATATCGTTAAAGAACTTATTGTTTGTATTAAAAACCATCCAATAAGCATCACTAGAGTAAATGATCACTTTTCGTTATTGGAAGTAAATTTCGAGATTGATAAGCCTACAAAAGAAGTGTTTGTGTGGAGAGCTATTGATAAAGCACGTTCTGACTCTGCAAGTACGTGCACAGTGTGTGGAGAGGGAATTAGATATAGATCAAGAAGCAATCCTTATGAGTTGCTTTGCAGTGAATGCAAAAAGACGGCAGGGAAGATGGGTAAAACTCAAACTTGGTTGGATAAGTATTAAATTAGGTCTTCTATGCTGAAAGACATCCTAAAAATTCGGTAACTGTCAGATTAGGCGTGAGCTACTATAATGTTATTTTTACAAACACAGCACATCTTTCATCACGTAAAAAATCTACGACTACTCAGCGCGCCTTGCAATAAGTGCGCTTTGGGCCCATCCTGAAAAAAAGCCACGTTTTCTGCTCCATGCTTACAGCATATAGATTATCGGGTTATGGTTTAACTGAACAATTGGTGTTGAATCTTTAGTGAATAAAATAGAATCATTATTTGCTGAGCATTCTTATTTATACTCTCGTCCGTGAGCACTTTCTGCAAATGTGATACAACTTTTAGCCATCTGTTCTTCTGTCATTAAAAAAATCCTGAATTTACTCAATCCAACTTTCGCTCAACTTCGCTTGAAGAGCAGTAAATACCAAAAAATTCTAGAGGGTGATGCAAAAATGAATATACGCAACCCAACTGGGCATGCTGGACATTGATCCAATTAGGCATTGGCAGATTAATAACTCTAAAACTCGACCACTAACCTCGTTAATAATATTGCAATACATTTGTTAAGAGTGTTGCCGAACAGACTACGCTTAAGGAATACTAGTTAATTAATCAAGACTTATTTTTATATGAGGAATTTCACCATGCTAACAGCACAATTTAAAGTAGCAGGCATGACATGTGGCGGCTGTACAAGTAATGTGACTAAAACACTTGAAACAGTAACTGGGGTTAATGAGGTAATCGTTTCATTATCAGAAAATCAAGCGACAGTGATTTATGACGAGAAATTAACTAATCTAGAACAATTAAAATCAGCTGTCATAAAAGCGGGTTATGGTGTAAATCCATCCAAAACTAATCACGAACCTCAACGTAAGGGCTGTTGCGAATAAATGATACATAGCGACATTACTGGCGCGTTACATCTATGTTTAATCCAGTTGAGCAAACGTTGAAAGACCCGGTCTGTGGTATGACGGTTATAGCACAATCTCCGCATATGTTCAATTACAAAGGTAAGCCGGTTTACTTTTGTAGTGCTGGATGCAAAACAAAATTTGTGGCCGATCCTGCGAAGTTTGCGGATAAAGATTTAAGTGCGACTAACGCAGCGCCAGAAGCGAAATCTATACAGACAGACCCAGTGCCTGCAGGGTCAATTTACATCTGTCCGATGCACCCGGAGATTCAACAAGACCATGCTGGAGCTTGCCCTAAATGCGGTATGGCACTAGAGCTGGAAATGCCTAGTTTAGAAGATAGCGAGAGTCCAGAGCTGCTGGACTTTAAACGACGTTTCATTTGGACGCTACCACTTACCATCATTGTTACACTCTTGGCTATGGTTGGACACCGTATGCAATGGTTTGAAATGGTCACGCAAAGCTGGATTGAACTCGTACTGTCGCTACCTATCGTGTTGTGGGCAGGTTGGCCATTTTTTGAACGCGGTTTTCAGTCAATAATTAATCGCAGCCCGAATATGTGGACATTAATAGGATTGGGCACTGCAGCAGCATTTATTTATAGCGTTGTGGCTACGGTTGCACCAAATGTATTCCCTGCATCGTTTATGGCGATGGGGCGTGTAGCCGTCTATTTTGAAGCGGCGGCAGTCATTATTTCACTCACGTTACTTGGTCAAATTTTAGAACTTAAAGCACGTTCACAAACTTCAGCTGCCATTAAATCCTTGCTTGGTTTATCACCTAAAACTGCTCGTAGGATTAATGCAAATGGCATTGAAGAAGATGTGCCTCTCACCCATGTGCATGTGGGTGACATGTTACGGATACGTCCAGGCGAAAAAATCCCTGTTGATGGCGTGGTGACTGAGGGTGGTAGCGCCGTGGATGAATCCATGCTCACAGGAGAACCGATGCCAGTCACAAAAGGTATTGGTGATAAGCTGATTGGTGCCACATTAAATACCAACGGCGCATTGGTCATGCGTTCAGAAAAAGTAGGTTCGCAAACCGTATTGGCTAGTATTGTGCAGATGGTCATCCAGGCGCAACGTTCCAAAGCGCCCATGCAACGCATGGCAGATCAAGTGGCTGGTTATTTTGTTATCACTGTTGTTGCTATTGCACTGCTGACTTTTGTCGTTTGGGGGTTTTTTGGGCCAGAGCCTAGTTGGGTATTTGGCTTAATCAACGCAGTCGCTGTCCTCATCATAGCCTGTCCTTGTGCGCTTGGTTTAGCTACGCCAATGTCCATTATGGTCGCTACAGGTAAGGCTGCAACGCAAGGTATTCTGTTCCGCGATGCAGCTGCCATTGAAAACTTCCGCAAAGTGGATACTTTAATCGTAGACAAGACTGGTACGCTCACTGAAGGTAAACCGCGCTTTAATCTCGCCGTAGCAGAGTCAGGCTATAGCGAAGACGAAGTACTTTGCCTAGCAGCCAGTCTTGACCAAGGGAGTGAGCATCCTTTAGCTGATGCCATTGTGAAAGCCGCACGTGAAAAGGGTTTGGTGATTGATAAAGTTGAAGGCTTTGAATCCAGTACGGGTATTGGAGTGAGAGGTAGTGTTAATGGTAGGCAACTGGCGCTAGGTAATACTGCGTTGATGACTCAACTTAATGTTCAAATTGAATCATTAAATGTACAAGCAGAAGAATTGCGTGCTACAGGCGCAAGTGTGATGTATCTAGCAGTAGATGCTAAGGTAGCAGGGTTGCTATCCGTTTCAGATCCAATTAAAGAAAGCACAGCCGAGGCATTAGAAACTTTAAAAGCATCTGGCATGCGCGTCATTATGGCGACAGGCGATGGATTGATGACGGCAAAGTCAGTGGCCGCCAAGTTGGGTATTGATGAAGTTTACGGAGAAGTTAAGCCTGCAGACAAACTTGCATTGGTAGAAAAGTTACAGCGTGAAGGACACATTGTGGCAATGGCAGGAGATGGTATTAACGATGCCCCTGCGTTAGCCAAAGCGGATGTGGGTGTGGCAATGGGTACGGGTACTGACGTCGCAATGAATAGTGCACAAGTCACACTCGTTAAAGGAGACTTGCGTGGTATTGCGCAAACGCGAACCATTTCTGAAGATACCATTGCCAATATGAAACAAAACTTAGGATTTGCATTTGTTTATAACGGGTTAGGTGTGCCATTAGCTGCAGGTGTGCTTTATCCGTTTACAGGTTGGTTGCTCTCTCCCATGATCGCTGCTTTGGCGATGAGTTTAAGTTCGGTTTCGGTAATTGCCAATGCACTGCGGTTGAAACATCATGAATCACAATAGTTGGT
>JBKJRD010000022.1:0-2778 GCA_046594885.1 Methylotenera sp. | reverse complement strand
ACAAGGAAATTGCGCTCGACTTGGGGGTCGCACCCTCCACGATCAAATTCCACGTCGACGGCCTGTTTGATCGGCTTGACGCGCGAAACCGGGTCGATGCCATCGGCAAGGCGCAAGCACTTGGGCTAATCTAACCCTTCGCGAAATCGCGAACCTTTTGACTCGTCCCCCTCGGCAAAATCAACACTTCGTTTCCGTTCGCCACCACTATCAAGTCATCGACCCCATGCACCGACACGCGGACGCCGTCGGCGTGGATCAGGTTGCCGGTTGCCTCGGATAGCCGCACTTCGCCGATGGTGGTGTTGCCGCCATCGTCCTTGTCGCCGATTTCGTGGAGCGAATCCCAGCTGCCGACGTCGGACCAGCCCATGCTGACCGGGGCGACGGCGACGCGGTCTGCTTTTTCCATCACCGCATAGTCGATGCTGTCCGACGCACAGGCGGCGAATTCGGTTGGGTCGGGGTGGATTTGGTTGTCGCGGCGCTCGGCTTTGGCCATGGCGGCCTGAGCTGGGGCTAGCATTTCGGGGGCGTGGACCGCGAGTACGCCGAGATAGATGTCGGCACGGAACAGGAAAATACCGCCGTTCCAGACATGGTCGCCGCTGGCGATCATTTCGGCGGCTCGTGCGGCGTCGGGCTTTTCGACGAAGCGGGCGACCGAATGGACGCCTTCGGCCTCGACATCGCCGAACTGGATATAGCCATAGCCGGTTTCGGGGCCGGTCGGGGTGATGCCATAGGTCGCTAGCCAGCCGTCTTCGACAAGCGGCAGCAGCGCGGCGGTAGCGGCAGCGAAGGCGGACGCGTCGCCGATGACATGATCGCTCGGCATTACCAGTATGGGGGATTTGGGGTCAGCAACGGCAAGTGCCGCAAGCGCGATTGCGGGCGCGGTGTTGCGCGCGCAGGGCTCAAGCAGCACCGTCGCGTCGGTGATACCGATTGCGGCAAGCTGTGCCTTGACGATTTCCGCGTGAGCAGCGTTGGCGACGATGATCGGTGCAGTGAACTTGGCACGGTCGGTGACACGCTGCGCAGTCATCTGGAACATTGTCAGCTCACCCGTCAGAGCCAGAAACTGTTTGGGGCTTTGCGGGGTCGATAGCGGCCACAAGCGTGTGCCGCCGCCGCCTGACAGGATAACTGGAGTGATGAGCAAAATAGGTTCCTTGATCGGCTTTGTGTCTAGCGATGTTGGGACCGCCGCGCCAGTATGGGAAATCGTCGCAAATATACATTTGTTCCATGAACTTAGCCAAAAAGTGTAAAATTAAGCGACACTTTACCTTTGGTGGCTAGAACATCGACTTATGATCCGGCTCTTCAAACATTATATTCCGTATGCGGTGCTGTTTCTGGCGCTGGTCGATTTTTTCCTGCTGGTTGCGGCGGCAGAAACCGCATGGGTGATACGAGCCAACCAGATCGGGATGCATGTCGATTATATCGGCAACCGCTTCGGCCAGTTGCTTACCTTTGCGCTATCGGTTCAGGTCGCGGCGATGGCGGTTGGGGTGTACGGGCCTGACGCGTTGCAGTCGCTTCGTTTTGCGATTGCGCGATTGCTGGTGGCGGTTTCGCTCGGGGTAATTTTTCAGTCGATGATGGCATTCGCAATGCCGGGGATGACGCTCTGGCGCTCGAATTCGTTGTACGCGATGGTACTGGCGTTTGTGTATCTGGCGGGCAGCCGGGCGGTGCTCGGCACGCTGGTCGGCGGCGAAGGGTTCAAACGGCGATTGCTGGTGCTTGGTGCAGGCAAACGGGCGCAGCGGATTAAGGAGCTTGAAGCTAAGCCGGGTTCGGGATTTGTCGTCGTTGGCTACATTGCGATGAACGAGAACAAGCGCGTGATCCCCGAGGCGATTAACCGCGATGCGATATACAATCTGGCCGATTTCGTCGTCAAAATGGGTGCGAGCGAAGTTGTGCTGGCGCTCGAGGAACGGCGCAACGCGATACCGCTCGATGATCTGTTGCGGATTAAAACTACCGGGGTTCACGTCAATGAAATATCGAGCTTTCTGGAGCGCGAGACCGGGCGGGTTGACCTCGATAGTGTCAACCCAAGCTGGCTGATATTCTCCGATGGGTTCTCGTCAGGCAGACGGCTGTCGGGAATCGCCAAACGGTTATTTGACGTTATCGCAAGTTCGATTTTGCTGGCGGCCACCATGCCCATCGTCATTCTATTTGCGATATTGGTGAAGCTGGAAAGCAAGGGTCCCGCCTTCTACCGACAGATCCGCGTCGGGCTGTTCGGCCAACCCTATAGCGTGCTGAAATTGCGGTCGATGCGAAGCGATGCCGAAGTTGAGGGAAATGCGGTGTGGGCTTCGCTCGACGATCCGCGCATCACCCGGATCGGCAAATTCATCCGCAAAGTACGCATCGATGAACTGCCGCAAACCTGGAATGTCCTGAAGGGCGAAATGAGCTTCGTCGGTCCGCGTCCCGAGCGGCCGGAATTCGTGGCCGATCTCGAACAGCAGCTTTCCTATTACGCCGAACGCCATATGGTGAAACCGGGCATAACCGGCTGGGCTCAGGTCAATTATCCTTACGGCGCGTCGATCGAGGATTCGCGGCACAAGCTCGAATATGATCTCTATTACGCCAAAAACTATACGCCGTTTCTCGACATATTGATCCTGTTGCAGACGATCCGGGTAGTGCTCTGGCCGGAGGGCGCGCGGTAATGGACGCGGTTTTGCCTTTTCTAAGTTTCTGGGGTCACGGAGCCACCGCGTTCGCCTATGCGGCGCTCGCTAT